>NZ_MAPV01000223.1 GCF_001700505.1 Streptomyces mutomycini
GCGCGGCCGGCCGGCCGCGCCCCCTGGGAGACCCCTGCCGGTCCCTCCCGGCCGCAGACCTTCGCCGCGCCGCCGGCCCCGGAGCCACCGGCCGCAGCGGTCACGCCCGGGCCTCCGGCCCGCCCGGTCGTCGGCCACATCGGGGACCGGCCCCCCACGTACGACGCCGAGCCTGCCGCACTGCCCGAATGCGGCCCGGAAGACCTCGACGGCCTCGTCCCCGACACGGTCCTCGACGGCGCCCGGTACGGGACGTACACCCTGCGGGCCGCGTCCGTGCGCGGGGACTCCGCGCGCTTGTGCGGTGAGCCGCGCCAGGACGCCCTGCTCACCGCGCGCTTCGGCACCGGGGACGAGGCCCTGGTCCTGGTCGCGGTGGCGGGCGGAGCCCGGGGAGCGGGACAGGCCCGCCTCGCCGCCGCCGACGCCTGTCGCTGGATCGGCGGAGCCGTCGCCCGCAGCCATGCCCGGCTCTCCGAAGACATACGGGCGGGTCACACGGGTGACCTCAGATCGGGGCTGCAACGCCTCACCGACCGCACCTGCGGCAGGCTCCGTGCCCGCGCCGCGGAGCTCGGCCTCGAAGCGTCCGCGTACAGCGCCGGTCTGCGCTGTCTGCTGCTGTCCGCCGACCCGGAGTGCCGCACCCGCGTCTTCTTCGGCATCGGGCCCGGCGGCCTCTTCCGTCTCCGCGACGGGGCCTGGCAGGACCTCGACCCCGTGCTCCCCACGCCGGGCGGGGCCTTCCGTTTCCGCGCCTCCGTGGCCCGGCCGGGGGACACGCTGCTGCTCTGCGGAGACGGCCTGGCCGAACCGATGCGCGGTGAGCCGGAACTCGCCGCGGAACTCGCCCGGCGCTGGGCGGGCGGTCCGCCCGGGCTGCCCGCCTACCTGGCCGACACCCAGCTGCGGACCGAGGGGTACGCCGACGACCGTACGGGCGCAGCGGTCTGGGAGGCGTAACCCGGCACACCATGGGTTGATGGAGGCACGGACAGCCGGAGGAGAGAGGGTGCTCACCCATGGCCAAGCAGAACGTGTCGGAGCAGTTCGTCGACATCCTCGTGCGGGCGGGGGTCAAGCGGCTGTACGGCGTCGTCGGTGACAGCCTCAACCCCGTCGTCGACGCCGTTCGGCGTAACCCCGCCGTCGAGTGGGTCCAGGTCAGGCACGAGGAGACCGCCGCGTTCGCGGCCGGCGCCGAGGCCCAGATCACCGGCACCCTCGCCGTCTGTGCCGGATCCTGCGGGCCGGGCAATCTGCACCTCATCAACGGCCTCTACGACGCCCACCGCTCCATGGCCCCGGTGCTGGCCCTCGCCTCGCACATCCCGTCGAGCGAGATCGGCCTCGGCTACTTCCAGGAGACCCATCCCGAGCTGCTCTTCCAGGAGTGCAGCCACTACAACGAGATGATCTCCAACCCGCAGCAGATGCCGCGTCTGCTCCAGACGGCGATCCAGCACGCGATCGGCCGCGGTGGCGTCAGTGTCGTCTCGATGCCCGGCGACATCGCCTCGAGGCCGGCTCCGGAGAAGTCGATCGAGCACGCCCTGGTCACCTCGCGGCCCTCCGTGAAGCCCGGCGACGAGGAGATCGACAAGCTCTGCAGGATGATCGACAAGGCAAGACGGGTGACGCTCTTCTGCGGAAGCGGAACAGCGGGCGCGCACGCCGAGGTCATGGAGTTCGCCGAGCGGGTGAAGGCGCCTGTCGGCCACGCGCTGCGCGGCAAGGAATGGATCCAGTACGACAACCCGTACGACGTGGGCATGAGCGGGCTGCTCGGCTACGGTGCCGCGTACGAGGCGACCAACGAGTGCGACCTGCTGATCCTGCTGGGAACCGACTTCCCGTACAACGCGTTCCTCCCCACCGACGTGAAGATCGTCCAGGTCGACGTACGTCCCGAGCACCTGGGGAGGCGGTCCAAGCTCGACCTGGCGGTCTGGGGCGATGTGCGCGAGACCCTGCGTTCCCTGACCCCGCGCGTGAAGGTCAAGACCGACCGGAAGTTCCTCGACCGGATGCTGAAGAAGCACGCCGACGCGCTGGAGGGCGTGGTCAAGGCGTACACCCGCAAGGTCGAGAAGCACGTCCCGATCCATCCGGAGTACGTCGCCTCGGTCCTCGACGAACTCGCCGACGAAGACGCCGTGTTCACCGTCGACACGGGCATGTGCAATGTGTGGGCCGCCCGCTATCTCACTCCCAACGGCAAACGCAGGGTGATCGGTTCGTTCAGCCACGGCTCGATGGCGAACGCGCTGCCGCAGGCGATCGGGGCGCAGTTCACCGACCGGAACCGGCAGGTCGTGTCGATGTCCGGCGACGGAGGGTTCACCATGCTGATGGGTGACTTCCTCACGCTCGTCCAGTACAACCTGCCGGTGAAGGTCGTGCTGTTCAACAACTCCTCGCTCGGCATGGTCGAGCTGGAGATGCTGGTGGCGGGTCTGCCCTCGTTCGGCACGGCCAACAAGAATCCCGACTTCGCGGCGGTCGCGCGCGCCGCGGGCGCCTACGGGGTCCGGGTGGAGAAGCCCAAGCAGCTGGAGGGCGCGCTCAAGGACGCCTTCAAGCACAAGGGGCCCGCACTCGTCGACGTGGTCACCGATCCGAACGCCCTCTCCATCCCGCCGAAGATCAGCGCCGACATGGTCACCGGCTTCGCACTCTCCGCCAGCAAGATCGTGCTCGACGGCGGGGTGGGGAGGATGCTCCAGATGGCCCGTTCCAACCTCCGCAACGTGCCGCGGCCCTGAGGAGGCGCAGCACCGACGCCCGCACCGGGCGGCGGCGCGGTCACATCAGCCGCAGGGTCCCCGGCCGGGTCCGGTCCGTCATGATCTCGACCAGCTGGTCGAAGACCGTCGGACCGCGGCCCGCCCGGGCCTCGGCCAGTTCCCGGTCGACGCGCGCCCTGTTGGTCGGGTGCGCCCGGGGGAGGAGGCGCTCCAGCCGGCGGGCTGTCTCCTCGTGGCCCAGCGTGCGGGCGGAGTGTGCGTGGTCGCGCCACTCGATGACGAAGATCCCGTCCTCCGGGGTGCCGAAACCGCCGCCGAGGCAGTCCGCGAACGCGTCGAGACTGCGCCCGAAATAGCCGCCGGGGCCGTTCACCGCCTCGCCGACCGCATCCCAGAAGCTGTCCAGTCCGGTGATGGCGGAGCCGTCGATCACATAGGTCACGGTCATGCGTGGAGCGTACAAGTGCGTCTCTCCTGGTGCCGGTCCGACGGTCCGCGCCGCAGGTGGGGGACTACGGCACGGACCGGACCGGGGGAGGGCGGATCAGCAGCCGTGGTCGACCAGGTCGAAGGACTCGTAGTGGTCGGCGGTGTAGTAGTCCTCCTCGGTCGCCTCACCCGTCACGATCCGACGGGCCCCGCGGTCCGAGGAGCCGGGCGTGATGACCGTGTACTCGTGGTAGTAGCCCGTGCTCTGGCTCGGCAGCAGTGCTTCCCGGTTCTGGAAGACGGTGCCGTCCTGCTCGTACGGGTAGGGGCCGCCCGCCTCGATGAGGTCGAGCGTGTCGTGGGCCTGGGAGGGCAGCGCGGAGTAGCAGACGCTGCCGACCGCGGAGGTCGAGGGGGCCGTCGCGGCGGACGCGGTGACGGGCCCGCCGACGAAGAGGACGGACAGGAGGGCGGCGATGCCGCCGAGCGTGGTGATCCGTGGGGGGATTCGCATGCCCACCATGATGACGCGCGTAGATCCCCATTCGTCAACGCCAGCACGAGTGAATTTTTGGGGAGTTAACCGTGGGTACGGAAACGTAACGCGCCGGTCGTACGCGCGGGGTTGTGCGCCCGCCCGTTCATATGTTGACGTCCGCGGACGCGTGACCGCTCCGCTGTGGGGCATGCATCCCGTGAAGGTGTTCGAGACATGACGTCATGAAACGGAATCCAGGGAGGCCGATTCAGCGTGCGTGCGGGGGACATGACGAAACGACAGGAGAGCCCGTCGGTGCGGCTGCACCGAAGACTCGGGAACGCCGATCTGTCGGCCGTGGGGGAGGCACGCGCCGCGCTGCGGGAGTTCCTGCGCTACCGCAGACGGCCGGAGGAGACGGAGGTGGCGGAGCTTCTGCTCAGCGAGCTGGTGACGAACGCGCTCATACACACGAGGAACGGCGCCGTGGTCACGGTGACGTCCGCACCCGCGCGACTGCGGGTGGAGGTACGCGACTTCGTGACCGGTCAGGAGCCCGCGCCGTACGTGCCGAACGCCGATGACGGTACGCACGGCAGGGGGCTGCTGCTCGTCCAGAGCCTGGCGGACTCCTGGGGAGTCACGACCCAGGCGCTGGGCAAGGTGGTCTGGTTCGAGCTGAATGCCGGGAGGCCTTGACGCTCAGCCGAACTGCTGCTCCAGGTCCTTCAGTTTCTGCTCCAGCGAGTCGAGCCGGGGCAGGGCCTGGGTGTCGTCCTCGGTGGTGAGGTCGACAGTGCCGGGATCACCGCTCATGGTCTGTGCCGGAGTGCTCCTGGGGTTCGAGCCATGCACTGCTTGCAGCGACGGCCGGGGGCGAAGGGGCAGTTGTGCCGGTTCTGTTGTGGCAGGTTCCACGGCCGCCGGGCCGCCGGGGCCCGGCGTGCGGGCGATGGCCTGGACGTCCATCTCCCGGCCGATCCGCACGCCACGCCCCCAGACCCGGTTCTGCCGGTTCAGGGCCTTGATCTGGGCCCTGTCCAGCTTCGCCTGGTCCCTCCTGCGATGCCGGTTCTGCTCCTTCTCCTGCCGGTCCTCGCGGACGTCGTCCACGGCCTCGTCCAGGGTGCGTACGCCCTCGAGGAGCATCAGCGACCAGGCACCGAAGGTCTCCCTGGGAGCGCGCAGCCACCGTACGATCCGGATCTGCGGCAGCGGGCGGGGCACCAGGCCCTGCTCGCGCAGTGCCGCACGGCGGGTCTGTTTCAGGGCGCGGTCGAACAGCACGGCCGCCGAGAGCGACATCCCGGCGAAGAAGTGAGGTGCGCCCGCGTGCTCGATGCCGCGCGGCGCGTGCACCCAGTTGAACCAGGCGGCGGCACAGGCGAACGTCCACACCAGCAGCCGGGATCCCAGCGCGGCGTCACCGTGGCTGGCCTCGCGCACCGCGAGCACCGAACAGAACATCGCGGCCCCGTCGAGGCCGAACGGGACGAGGTACTCCCAGCCTCCGGAGAGGTTGAGGTTCTGCCGGCCGAAGCCGACCAGCCCGTGGAAGGAGAGGGCGGCGGCGACCGCGGCACAGCAGAAGAGCAGGACGTACGAGGCGGTGGCGTAGAGAGCCTCCTTGCGCCTGCGGCGCTCCTCGCTGCGTTCCCAGGTGTCGTCGGCCGTGGCCTTGTCGGCGGCGCGTCTGCCGCGTGCGACCACCGTCACCGCCGCCACGACCCCCACGAGCAGCACGGCGCCCGGAAGCAGCCAGTCGAGCGAGATGTCGGTCAGTCTCATGCACGGTCCCTTGCGTCAGGTAGGGCATTTCGGGCGCAATTGTGGCTGAAATGCTGCCTGTCCCAGGCGCTTTCGGGATAAGGGGACCCTATCGGGGGGATTGAACACCCCGTTAGGTGCATTGAGTCCGAACTCCGGCTCGAACGAGCTGAGTTGTGTTCGTATTGCGGTCGCTCGCCCGGGTGGTGTGAGCGGCCTTGCCGCCTCAGGCCGCGGCCGCCAGCTTCCGGACGCGGTCGGCGTCGCAGGTGCGCGGGCAGGTGACGCACGTGTCCTCGGGCCGCAGGGTGTAGAAGAGGCAGCAGCTCGCGCGGTCGCGCGTGGGGAGCGATTCACCGTCCGGCCCGGTCAGCTCACGGAAGCCCGCCGTGCCCACGTACGGCTTGGTGGTGCCGGGGAGCAGCAGTTCCAGCTCCCTCATCGCACGCGCCTCCTCGCCCAGCAGGTGGGCGACGTACCAGAGGCCCTCGACGATCTCGTCGGTCGCCATGCCCCAGAGGGCCCGCTTCCCGCGCCGCATGCGCGGCCGGAAGCCGTCCAGCACCGGACCGATGTGCTGTGCCACGGAGTCCAGGACCTCGGCCCGCAGTGCCGACTCGTCCGGGACGACCCGGGCGCCGGGCAGCTCGGCCGCCGGGTCGTCGGGCAGGCAGGCGAACTCGCGTACACGCAGGGTCAGGTGGCCCAGTCCCCGGTGGAAGGAGACGTCCTCGACGGGGATCCGCGGCACCCGGCGGTGCGTGAACCACGGCAGGGTCACCAGGAGGCAGGCCGGCCACGCGTAGCGGTGCAGCGCGAAGCTCGCCACCACGTCCGGGCGCGCCTGCATGCCGTAGTCCCGCAGGACCTGTTCCTCGTCCCAGGCCATGAAGTCGTCCAGCGCGGCACCACCGGCCGCGAGCTCGGCGGCGCCGACCCATCCGCCGCCCGAAGGTGCCGCGGCGTCATCGGTCAGCATCTCGGCGCGCAGTCCGGGGAAGACTTCGGCCAGACGGTCGTACGCCGCCGTCAGCGGGGACGGGGCGGTGGCGGCGAGCAGAGCGGGCACGGTCATTCAGGGACCACCGAATCACGAGCTTTTGCAGGTAAGCCTTACCTTACCCGAAGTGATCGGTGTTTGAACTGGGGCCTGCGCCGCTTATCGTGCACAGGGGGCCCGGCGCACGCGAGCCGGCCCGCCAGTGCGAGGAGGTCCCGGTGGAGCAGGGCAGAGCGCGTGAGGACGCACGGCCGTACACGTCCCCGGTCACCCCGCCCGACGCCCGCGTACCGGGACAGGCGCGGGGCGAGCACACCCACAGCGAGCCGCCCGCGCCCCGAGTCGTCCAGCGGCATTCCGTGCGGGGCCAGATCCTGGACGCGCTGCGTGCCGCGCTCGTCGGCGGCGAGCTGGCCCCCGGGCAGGTCTACAGCGCCCCGGCGCTCGGTGCCCGCTTCGGTGTGTCCGCGACCCCGGTGCGCGAGGCGATGCAGCAGCTCGCGTCGGAGGGAGCCGTCGAGGTCGTCCCGAACCGGGGCTTCCGTGTCAGTGAGAGGGGCCCGCGCGAGCTGGCGGAGCTGGCGGAGGTGCGCGCCCTGATCGAGGTCCCGGTCATGCTGCGGCTCGCCCGCACCGTCCCGGAGGCCGGCTGGTGCGCGCTGCGCCCGCTGGCCGAGGCCACGGTCGCGGCGGCGGCCGTGGGGCACCGGGCGGCGTACGCGGAGAGCGACCGCGCCTTCCACCGGGCCGTGCTCGCGCTGTCCGGGAACCAGCAGCTCGTGTCGGTCGCCGACGACCTCCACCGCCGGTCCCAGTGGCCGCTCGTCAACGGCCCCGTCGGCCGCCGGGCCGACCTGCTCGCCGACGCTTCGGAGCACATCGCACTGCTCGACGCCCTCATCGCACGGGACCTCACGGTGGTGCGGTCCCTCGTCGGCGAACACTTCAACGGCGCGGAGGTCTGAGGCCGCGGGGCCCCGCGAACCGTGAGGCGCCCGCCGAACCCGCCGGGCAGCCACAGGTTCGCCCGCACACTCGCCGGGCAGCCACCGGTCCCTCGCACACCCGCCGGACGCGTGCCCGTCCGGCGGGCCCGGGCGGGTCAGTTCGCCTCCACGGTCTCCGGGGCCGGCGGATCCAGCCGGGGGGCGAGCCAGGTCGGCACACCGCCCAGCAGCCGGAACAGCCGCCCCGCCTCGGCGCGCAGCCGGGCTGCCACCTCGGGTTCCGGCTCGGCGTCCGCGAGCGAGATGAGCGCCGGAGCCGTGCCCACGAGATAGCCAAGCTCCTCCCTTATGCGCAGCGACTCCGCGAAGCCGTGCCGCGCCTCCGCGAGTTCGCCCTCGCGCAGGGAGATCGAGGCGAGATGCCGCC
This sequence comes from Streptomyces mutomycini, assembly GCF_001700505.1. GTDB lineage: Bacteria > Actinomycetota > Actinomycetes > Streptomycetales > Streptomycetaceae > Streptomyces > Streptomyces mutomycini. The sequence goes on from NZ_MAPV01000223.1 coordinate 7,796, forward strand.
AGGTGAAGGAGAGCAGGAGCTCGTCACCCCGGGCCGTCGCACCGGCGTGCGCCCTGCGGTAGGCGGCGCGCGCCGGTGCGACGGCCCGGGG
>NZ_MAPV01000224.1 GCF_001700505.1 Streptomyces mutomycini
GGTCGAGGAAGTGGCGGACCGTGTCGCGGACCACGAGGTTGAAGGAGTCGGTGAGCGGGTTGCCCTTGTAGAAGTTCTGCACCAGCTTCATCGAGGAGCCGGGGAACATGATCTCGGTGGCGCCCACCTCGCCGCGCAGAATGCGCGGGTACGCCTGGAGGAACAGGCGGTTGAGGGTGACNNTGCTCGTCGGCGTCGACGCCGTCGACCGCCGGGGTGGTGCCGACCAGGTCGCCGTCGCGGTTCAGGAAACCGGCGTCGGCCAGGATGTTGAGCAGTGCCTCGTGCAGCCGCCGGAAGCGGTCGAGGATTCCGAGGCGGCCGCGCAGTTCCTCGGCGCCGTGCCGTTCGCCTGAGCGCCGGAAGGCTCCCATGCGCTGGTAGACGCCGAGCAGCATGGGCGCGGAGACGGCCTCCAGCTCCTCGTATCCGGTGAGGACGCGGCGGGCGGCCGGGGCGGCGGCACCGGTGCCGAGCCGTCCGGCCGCGGAGGCCAGGGCGGCCGGGTGGCCGCCGCCGAGGACCTCGCCGTCCAGGGCCGGGTCGTGGCCCATGGCCTCCAGGGCCCGGCGCCCGGCACGGATCGGCATGACCTGCGGCAGACCGCTGCCGAGGATGCGGTCGACGGCGGCGATGCCCGCGGCGGGGCTGAAGCCCTGGATGCCCAGCCCGGTGAAGATGTCTGCGAGTCCGGCCTGGGCGCCGGAGCCGACCATGCCCCAGTAGCCCTGGTTGACGACGGTCACCGGAAACGGCAGCCGGTCGCGCAGGAACAGCGCGTAGGCGTCCTCCGTGGCGGAGGCGCAGATGTAGGCGCCGTTGCCGGCGAAGCTGCCGAAGGAGCCGGCGGAGGAGAAGTAGACCAGGAAGTCGAGGTCCTGGCCCTCGACGGCGGCGGCGAGCGCGGCGGCGCCCTCGGTCTTGACCTGGGTCGCGGCGGTGAAGGTCTCCTCGTCGAGATCGGCGAGGGCATGGTTGTCGAACACCATCGCGGCGTGCACGACCCCGTGCAGGGCGCCGAAGCGGCGGTGCGCCTCGGCGACGGCGACGGCGAGGTCGGCGGTGGCGCAGGCGTCGCCGCGGACGTGGGCGACGTCGCCGCCGAGGGCGCGGATCCGCTCGGCGGCGGCGCGCTGTTCGGTGCCGAGCTCGCCGCGGCTGAACCACACCAGCCGGGCCCGGTGGCGCTCGGCGAGATGGCGGCTGAGTTCCTGGGCGATGCCGCCGGTGCCGCCGACGAGCAGGTAGACGCCGCCGTCCCTGAAGACGGTGCCGGACGCGGGGAGGGTGACGCGGCCGAGGCGGCGGACGTAGCGGGTCCCGCCGCGCAGGACGACGGTGCGGCCGGTGGCGTCGGCGGGCGCAGCCAGGATCGCGTCGGTCAGTGTGACGGTCGCGTCCTGGTCCGTGAGATCGGCGGAGGCGAAGTCGAGGGCGCCGACCTGGAGCTCGGGGCGCTCCTTGGCCACCACCTGGAGCAGGCCGTGCATGCCCGCGGCGAAGGGGTTGGCGGCGGTGCCGCCCGCGACCGGGTGGACGTCGCTGGTCACCACGAGGACGCGTGCGGCGCTGGTGGAGCGGACCAGACGGAACAGGGAGAGGGGGCCCGTGCGCAGCTGTTCGGCGGCCCGGCCGGCGCCCAGGCCCTCGGCGATTCCGGCGCAGGCGCCGCCGAGGTGGAGCACCAGGTCGGCGCCGGCGGCCTGTTCCAGCCAGGCGGACGGGGGAAGTTCGTCGATGCGGACCGACTCCACACGGCTCTCGGGGACACGGGCCGCGATTGCCTCGGCGAGCCAGGCGGAAGCCTCGGTCACCAGGGCGACGACGCGGCCCATGCGCGGGGCCGGTCCGGGGGCCGGGGTGTCCTCGCGCACCCACAAGGGACGGTAGAAGTCCGGGAGCTGCTCCACGGCGGCGTCGTCGGACCCGGTCGGCTGTGTGGGGGCGACACGGGCCGGGGGCTCGGGAATCCAGTAGCGCTTGCGGGCGAAGGGGTAGGTCGGCAGCTCGGTCCTGCGGGCCGCGGCGGGGGTGACGCGGTCCCAGTCGACGGCTGCGCCGGACAGCCAGTGTTCGGCCACCGCCGCCAGGTCCCGCCGGGTCAGAGCCGCCTCGAGGGCGTCGCCCTCGGCGCCGCCGAGGACGACCCGGGCCCGGGTGGCCCGGCCGGTGCCGATCCGGTCGTCGGCCGTGCCCTCGGCGTACGCCTCCAGCAGCGCGGCTGCCTCGGCGACCGAGCCGACGGCCAGGGCCAGCCGGAACTCGTGGTGAGTGCGGCCGGACTGAAGAGTGCGGGCGACGTCGGCGAGGCGGGTGGGGCCTGGCGCCGTGCGGGTGGTCACCCCAACACCGGCGCCGGCCCGGGTGCTTGCCGCGCCCGGCGCATCCGGGGCTCCCGAGGCATTGCCGGCCGACGCGTGGGCGCCTGCGCTCCCGGCGATCGTCTGCGCCATCGCGCCCAGCGTCCGTGCCGTGGTCACCGCCGCGGGCAGGGTGCCGCCCCGCTCCGCCGTCAGCGACGCCTCGAGGCGGGCGCGTTCGGGGACGCCGAAGCCGCAGTCGGCGAGGTCGGTGCCGAGGTCCAGGTACTCGACGGCCACGCCGACGGTTTCGGCGGCCACGCGCAGGCACAGCCGCTGGGCGTCGCCCAGGCCGTCCCGGCCCGCACCCGCGGGTTCCGCACCCGCGGCGTCGCGCAGGAACGTGGCGACGTCGGCGGCGTACGCGCGCAGCCGGTCCTGGCTCTTGGCGGACAGGACGAGGAGCTGGTCGGTGTCCGGGGCGACGGGTTCGGCCGGTGGTGTGCGGTGCTCCTCCACGACCAGGCAGGCGTTGGCGCCGCCGCCGCCGAAGGAGCTGACGACGGCGCGCAGCGGCACGTCGCCGTCGCGCGCCGCGGGCACCCAGGGCTGGAGGGTCTGCTGCACCTCGAAGGGCGTGGTGGCGAAGTCGATGCCGGGGTTGCGCCGGGCGGCGTTCAGCGAGGGCACCAGCGTGCGGTGGCGCAGCTGGAACAGCACCTTGGTCAGGCCCGCGACGCCGGCCGCCGACTCCAGGTGGCCGATGTTGGACTTCACCGAGCCGACGGCGACCGTCGGTCCCTCGGCCCGCTCCGCCGCGTCGATGCGACCGCCGAAGGCTTCCACGAGCCCGGCGATCTCGACGGGATCGCCGAGCGGGGTGCCCGTGCCGTGGGCTTCGACGTAGCCGACGGTTGCCGGGTCGGCCTGGGCGCGCTGCAGGGCGGCGCGGATCACCTCGGCCTGCGCGGCCGCGCTCGGCACGGTGTAACCGCCGGTCTTGCCGCCCGCGTTGATGGCGGATCCGCGGATCACGCCGAGGATGCGGTCGCCGTCGGCGATCGCATCCTCCAGTGGCCGCAGCAGTACGGCGCCCACGCCCTCGCCGTCGACGAACCCGTCGGCGTCCGCACCGAAGCTCCTGAGCCGGTCACCGTGCGAGATCATCCCGCGGTCGGCCAGCATGCGCAGATGCATGGGGTGCAGGATCAGGTTGACACCGCCGGCGATCGCGGCGTGGCACTCCCCCGACCTGATGCTCTCGCAGGCCAGGTGGATCGCGGTGAGCGAGGCCGAACAGGCGGTGTCGACGGCGAGGCTGGGGCCCGTGAAGTCGAAGGTGTAGGAGACCCGGTTGGCGATCGACCAGTGGTTGGAGTGCGCGTCGGTGCGGACACCGAGGGCGTTGGCCTCGCCGCCCATCCACTCGTAGTTGTTGTTCATGACACCGGCGAAGACGCCGACCGGGCCGCGGGCGGCCAGCTCGGCGGCGGGGTGGCCCGCGTCGTCCAGGACGGCTGCGGCGGTCTGCAGGAACAGCCGCTCCTGCGGGTCCATCGCCTCGGCGTCGGCCGGCGATATCTGGAAGAAGAGCGGGTCGAACTTGTCGACGTCGTCGATGAATCCGGCCCACTTGCTGTAACTGCCGCGCACCCCAGCCGGGTCGTGGTGGGCGTCGGCGTCCCAGCGGTCGGCGGGCACCTCGCGGATGCAGTGCCGTCCCGCGGCCAGGTTGTCCCACAGCTCGGCGGGCGTCCCGGCCAGCGGGTAACGGCCGGCGACGCCCACGATCGCCACGCCGTCGCTCGCCGGGGCCGGGGCGGAGGCCCGGGCCAGCAGGCTCAGCAGCAGCTTTCGCTTGTCGTCCACAAGTTGCTCTCTCTCACTGGTCTTCCGTCGGCCGCACGGGCCGGGTGTCGCCGCCCCGGAAGGGGATCAGGCCTGGCCGGTGTGGCGGGCGGCCGCGCGCTGGGCTCGCCGGGAGGTGCGCGGGGCCGGGGCGGTGCCGGCGCCGCCGGGGGCCGTGCCGGGGACGAGGCCCATCAGCTCGGCGAGGTTGTCCACGAAGGACCGGATGGTGGGGAACTCGACGAAGGAGGCGGCCGGGACCTCGAAGCCCAGCTCCTCGCCGAGCTTGGCGACCACCTCGATGAGCACCAGGGAGTCCAGGCCGAGGTCGAAGAGGTTGGTGTCGAGGACGGCCAGGTGCCGGCCGCCGAGGACCTTGCCGATCGCCTCCGCGGTGTAGTCCCGGATCAGTTCGACGTTGTGCTGCGGGTCGGCCGGATCGAAGCGGGCGATCAGCCGGTCCCCTGCCGGTGCCACCTCGGTCCGGGCGCTGTGGTCGCCGGGCTCCACCCAGTGCCGCCGTCGCTCGAAACGGTGGGTGGGCAGGGGCACCCGGCGGATGTCCCGGCCGGCGTGCACGGCGGCGAAGTCGAGGTCGGCGCCGAGCGCCCACTGCTCGGCGGCGACGGCGAGCAGGTGGGTGAGGCCGCCGGGTTCGCCGTCCGGTGTGGTGAGGTGGACCGTGTGCCGGCCGGTGCCGTCGAGCAGGGCGTCCAGCGAAGCCGTCGCGTCGGCGCGGGCGGTCCATACGGCGGGGTCGCGCCCCTCGTCCTCGGTCATCCAGCGGCCGGTGCGCGGTGACACGACGGGCAGCCGGGGCGGGGAGACGCGGTGGGGACCCGTACCGCGGGCCAGGGCGAGGGCCTCGGCGAGCGGGAGGGCCTCGGCGAGGGCGGCGGCGGTGGCGAGGCCCGTGCCGGTGGCGGCGAGGCCGGCCGGTGCGACGCCCCAGGCGGTGAGGGCGGCGGCGAGGGCGTATTCGTGGCAGCAGGCGGCGACCGCACCGTCCTCGGCGAGGAGGGCCTCGGCCTCGCCGGGGCGCTCGACGGCGGCGGCGCAGGCGTCGGCGGCGTCCCGGTAGGCGGGCACCGACGCGTACAGCTCGGCCGAGTCGGCCGGGTCGGCGCCGGTGCCGGTGCCGGTCAGGACGAACACGGGGGCGCTCGGCTCGCGCCCGGTCACCCCACGCCGGACGCGCTCCTCGTCGCCGAGGGCGAGCGCCATGGCGGCGGACCGGGTGCTGCCGGCGACCAGGGCCAGCCGGTGGGTGTGGGCGCGGCGGCCGAGGCCGAGGGTCTGGGCGACGGCGGCCGTGTCGAGGCCGGGGTTGGCCCGCAGATGGCGGGCGAGGGCGGTGGCGGCCTGTTCGAGGGCGTCCTCGGAGCGGGCGGAGAGGACCAGCAGCTCCGGCCGGCTCTCGTGCGGGGCCTGGCCGCGGGCCGGACCCTCCTGGAGGATCACATGGGCGTTCGTACCGCCGATGCCGAAGGAGCTGACGCCGGCGCGCAGCGGGCCCGTCCCGCTCCTCCACTCGGTCTTCTCGGTGTTGACGAAGAACGGGCCGGCGGCGAAGTCGATGTCCGGGTTGGGCTCGGTGAAGTGCAGGCTGGGCACAAGGGTGCGGTGCTCCAGCATCAGGGCGGTCTTGATCAGGCCCGCCATGCCGGCGGCCGTGTCCAGGTGCCCGATGTTGGTCTTCACCGAGCCGAGCGCGCAGTGTCCGGTACGGTCCGTGCCGTCGCGGAAGGCCTCGGTGAGCGCGGCGACCTCGATGGGGTCGCCGAGCGGAGTGCCGGTGCCGTGCGCCTCGACGTAGCCGATGGTCTCCGGGTCGACGTCGGCGACGTCCTGGGCGTCGGCCACGACGGCGGCCTGCCCGGAGATGCTGGGCGCGGTGTAACCGGTCTTGGCGGAGCCGTCGTTGTTGATGGCGGAGCCCTTGATGACGGCGTGGATCCAGTCGCCGTCTGCGAGGGCCTCCTTCAGCCGCTTGAGGACGACGGCTCCGGCGCCGCTGCCGATCACGGTGCCGCGGGCCTCTGCGTCGAAGGCGCGGCAGTGGCCGTCGGGCGAGAAGATCATGCCTTCCTGGTACTGGTAGCCCCGGTCCGGCGGGTTGAGGTGGACGGCCCCGACCAGGGCCATGTCGCACTCGCCGCCGAGCAGGGCGAGGCAGGCGGTGTGCACGGCGACCAGCGAGGTGGAGCAGGCGGTGTTGACGCTGATGCTCGGCCCGGTCAGGTTGAGCTTGTACGACACCCGGGTGGCGAGGAAGTCCTTGTCGTTGGCGAGCATCAGCCGGTAGTGGTCCACCGAGGACGCTGCCCGGTAGCGCTCACCCAGGTTGTGCAGCAGATAGGTGTTCATGCCGGCTCCGGCGTAGACGCCGATGGGGGCGTCGGTGCGCTCGGGGTCGTAGCCGGCCCGCTCCAGGGCCTCCAGGGCGCACTCCAGGAAGATCCGGTGCTGCGGATCGAGGATCTCGGCCTCGTCCTGGGTGAACTGGAACAGCCCGGAATCGAACAGGTCGGTGCCGGGGATGGTCTGGGCGGCCTTCACATAGCGCGGGTCGGCCAGCTGGGCGGCGGGCACACCGGCGGCGAGGAGTTCCTCGTCGGTGTACCGGGTCAGCGTCTCGCGTCCTTCGCTGAGGACGTCCCAGAAGCGGTCGACGGAGTCGGCGCCCGGGAAGCGGCAGGCCATGCCGATGATGGCGACGTCGGAGTCGGAAATCGTCATGTGCTTGTTCTCCTGCTCGGGTTTCAGCTCAGCCGTATGCCGAGGTCGTCGGCGACGGATCGCATGTCGAGAAAGCTGCGGGCGACGAAGCGGGCGGCGTCCTCGGAGGCGTCCATGCGCTGGAAGAGGTCGATGAGGCTGCGCTCGTGCTCGTCGCGGTCGCCCTCCCCCGCCGCGATCTCCTTGACGACCTTGCCGAGCCGGCCCTCCACGTCGGCGAGGTCGAGCGAGCGCGGGAACTTGATGCTGAAGGTGTTGCGGTCGTACGAGGCGTTGCGCTTGACGGACCGCACGTGGCTGGCCGCGTTGAGCTTGTAGAACATGCAGTCGAAGTTCGAGAACGAGTAGTAGTTCAGCAGCGGGAAGAGCGTGCAGTGGGTCTCCATCGGCGAGGACTCGTACAGGCCCTTGGCGCGCAGTTCCTCGACGATGCGGTCGGGATCGTACTCGTGCCGCATGGCGATGAACGGGAAGACGATCTTCGGCAGGTTCTCGTCGTCGTCGAAGAGGAGTTCCTCCAGCTGCCCGCCGAAGAGCGTGTCGACGAGCCGCTCGCCGAACGTCTTGTAGAAGTCGCGCACGATCTTCCGGACGTCGGACTCCATGGTGAGGATCTGCTGCGGGTCGGCGCACAGCGCGATGTAGGGGATCTTCCGCCGGTAGGCCATGAGGATCGCGCGCAGGACGAAGAAGGTGCGGCAGGAGACGCAGGGCAGCTTCTCGTCGAGGTACTTGCCGGGCTTCTTCGGCGCGGGACGGTTGAACACCTCGCGCATCATCAGCTTGATGTTGTCGTCGTCGGCGTCCAGGACGAACGTCGCGGGGATCTTCTCCCGGGCCAGCGCGATGTTCTGGGCGGCGTGCACGCTCTCGAAGGGCACGTCGAAGGTGAAGGCCAGCACCCGCTTGCCGTACTCGTTGACGAACTTGTCCAGCATGTACGTGCTGTCCTTGCCGCCGCTGTACATGAACAGGCAGTCGTACTCGCCGGTGCCGGGCGGCGCCTGCTGGAACTCGGTGAACACCTCACTGGTGTAGCGGTAGTTGACGAGCAGGTCCTCGGCGAAGTCCAGGTTGCACAGGTTGCACACCCCTTGGTCGTCGAGCACCACTCCCGGATGGACGGCCTTGAGTGAGCAGACCTGACAAGTGGACACGGAACCCCCTGGCGAGACGGACGGATCGGGCTGTGCGGTGGGTGCGGCGAAGTCGTGTGGGCCGGTCATGAGCGCCGCCCTCTGCGGTCGCGGCGGCGGGCCAGCGCCGCCGTGTCCCGGGAGCGCCGGGGCCGGGGCGCGGAGGGCTCGGCGGGGCGGCCGGCGTCGGCGACGTGGGCGGCCATCGCCCGTACGGTCGGATGGCCGAACATGTCGAGGCGGGTGACCTGGAGGCCGAGGCGCTCGCGCAGGGTCGCCACCACGGACGTCAGGCGCAGCGAATCGCCGCCCACGTCGAAGAAGTTGTCCTCGGCACCGACCCACTCCAGGCCGAGCGCCTGGCACCAGACCTCGGCGATGCGCCGCTCCAGGTCTGTGCGGACGGCGGCCGCGCCGCCGGCGACACGGACGACGTCCGGCTTGGGCAGGGCCTTGCGGTCGACCTTGCCGTTCGGAGTGAGCGGCAGCCGGGGCAGGACGACTAGGGCCGAGGGGACCATGTAGGCGGGCAGGCGCTCGCCCAGGGTGGATCGCAGCGCGGCGGTGTCCGGCGTGCCCGCCGGGCCGACCAGATAGCCGGCCAGGCGGCGTTCGCCGGGCCGGTCCTCGCGGACGACGGCGACGGCGGCGGTGACGCCGGGCAGCCGGCGCAGGGCGGACTCCACCTCGCCGAGTTCGATGCGGTAGCCGTTGAGCTTGAACTGGCCGTCGATCCGCTCCAGGTACTCCAGGCGGCCGTCGGGCAGGTGCCGTACCAGGTCGCCGGTGCGGTAGGCGCGGCCGGTGCCGTCGCCGGGGGCGGCGACGAAACGTTCGGCCGTCAGCTCGGGCCGGCCGAGGTAGCCGTCGGCGACGCCGTCGCCGGACAGGTACAGCTCCCCGGGGATGCCGGGCGGCACCGGTGTCCCGCGCTCGTCCAGGACGTGGCAGCGGGTGTTGCCGATGGGCCGGCCGATGGTGGCCGCCTCGCCGGGCAGCACCCGGTCCACGGTGGACCAGATGGTGGTCTCGGTCGGGCCGTACATGTTGTACAACGCGCCGACGCGGGGGGCGAGCCGGCCGGCCAGCTCGGCGGGCAGCGGTTCGCCGCCGCACAGCGCGCGCAGCGCCGGATCGCCGTTCCAGCCGGCGGCGAGCAGCATCTGCCAGGTGGTCGGGGTGGCTTGCAGGACCGTGGGCGCGGAGCGTTCCACGCGCTCGCGCAGGGCGACACCGTCGGCGGCTTCGGCGGCGGAGAGGATCTCCACGGTGCCGCCCCGCACCAGCGGCAGGTACAACTCCAGGACCGCGATGTCGAAGCACACGGTGGTCAGCGCGAGCAGCGAGTCCTCGGAGCCGAAGCCCGGCCTGCGGGCCATCGTCCACAGGAAGTTGACCAGCGCCCGGTGACCGACCTGGACGCCCTTGGGCAGGCCGGTGGAGCCGGAGGTGTAGATCACGTAGGCGGGCGTGTCCGGGTCGGAGCGGTCGAGCGGGGCCGCCGGCGGGCCTGCGGCGAGCGCGATGGCAGCCGGTACGGGGGTGACCGGGAACTCTGCCAGGGTGCTGCCCAGCGTCTCGTCGGTGACGACCAGTCGGGTGCCGGAGTCGTGCAGCATGTGGCCGATCCGGGCGGGCGGGTAGATCGGGTCGATCGGCACGTAGGCGGCGCCGGTGCGCAGGACGGCGAGCAGGCTGATCAGCAGTTCGGGCGAGCGCTCCAGGTAGACGCCGACGAGTGTGCCGGGGCCCGCGCCGAGGCCGGCGAGGTGCCGGGCCAGCCGGTCGGCGGCCTCGTCGAGTTCGCCGTAGCCGAGGACGCGGTCCTGGAAGCGGACGGCGACGGCGTCCGGTGCGGCGCAGGCGATGTCGGTGACCAGCCGGGTCACGGTCTCCTCGCGCGGGTACTCCTCGTCGGTGTCGTTCCACCGGCCGAGCAGCAGCTCCCGCTCCTCGGGAGCGAGCAGGTCGGCGGTGCCGAGCGGGCGGTGGGGGTCGGCGGCGAGGGTTGCGAGGAAGGCGGCGAAGTGCCCGGCGAGCCAGCGCTCGTGGTCCGCGGTCAGCCCGGCGCCCACGTGGAAGCCGACGGTTCCGTCGGCGTCGATGCGGACGGTCAGCGGCCGGTCACCCGGTTCGGCCGTGCCGCCCGGCAGTACGACGGCGACGGGCAGCCCGGTGCGGGCGGCGCCGGTCAGGTCCGGGTGCCGCAGGGGCACGTCACGCCGGTACGGCGTGCGCCCGGGAAGTTCGTCGAGTGCGGTGCCGATCAGCTCGGTGAGGCCGGGCAGGTTCAGGTCGAGCAGCCCTTCCGGGACGTGCAGGGGCACGTCGGGCGCCAGGATGCGGGAGGCGGCCGGGGAGTCCGCCCGCAGGACGGACACGGCGACGTGCCGCTCGTCGCCCCGGGTGAGCCGGGCGAGGAAGGCCAGGGCGGCGGCGAGGGCCGGCCGCCCGGGATCCGTTCCCCGCTCGCGCAGGGCCTCGGGCAGCGTGACCGGGCCCGCCGGGCGGGCCACCGGGTTCAGCGGGCCGAACCTCGGCGGGAGGACCGGCCGCAGCGACCGCAGGGTGCGCAGCCAGCGGCGTTCCTGGCGGTGGGCGGCGCGGGCGGCCTCCGCGAGCTCGGCGACGGCCGCGTCGGGCAGGTGCGGGAAGCCTGCGCCGAGCTCCCGGGCCAGGGCCAGGAGGTCGAGCCGCTCCCCGGACAGGGCGGCGACGTCGGTGAGGCGGACGTCCCGGTCGCCGGTGGCCACGGTGAGGGCGTCGGGGGCGGCGTCGACGACGGTGCCGGGCTCGGCGGTGGAGGCCCGGTCGGTGACCTCCACGCCGCGGACGGCCAGCAGGTCGTCGCCGCAGGCGAGCAGCGCCGTGCCGAAGTCGTTGCGGCGGCGCCCGAACGCGGTGGCCCGCACCAGTGCGTCAAGTTCGGCGGCGGGCAGGTGCCAGTCGAACACACCGCCCCGGGGCAGGCCGTCGTACCGGCCGTGGTAGGTACGCAGGCCCAGGTCCTGTGGCGTGCGGGTGGCCGTGCCGGCGGCCAGTTCGTCGACGAGTTCGGCGAAGGACTCGACGCCCGCCTCGAAGCAGGCGACATCGAGGTCGTGCACCGTGGCCGCCGGGTCGACGGGCACCGTGCGCTGCTTGAGCACGTCGCCGGTGTCGGCCTCCAGGTTCATCACGTGCCAGGTGACGCCGTGCTGCTTGTCGCCGTCGAGGATGGCCCAGCTGGTGACGAACAGACCCGCGTGCCTGGGCAGCGGACCGTCGTGGAAGTTGACGGGCAGCCGGTTGGGCAGGGCGAGCACCTCCGCCGGGAGCATCCGGAGGTTGGCGATGCTGAACAGGTAGTCGAAGCGCAGCGGGGCCAGGCGCTCGGCGAGGTCCGTGCCGAACGGTACGGCGGTCAGGTCCTCCCCCTCGGCCCAGTCGAGCAGCTCGGCGGAGGGGGAGACCACAGCGGCCACCGTGTGTCCGCGGGCCACGAGCAGCCTCGTGCACTCGACGAGGAGGGTCTCCTCGCCGATCACGACGCAGCTGAACGGCTCGGCAGTCATCGTCCGTCTCCTTCGGACTCTCCGCGCTGGGAGAGCAGTTCGGCCAGCAGCTCGTCGACGGCCGCGTCGGACAGGCCCGCGACCAGGCGCTCGGCGCCGTCGGCCGGGGCGGGTCCGGGCACTGCAGGGGTGGTGGGCTCAGGGGTGGGGACGGGGACATCGGGGATTCCGGGGCTGGGCGCCCCGGCGCCGAAGTGCCCGGCCAGCTGCCGGATGGTGATCCGCTCGAACAGCAGGCTCGCCGGCTGGGGACCGTAGACCGCCTCCAGGGCGCGGGTCACCTCCAGGACGACGAGCGAGTCCACACCGTAGTTCTCGAAGGTGAGGTCGGGGTCGAGCCGGCCGGGGGGCATCTCCAG
>NZ_MAPV01000225.1 GCF_001700505.1 Streptomyces mutomycini
GGGGAGGGGAGGGGAGCTACGGCTGGGGTGCGGGGGCGTTCACGGCCCGCCTGTGCCGGCGTTCGATCACCGTCGCGATGACCCGTGGGGTCAGGACGGACGCCACCAGGAGCAGTCCGGTCACGATGACCTGCACCTCGTTGGCGATGTCGTTGAGCGTGAGCAGGTTCTTCAGGACGCCGATCAGCAGGACACCGGCGACCGCGCCGAAGAGCGTGCCCTTGCCGCCGTCGAAGTCGATGCCGCCGAGCAGGACGGACGCGATGACGAGCATCTCGAAGCCGAGTCCGTTGTCCGCGCGGGCACTTCCGTACCTGAGGGTGAAGACGATCCCCGCGAAGGCGGAGAACAGCCCGGTCACGACGAAGAGCAGCAGCTTGATCCGCTTGACCCGGATGCCCGCGAAGTACGCGGCCTCCTCCTGGGAGCCGATCGCGAAGAGCGAGCGGCCGAGCCCGGTGGCGTGCAGCACCACGGCGGTGACCGCGGCCAGGATGACGAAGAGCAGTACCGGATAGGTGAGGAAGGTGCCGGGAACGGTCGTGGTGTCGACCGCCCAGTCCGCGTAGACCTGCGGGAAGTCCGTCACCGCGTCGCTGCCGAGGGCCACCGAGGCCAGACCCCGGTAGAGGGCCAGGGTGCCGATCGTGACGGCCAGGGACGGCAGGCCCACCCTGGTGACCAGCCAGCCGTTGAGGAGGCCTCCCGCGACGCCCGCCAGGAGCACCACCGGCACGATCATCTCGAAGGCCCAGCCCGCCTCCCACAGCGCACCGGTCAGCGCGCTGCCCAGTCCCAGCATGGAGGCGACCGACAGGTCCACCTGCCCGGCGACGACCAGGAGGGTCATCGGCAGCGCGATGAGGGCGACTTCGGCGATGTCGTTGAAGGCGAACGCGAGGTTCTCGCTCGACCCGAAGCCCTCGGTGCTCCCGAGCCCGACGACGAGCACCGCCACCAGCAGGACACCGACCGCGGTGTCCCAGCGCAGGGCCAGGCCGCGCACGGGAGATGGTTTCGTTCCGGCCCGCGGCCCGGGGGCCGTCTTCGTGTCAGGCGCCGTGGTCATGGCGGGCGTTCCTCTTCCTCAGTGCGGCGGTCACCCGCAGGTTCACGATCCGGTCGACGCTGATGGCCAGCAGGAGGAGCGCACCGGTGATGGCGCCCTGCCAGAAGGAGTCCACCTTCAGCACGACCAGGACGCTGCCGATGGTGGTGAGCAGCAGGGCGCCGAGCGCGGCGCCCCACACGGTGCCGGTGCCGCCGGTGATCGCCACACCGCCGACGACGACGGCGCTGACGACGGTCAGCTCCCAGCCGTGCGCGTTGTCCGCGACGACCGTGCCGAAGCGGGCCAGCCACAGCGCCCCGGCGAAGCCGGCGACGGCCCCGGAGAAGGCGTACGCGGCGAGCACCCGGCGGCGGATCGGGATACCGGCGAGCCGGGCGGCCTCGGGGCTCGACCCGATGGCGTACAGCTCACGCCCCGAGCGGTAGCCGCGCAGGAAGTACGCCGTCGCCGCGAGCAGCACGAGTGCGATCAGCGGCAGATACGGGACGCCGAGGACGCTGCCGCTGCCGAGGCCCAGGACCGCCTCGGGCACGTCGGAGGCGCTGATCTGCTCGCCCTGCGCCCACCAGTAGTCGACGCCCTGGATGATGTAGAGCATCCCCAGGGTCACGACGAGCGCCGGGACCCTGCCGAAGCTGACGAGGGCGCCGGACACCAGGCCGCAGACGACGCCGATGGCGATCCCGAGCAGCATCACCGTCAGCACGCCGTGGTCGGTCCCCGCGACGAACTTGCCGCAGGCGAAGGCCGACAGGCCGACGACGGAGCCGACGGACAGGTCGATGTTGCGGGTGATCACGACTGCCGACTGGCCGACCGCGAGCAGCACAAGGATGGAGGCGTTGAGCAGCAGGTCCCTGATGCCCTGGTCGGAGAGGAAGAGCGGGTTCGCCAGGTAGGTGCCGAGGACGAGGAGGGCCAGCGCCCCGGCGATGGAGATCTCGCGTGCCCGGAAGACCGCGTCCACGAGCGAGGAGGCACTCCGCTCCGGCGCCTTCGCGGTGTCCGGGGGGCTCTCGATGGTGGTGGTCATGCCGCTGCCCTCTCGTTGCGTCCGGTGGCCGCCGCCATGACCGACTCCTCGGTGGCGTTCCCGCGCGGGATCTCGGCGACGAGCCGCCCCTCGTGCATCACGAGCACCCGGTCCGCCATGCCGATGACCTCGGGGAGATCGGAGGAGATCATCAGTACGGCGAGGCCGTCCGCCGCGAGCGAGGAGAGCAGCCGGTGGACCTCCGCCTTGGTGCCGACGTCGATCCCGCGGGTCGGTTCGTCGACGATCAGCACGGCGGGGCCGGTCGCCAGCCACTTGGCCAGCACGACCTTCTGCTGGTTGCCGCCGGACAGTACGCCCACGGTGTCGGCCAGCCGGTTGTACTTGAGCTGGAGACGCACCGCCCAGTCGGCGGCCCGGTCGTGTTCCAGCGCCCGGCTGACGAGCCCCCGCTTGCGGACCTCGCCCAGGCCGGTGAGGCCGATGTTGCGCTCGATCGACATATCCATGACCAGGCCGCGCTGGCGCCGGTCCTCGGGTACGAGGGCGAGCCCCGCGTCCATCGCGGCGGTCGGCGAACCGGGGCGCAGCACCGTGCCCGCGACCCTGACCTCGCCCGCGTCGGCGCGGTCGACACCGAAGACCGCCTGGGCGACCTCCGTGCGCCCGGCGCCGACGAGTCCGGCGAGCGCGACGATCTCACCGCGGCGGACGTCGAAGGACACGTCGCGGAAGACACCCTCGCGGGTCAGCCGGTGCACCGCCAGGGCGACTTCACCGACCTCGGCGTCCTGCTTGGGATAGAGGTCGTCGAGATCACGGCCGACCATCCTGCGCACCAGGTCGTCCTCGGTGAGCCCCTCCAGCGGTTCGGAGGAGATCCACCGGCCGTCGCGCAGGGTCGTGACGCGCTGGCACAGCTCGAAGATCTCGTCCAGGCGGTGCGAGATGAACAGCACCGCCGCGCCCTCGGAACGCAGCGCGCGGACGACGGAGAAGAGCCTGGCCGTTTCGCTGCCGGTCAGGGCTGCCGTCGGCTCGTCCATGATCAGGACGCGGGCGTCGAAGGAGAGCGCCTTGGCGATCTCGACGATCTGCTGGTCGGCGATCGACAGTCCGCGGGCGGGCCGGTCCGGCGCCAGGTCGACCCCGAGCCTCCGCATCAGCCCGGCGGTGGCCCCGTGCACGGCCCTGTGGTCGATCCGGCCGAGTGACCGTCGCGGCTGGCGGCCCATGAAGATGTTCTCGGCGATGGACAGGTCCGGGAAGAGCGTCGGCTCCTGGTAGATGACGGCGATACCGGCGTCCCGCGCGTCCGCCGGGCCGTGGAAGACGACGGGCTCGCCGTCGAGGAGGACCTCGCCGCTGTCCGGCCGGTGCACTCCGGCGAGCGCCTTGATCAGCGTCGACTTGCCCGCGCCGTTCTCACCCGCGAGTGCGTGGGCCTCGCCGGGGAGCAACTGAAGGGACACGTCCTGAAGGGCCCGTACGGCACCGAAGGACTTGCTCACGCCCTTCAGAGCCAGGACCGGGGCCGGGTCCGGAGCGGACTGGTTCATGGGAGCTCCTCAGCGGTGGGACTGTTTCGCACCACCCGCCGTGAAAGGTTTCAATGAGGTTGCTCGGAAGCTAAACGGGGATTGCGGGCACAGTCAATGGGTTGATGATGAGCAGTTCCGGGAACAGGAGTGATGTGTGACCTGAATGCGGAGAGCGGGTGGGCACCCTTGACAGTCCTCGGGGCGGCCCACTATCTTCACGACGCTTGAATCGATTCACGTCGGATGGTGTATCGCCTGTGCGAACCGGGCGAGCCCGCTTCACCGCAGGGCGAGCCCCGCGGCTGCGGGATGGTCCGGCCCGAGGAGGACGACGAGTCCCGGCCTTCGGGGGATCGAGACCGGGACCGGATGCCAGCCCGCGCGCCGGTAGAAGCCCAGCGCCGCCTCGGCGTGTGCGTAGGTCAGCAGCCAGCACCGTCCGTCCGGAGCGGTTTCGGTGACCGCCGACAGAAGCGCCGCACCCAGCCCGGTGCCGCGGGCGGCCGGAGCGACCGCCAGCTCGTTGACCTCCAGGCCCCCGCACAGCCAGGCAGCCGTGCGGTCGGGCCCGAGCGCCTCGGCGACCGGTCCGTAACTGCGGCCCGAGGGGAAGGTGCGGGGGGTGGTCCAGGCGGTGGCGAAGCCGCCCACGGTGTCCGCTTCGAGGGCCAGCGCGGCGGTGAACCCGGGGCGCCCGGCATCGGCGGCGAGCCGCTCGACGTACAGCGCGCCCGTCGACCGGTCCTCGTTCCAGGGCGGCGACGAGAACACGTCGGCGTACACCTGCCCAATCCGGTCGGCGTACGCAGGAAGGCTCCCGCCCTCGATCAGCCGGACCCGCACGACCGCATCACTCCCTGCCATGGACCGTGCGGTAAAGGATAGGGCGCTCCGACGCAGGGCCTCCGGGCGGCAGGGGAGGCGGGTGGCAGGGCTTCCGGGCAGCAGGGTGGTGGAGTCGCCCCAGCACCTCGGCCCTGGCGCCTGGCAGTGGAATCGCCCCCTGCGCCTCAGCCGGCCGTCGGCATCAGATGTGAGGTGAACCAGTCCCGCGCCAGGTCCGCGACCCGGTCCAGGGCTCCCGGCTCCTCGAACAGGTGCGTGGCGCCCGGGACGATCTCCAGCCGGTTCTCGCACTGCAACGCGGCCTGCGCCTGCCGGTTGAGGCCGATCACCGTGGTGTCGTTGCCGCCCACGACGAGCAGGGTGGGCGCACGCACCGCCGACAGGTCGGCTCCGGCCAGATCGGGGCGCCCGCCACGGGAGACCACGGCACCGACGCCCGAGTCCGCCGCGGCGGCTGCCCGCAGCGCCGCCGCCGCTCCCGTACTGGCGCCGAAGGAGCCGACCGGGAGGGACACGTGCCGCCCCAGCCAGTGGGTGGCTCCCGCCAGCCGCCCGGCCAGCAGGCCGATGTCGAAGACATTGGCGCGGTAGACCTCCTCGCCGGGCGTGAGCAGGTCGAAGAGGAGGGTGCCCAGGCCGGCGCGGTTCAGCACCGTGGCCACGGCACGGTTGCGCGGGCTGGAGCGGCTGCTGCCCGAGCCGTGGGCGAACACCACGACGGCCCCGGCGTCCCCGGGAAGCACGAGGTCCCCGGAGAGCGGGACCCCGTCGGCGTCCACCTCGACCTCCTCGGCCGCGGCGATGCCACCGGTCGCGCGTGCCAGCAGGGAGACGACCTCCTCGTCGGAGGTCTGCGAGAAGTCCCGGTACCACTCACCCACGGCGGAGAAGATGTTCGGAGTGGAGAGGCACACCACTTCGTCGGCGTCCCCGCGCAGCCGGGCGGCGACATCCGGCGACGCGACCGGCACCGCCAGTACGACGTAGTCCGCACCCTGCGCCCGCACCACCTGGCAGGCAGCCCTCGCGGTCGCTCCGGTGGCGATGCCGTCGTCCACCACGACCGCCGTGCGCCCCTTCAGCGGCAGGCGCGGCCGGCCCTCCCGGTACGCCCGCGCACGCCGCAGGAGCTCGGCCTCCTCGGCGCGCTCGACGGCCACGAGGTCCTTCTCCCGGACCCCGGCGTGGCGGACGATCTCGTCGCTGATGACCCGCACCCCGCCCTCGCCGATGGCACCGAAACCCAGCTCCGGGCGATACGGCACCCCGAGCTTGCGGACCACGATCACATCGAGCGGCGCCCGGAGCGCCTGCGCCACCTCGTACGCCACCGGGACCCCGCCACGCGGCAGCCCGAGGACGACGGGATCACGCCGCTCCAGGTGCCGCAGCGCCACGGCGAGCCTCCGCCCGGCATCCGTGCGGTCGGTGAACAGCACGGTGGTTCACCTCCAACCGAGGGGAGTGAACGGAACACACACGCGCTCCCACCTTCGAAACAATCCCATTTGCACCTGTTCGGCAAGTCGGGGACGGTCAACTGTATGGAACGAATCGGAGCGGTCCTGATCGACATCGACGGCGTACTCACGGTGTCCTGGAGGCCGTTGCCCGGTGCCGTGGAGGCGATGGAACAGCTGAGGGCCGCGGAAACTCCTCTGGCACTGGTCACCAACAACACTTCACGGACGCGCGCCGCGATCGCCGCACAGCTGGCCGGTTCGGGCTTCCCCGTGGGGGCCGACGACATCCTCACGGCCCCCGTGGTCACCGCCGCGTATCTGCGCGAGCACCACCCGGGGGCCTGCTGCCTGCTGATCAACACCGGAGACGTACGCGACGACCTGTCGGGCGTGACGATCGTCGAGGAGGAGGACGGCGAGGGTGCCGTACCGGATGTCGTCGTCCTCGGCGGAGCCGGCCCCGCGTTCACGTACGCGGCACTCAACCGCGCCTTCCGCCACGTCCAGCAGGGCGCCCGGCTCGTGGCCATGCACCGCAACCTGTACTGGCGCACCGCCGACGGGCTCGCCCTCGACACCGGGGCGTTCCTCGACGGTCTGGAGCGGGCGGCCCGCACGGAGGCGGAGATCACCGGCAAGCCCGCCGAGGCGTTCTTCGCCTCGGCCCTCGCCCACCTCGGAGCCGACCCGCACGGGGCTCTGATGGTGGGCGACGACATCGAGTCGGACGTGCTGGCGGCCCAGCGCAGCGGAATCACCGGCGTACTGGTCAGGACCGGCAAGTACCTGCCCGAGACCCACGCGGCGGCGGACGGCACCCCCGACCACGTCCTCGACTCCTTCGCGGACGTGCCCGCGCTGGTGGAACGGCTGGGGCGGCATCAGGGCGTGATGTGAAAGAACTGCTGCCCCGCGCGTGGGTACGGGGCGGCAGCAGGATTACTCGGCGGGCACGGGCCCAGTACCCTGCGTTCTTCCGGGACGCGGTCACCCCAGCCGGGCTCCGGGTTCGGCGCGCCACATACCCACGAAAGAGTGAGCTGCCCCGTCCTGGCCCCTCGAAGCTCGGGTGCCGAGCCTCGAGCGCCGAGGCGCCCGCGCAGTCCTGACGAGCGGTCAGAAGGCCTGTAGGTAAACCCGGGTCCTGGCGGCGTCCGGTGCAAGGACATGGATTTGGATCCACTGGACCTTGCTCCGACGGTCGTCACTCACGCAGGGTGGGCAGACCCCGGCCCAGCGGACGCCCTTTTCGCTTTCGGGCTCGGCGAGGCCGAGATGCCCGAAGAGCTCGGTGGGGGACGGCGGGGCCTGGTTCCTGGTGCGCAGGGGCTTCTCGGGGCGCAGGTCCTCCGCGATCCGTACAGCGGTCTTCTCGTCGGTGACGAAGGAGAGCAGGTGGATGTCCTCCTGCGGATTGATCTGCACGGCACCCTTCACCTCCGTGGCGCTCTTCGGCACCGTCACCTTCATGAACGCAGATGCCTCAGGGGCGCCCGCGTCCTTTTCCCAGTGCGAGGCGCGCCCGTCCGTCGTGCGGCGATCGTCCACGCCGGCAGTGGAACAGGATGTGAGCAGCATCGCGGCCCCGAGGGCCGCGAACAGGCCTGGTCGCAGGGAGGATCGATAGTTCACCGGTTCTCCTCGTCGCCGCGTGAGACGTCCCCACGGGAGCCCTCGCGGCCAGTGGCCCGACCGGTGTCGCCCCACCGGTCGAGCCACTGGTCAGATCCTCGGTGCAGGTGGAGTTGCTGCCCCGCATGCCGAAGTCCTGGGCGAAGCCCACCTGGTGCAGCCGTCCCACGTCCGCGTCCGGGATGACGACGCCGCCGGGAAGCCTCGTCGACTTGCCGGAGTCCCAGTTGTGCCGGTCCCACACATTGACGCTGGTAGTCGAGCGAGACCTTGGGCGTGCCGCCTTCGCCCGGGCTCACAGTGACCGTAGAACCTGGTGACAGCCGGACAGCGCCGGACCCCCGGCCCTGGCCTGGGGGCGGTCCGGCGCTTACGCGGTCGCTACGCAGCCCTCGCTACGGTGCTGTGGCCTGCAGAAAATGGCCCTCCCGAAGGAGGGCCTGATGTCGTACGGGCTGTGCGCCCCCGGCAGGACTCGAACCTGCGGCCAAGCGCTTAGAAGGCGCCTGCTCTATCCACTGAGCTACGGGGGCCGGGTGTCGGCCTGATGCCCCGGAGGGCCTGGTTCAAGCCATCCGTGGCCTTGCGGGGACAAGGATAGGGCTCAGATCGCCTGCTCCCGGTTGCTTCACCTGCGTGGCACGATGTGGAGGTTCGGTGAAGCGAACCGATAATCGCAGGTAGGTGCGATTCATGCACCGGTTTTTGCGCCTTGCGCCACGGGTGTTGTGCACTCGTTATGCCTGCGCCCCACTCGTCCCCTCTGTCCACCGGGATGGATTCGCCGCGCAGAGGGGTCCATACGCTTCAAAAAGGCGTCAAAATTGGGCATTCTTCACATGTGGTAACCATGGATGTACGGCCCCAGCTCATCGACGCACTTTCCGCCCTGCGCGACCGTGTCGCTGCCGTGCGTCTTCCACTTCCCCTGCCGGGGGCCCCGCGTGCCCGGCAGACGCGGACCGAACTGCTCGCCCAGCTCGACGACTACCTCGTACCCCGGCTGAAGGATCCCGAGGCACCGCTGCTCGCTGTGATCGGGGGATCCACCGGCGCGGGCAAGTCGACGCTCGTCAACTCCCTGGTGGGGTGCCGTGTCAGCGAGGCCGGTGTGCTGCGCCCGACGACTCGGACTCCCGTGCTCGTCTGCCACCCGGACGACCACCACTGGTTCGCCGGCGTACGGGTACTGCCGCAGCTGACCCGGATCTGGCTGCCCCCGGGCCAGGTCCCGGACCCGGACGGGCTCGACCACCTCGGTGCCGAGGGGGACCGGGACGACACCGTTCTGCGTGTCGAGACCGCGGCGACCCTGCCCCGGGGGCTCGCGCTCCTGGACGCCCCCGACATCGACTCGCTCGTCGTGCGGAACCGGGTCCTGGCCGCCGAGCTCATCTGCGCCGCCGATGTGTGGGTCATGGTGACCACGGCGTCCAGGTACGCGGACGCCGTGCCGTGGCATCTGCTGCGTACCGCGAAGGAGTACGACGCCTCCCTGGTCACCGTCCTGGACCGGGTGCCGCACCAGGTGATCGGAGAGGTGTCCCGGCAGTACGCCGCCCTGCTGACCCGGGCCGGCCTGGGCGAGGTGCCCCGCTTCACCATTCCGGAGCTCCCCGAGTCCGCGGGCGGCGGCAGTGGGCTGCTGCCCACCACCGCCGTCGCGCCCCTGCGCGCCTGGCTCACACACCGGGCGCAGGACCCGGCGGCCCGTCAGCAGGCCGTGGGGCGTACGGCGTCCGGGGTCATCGACTCGCTCAACGTACGGATGCCCGAGCTGGCCGGTGCGGTAGCCGCGCAGTACGCCGCGGCCGTGCGGCTGACCGGTGTGGTCGAGGAGGCGTACGGGAAGGAGCTGGCGCGCGTGCGGCGGCGGCTCGGCAACGGCGCGGTGCTCGCCGGAGGCGCACGCACCCGCTGGCGCGGATTTCCGCTCTACAGCACCGCGGCGGAGCTGCTGGACGCGCTCGTGGAGAGCCTGATCGCCCTGTTGCAGTGTGCCGTGGCGGCGTCCGACGAGCAGATCCGCACGACCTGGCAGCGCGAGCCCGCCGGCGGGATCTTCCGGTTCGAGGACGCCGGCCGGGAAGCCGGGGGGTGGGGGCCCGCCGAGGACATCCAGGGCCGGATCGGCATGGCCGTACGGCGCTGGCGGCGGGTCCTGGAGGAACTGGCCGAGGACGAGGCGCGGCTGCTCGAACGGAACGCCGCGCCCGACGCCGAGACGGTCGCGGCGCTGCTGGCCGCCGCCCTCCTGGGCGGGCGCCGTGCAAGGGGCGCGGGAGAGCAGCTCGCCGAACGGATCGGCGCCCAGGGGGCGCTGCGGCTCCGCGACAGGGGCGGGGCACTGCTCACCGAGTGCCTGGACCAGGTCATGCACGGTGAACGCGACCGGCGGCTCGCCCCGCTGGACGCCCTCGAAGTCGCCCCCGAACCGCAGGCCGAGCTCATTGCCGCGCTGTCCGTACTGCAGAAGGAGAGGTGGAAGCGATGACTGCCGTCACCGACCAGGGCCCTGACCGCGGACACGGACCGGACCACGGACCCGGACCGGACGGACCGGACCACAGGCACGGACCGGACGGACCGGACCACGGATCCGGACCGGAGCACGGAGGCGCGGGGGAGGCCCGGGGGGACGACGGGCGGCGCTGGGACGACGGGCTCATCGCCCGCCGTGCCGAGGCCGCCGAGTCCGCGCACGGGAACGCGGAGGACGGGCGGACGCCCAAGGACGACGACGCCGCGGAGACCCAGGTCGAGGCGTACGGGCTGCCGGGCAGCCCTCTGCGGCCCCGGCTGGACGCGCTGCGTGAACTGGTCGGGCTCTCCCGCGCCCGGCTCGACGGGGACACGCTCGCCGAGGCGGGACGGGTGCTCGACGAGGCGTCGGCCCGCCAGCGGCTCTCCTCCCGGCACACGGTCGTCGCCGTCGCGGGGGCCACCGGCAGCGGGAAGTCGACGCTCTTCAACGCGCTCGCGGGCGTCCAGATCTCCGAGACCGGACTGCGCAGGCCGACCACCTCGGCCCCCATCGCCTGCAGCTGGACCGACGGCGCCGCCGGACTGCTCGACCGGCTGGCCGTCCCGGGGCGGCTCAGGCGCAGGCCGGTGCAGGGCGGCACGGCCACCGACGAGGCATTGCAGGGGCTCGTCCTGGTGGACCTGCCCGACCACGACTCGGCGGCGACCGGCCACCGGGAGCAGGTGGACCGGGTGCTGGCCCTGGTCGACGCGGTGATCTGGGTGGTCGACCCGGAGAAGTACGCCGACGCGGCCCTGCACGAACGCTATCTGCGACCGCTCGCCGGGCACGCCGAGATCTCCTTCGTCGTGCTCAACCAGATCGACCGGCTCTCCGCCGAGGCGGCCGACCTGATCCTGGACGATCTGCGCCGGCTGCTCGACGAGGACGGCATGGCGGTGGGGGAGCACGGCGATCCGGGCGCCACGGTCATGTCCCTGTCCGCGCTCACCGGTGCCGGTGTGGGCGACCTGCGCGAACTGCTCGGCAGGTTCGTCCAGTCCCGTACGGCCGCGGCCCGCAGGCTGTCCGCCGACGTGGACGCGGCCGCCGCCCGGCTCCGGCCGGTGTACGTGGCCGAGGGGCGGCCGGGGCTCGGCGAGCGGGCCCGCGAGCAGTTCACCGACCGGCTGGCGGAGGCCGTCGGTGCCGCGGCGGCAGGGCAGGCGGCCGAACGCGAGTGGCGCAGGAACGCCGGGCGGGCCTGCGGGACGCCCTGGCTGCGCCTCTGGCGCTGGTACGAGTCCACCCGGCAGCTGGGCGGCCTCGACCTGATGGCGCAGGCGCTCGCGCCGCCGGAGCAGGAGCTCACCGCCAGACAGCGTGTGGAGCAGGCAGTGCGGACCCTGGCGGACGACGCCGTGGGCGGGCTGCCCACGCCCTGGGCGCAGGCCGTGCGCGAGGCGGCCGTGAACGGGGCGCAGGGGCTGCCTGAGGCGCTGGACGAGCTGGCACGGACCGCGGCGGCGGGAACCGGCGGCCGGGGCCGTGGGGGAAACGGGGACACCGGGTCCGCGTCGGTGCGCCCGGGCGGGCCGGGAACGGCGGCGGGCCGGGGTAAGCAAGGGACGGCGGCGGGGACCGCGCCGCGGCCGGTGGTGGGCCAGGGTTCCGGCTACGGGACCGCTTCCGTGGGCAGAGCCGTCGCGCCCGGCGCCGGGGCTCCGGGCGGCCGTGCCACCAGACCCCCGCGCCCGGCGTGGTGGCCCGCGGCGGTGCTCGCGCAGGCGTCGATGACGCTGCTCCAGATCTTCGGCGGGCTCTGGCTGCTCGGCCAGATCGTGGGTGTGCTCGAACCAGGTCTGCTCACCCCGGCCCTGTTCATGCTGGCCGGAGTGCTCGGCGGGCCGCTCGTCGAGTGGTCGTGCGCCGCCGCCGCACGGGGACCCGCGCGCAGGTACGGGCAGGAGGCGGAACGGAGACTCCGTGAGGCCGCGGCCGGCTGCGGCAGGGCCAGGGTCCTCGACCCGGTGGCGGCCGAGCTGGCGCGCTACCGCGAGGTGCGGGAGCGCTATGTGACGGTGACGGAGTTGTCCACAACCGGCGGGTAGTCCACAGGCCTCCGCGGGATCCCCGGTCTCCGTCCACCATGGTGCGCAGCGGATCGGACAGACGAACCGGACCGCCCGTCCTCGCACCGCATCGTTGCAGGGCGGACAGCGGGACGAAAGCGTACGGAATGCGGCAGGTAATCGGGGGACGGAAATGAACGAGACCTTGGTGACGCTGGTGGGAAACGCCGCGACTCCGGTGGACTTCCGGGAGACGGCGACAGGACCGACGGCGCGATTCCGCCTGGCGGTGACACCCCGGCGCTGGGACCGGGAGCAGCAGATCTGGACGGACGGACGCACCGGTTTCTACACGGTGTGGGCACGGCGGACGCTCGCGGCGAATCTGTCCGGCTCGGTCTCCGTCGGCGAGCCGCTCCTCGTGCACGGCCGTCTGAAGGTGCGCGAGGAGGAGAGGGACGGGGTGTGGAAGACCTCTGTGGACGTCGAGGCGCTGGCGGTGGGGCACGACCTGACCCGGGGAACGGCCGCGTTCCGGCGGGTGGTCAGAGGCGATCCCACCCTCACGGCACCTACACATCGTCAGAAACCGGCCACGGAAATGGCATCGGTGTCCTGAAGAGGAGGGGGCGCGCCGAACAGGGCTGTAACGATTACGAGTCGGAATGCTTGTCTGACGGCATGACGGGGGATTCTTCTTCGCTCGCTCCTTACGATTCCCCCGTACTCATGCGGCACTTGAGTTTGCTGGCGAGACACCTCCCACACGCGCCTCATGCGTGAAGGTCTCGCCCGGAGGGGAATTCTGTGTTTTCTGTTTCTTCAGCATTCACTTCGTCGTCGACGGAGGGTTCCATAGGGACCCGGAGCGGGAGCAGGCACTACCGCCAGGAGCCTGCCGGGGCCGGACGGGGCCGCGGCCTCGTCCGGGCGGCAGCCGCGGTGCTGGCCTCCGGGCTGGTCGCCGCGGGCACGCTCATCGGGGCCACGGCCGCGACGGCGGACGAGTCGGATCAGCACCAGGGTGGTGCGGTCGCCGTACTGGACGGTCTGAAGACCTACGGCACCGCCCAGCTCAACACCGGTGAGGGCAACAAGCCCCAGGAGCTGCCCGCCGGCCTGTTCGAGATGACGGTCGACGGCGGCGGCACGATCCAGACGTACTGCATCGACTTCCACACGCCCACCAAGGACGGCGCGAAGTACCTGGAGACCCCCTGGGACCAGTCTTCGCTCGGCGCCAACGAGGACGCCGGCAAGGTGCGCTGGATCCTGCAGCACTCCTACCCGCAGGTCAACGACTTCGCGGCGCTCGCCGACAAGGCCGGTACCGGCCCGCTCGACGAGAAGACCGCCGCCGCCGGCACCCAGGTCGCCATCTGGCGCTTCTCGGACAAGGCCGACGTGACGGCCACGGACGCGAACGCCGAGAAGCTCGCCGACTGGCTGGAGGCGAACGCCCAGAACGTCGCGGAGCCCAAGGCATCCGTGGGGCTGTCTCCGGCCGCGGTCTCCGGCAAGGCCGGTGAGAAGCTGGGTCCGATCACCGTCCACACCGACGCCGGCCAGGTCTCGGTGGCACCGCCCGCCGACGCCGCCGCCAGCGGGGTCCAGGTCACCGACAAGGGCGGCAAGCCCGTCACCGAGGCCGCCGACGGCGCCGACCTCTACTTCTCCGTCCCCGAGGACGCCACCGACGGCTCCGCCTCGTTCTCCGTCCAGGCCTCGACCTCCGTGCCCGTGGGCCGGGTCTTCGCCGGGCTCACCAAGAGCCAGACGATGATCCTCGCCGGCTCCAGCGAGTCGACCGTCTCCGCGACGGCGAGCGCCACCTGGGCCGAGAAGGGTGCCGTCCCGGCGGTGACCGCGCAGAAGAACTGCGCCAAGGGCGGCGTCGACATCACCGCGAGCAACACGGGTGACGAGGCGTTCACCTTCGAGCTCGCCGGCACCGAGCACACCATCCCGGCCGGTGAGACCCGCACGGTGACCGTCCCGGTCGGCGAGGACAAGGCCTACGACTTCACGATCACCGGCCCCAGCGGCTTCAGCAAGAACTTCAAGGGTGTCCTGGACTGCGAGACCGCCGGCACCCCCGCTCCGGGTGACGACGTCACCACCCAGACCGGCACCGAGCCCACCCCGGCCCAGAGCACCCCGGGCACCGAGGGTGACCTCGCCGCGACCGGCGGTTCCAGCGCCACCCCCGTCATCGCGGGTGTCGCCATCGCCCTCGTCGTCCTCGGCGGCGGCGCGGTCTTCATGCTCCGCAGGAAGAAGCCGCAGACCAGCGGTGAGTGACTGAGCACGGGCGCGGCCGGCGTACGCGCCGGTGAAGCGTCGTGAAGAGCCCGGCACGGACCTCCGTGCCGGGCTCATCGCATGCCCGGGCCCGTACCGGGGACCGGACGGGTTTCCTTCCGGGTGCGGGCGTCAGGCAAGATGGGTGTATCTGCCCACACCTCTATTGCTGCCGGACGGTTTCTCTTGGCTGAGTTCATCTACACCATGCGCAAGACGCGCAAGGCGCACGGCGACAAGGTGATCCTCGATGACGTCACCCTGAACTTCCTGCCCGGCGCGAAGATCGGTGTCGTGGGGCCCAACGGCGCCGGTAAGTCCACGGTGCTGAAGATCATGGCGGGCCTCGAGCAGCCGTCCAACGGCGAGGCGTACATCTCGCCCGGGTTCAGTGTCGGCATCCTCATGCAGGAGCCGAAGCTCGACGAGTCGAAGTCCGTCCTGGAGAACGTCCAGGACGGCGCCGCCGAGATCATGGGCAAGCTCAAGCGCTTCAACGAGGTCGCCGAGCTCATGGCGACCGACTACTCCGACGCGCTCATGGACGAGATGGGCAAGCTCCAGGAAGACCTGGACCACGCCAACGCGTGGGACCTCGACGCCCAGCTGGAGCAGGCCATGGACGCCCTGGGCTGCCCGCCCGGCGACTGGCCCGTCACCACCCTCTCCGGTGGCGAGAAGCGCCGTGTGGCGCTCTGCAAGCTGCTCATCGAGGCCCCGGACCTGCTCCTCCTCGACGAGCCCACCAACCACCTCGACGCCGAGTCGGTGAACTGGCTGGAGCAGCACCTCTCGAAGTACGCGGGCTGCGTCATCGCCGTCACGCACGACCGGTACTTCCTCAACAACGTCGCCGAGTGGATCCTCGAGCTCGACCGCGGCCGCGCCATCGCCTACGAGGGCAACTACTCCACGTACCTGGAGAAGAAGCAGGCCCGCCTCAAGGTCGAGGGCCGCAAGGACGAGAAGCGTCAGAAGCGGCTCAAGGAAGAGCTTGAGTGGGTCCGCTCCAACGCCAAGGGCCGCCAGACCAAGTCCAAGGCACGTCTCGCCCGTTACGAGGAGATGGCGGCCGAGGCGGACAAGATGCGGAAGCTGGACTTCGAGGAGATCCAGATCCCGCCGGGCCCGCGGCTCGGTTCCATCGTGGTCGAGGTCGAGAACCTCTCGAAGGCGTTCGGCGACAAGGTCCTCATCGACGACCTGTCCTTCACGCTCCCGCGTAACGGCATCGTCGGCATCATCGGTCCGAACGGTGCGGGCAAGACCACGCTGTTCAAGATGATCCAGGGCCTGGAGACGCCGGACTCCGGCGCCATCAAGGTCGGCGACACCGTCAAGATCTCCTACGTCGACCAGTCCCGCGCCAACATCGACCCGAAGAAGACCCTCTGGGCCGTCGTCTCGGACGAGCTGGACTACATCAACGTCGGCCAGGTCGAGATGCCCTCGCGGGCGTACGTCTCCGCGTTCGGCTTCAAGGGCCCGGACCAGCAGAAGCCGGCCGGCGTCCTCTCCGGTGGTGAGCGCAACCGCCTCAACCTGGCGCTGACGCTCAAGGAGGGCGGCAACCTGCTGCTCCTCGACGAGCCCACCAACGACCTCGACGTCGAGACCCTGTCCTCGCTCGAGAACGCGCTGCTGGAGTTCCCCGGAGCAGCGGTGGTCATCTCCCACGACCGCTGGTTCCTGGACCGGGTCGCCACGCACATCCTGGCGTACGAGGGCGACTCCAAGTGGTACTGGTTCGAGGGCAACTTCGAGTCGTACGAGAAGAACAAGGTCGAGCGCCTGGGTGCGGACGCGACCCGCCCGCACCGTGCCACGTACAAGAAGCTCACGCGAGGCTGATCGACTTGGCCCGTCATATTTACAGCTGCCCGCTGCGCTGGTCGGACATGGATGCCTTCGGCCACGTGAACAACGTGGTCTTCCTCCGGTACCTGGAGGAGGCGCGCATCGACTTCATGTTCCGGCTGGCGCCGGGGGACGGCTCGCCGTCCTTCGCCGGCGGGTCCGTCGTGGCCCGGCACGAGATCGACTACGTGCGCCCGCTGGTCCACCGGCACGCGCCGGTGACCGTCGAGTCCTGGGTCACGAAGATCACCGCGGCGTCGCTGACCATCGCCTACGAGGTCAAGGACCCCGAGCAGGTCTACGTACGGGCGTCGACGGTCGTCGTGCCCTACAACCTGGCCGAGGAGCGGCCCCGGCGGATCACCGCCGAGGAGAAGTTCTTCCTTCAGGAGTACCTCGACCAGGAGTCCGCCGTCGTATGACAGTGCCCCTGCGGTCGCTGCGGTTCGCCGACGCGAGGGAGGCGGCGGATCTCGCCGCCTTCCTCGGCCGGCTGCTGCACTACGACCGGGCCGCCGCCGTCCGCCTCCAGGCGGGCGGCGGCGTGCTCGCGGTCTTCGGCAGACCGCCGTCGTTCGAGGTCCTCGCCATCCGCACGGTCCGTCTTTCCGGCGGGCACGACTTCGACGTCACGGTCTCGGCAGGTGAACTCCTCGAAGCGCTGAACACCGACGAGGCCGGTGGACCGGCCGGCCTGAGCGCCCTTCCGGCGGCCGTCACCGGGCCGCCGTGGGCCGGGATGCTGCCGCCACGCGGCGGCTGGCAGGAGCGCCCCGGACTGCCGGGACCCGTCGACCTACGCACCGAACTCACCGGCGCCGTCGCCGAATTCCGGTCCCGCGACGCCGCACTGCCCGAGAGCCGGCGCACACGGGCGGAACGCGACCTGATCGGCCGCGACATCTGGTCCCGGACGGTCGGGGACACGGAACTGCCGCTGCGCGCGGTGCACGCCGCCCAGTCCCTCGGCTTCCTGCGCCCGGCACCCGGCTTCCCGGTCGCGCTGCTCACAGCGGGTCCCTGGCTGCGGCTGCGGACCCCGTTCGGCTCGATCGCCCTGCGGGGCGCCGGCGGCGGCCTCGGCACGCTCGCCGTGACGGTCGGGACCGTCTGAGACAGCCCTGTGTGGTCCCGCCCGGACCTCCGGCGCCACCCGGTGGCTCCGTCCCCCGGCGCGGGCCCGCGGGCGGCGCCGTCGGCTCAGCCCGCGGTGTTGACCATCGATGCGGCGGCGTAGGTGAGGTAGTCCCACAACTGCCGCTCGTGCTCGGGGGAAAGACTCAGTTCGTCGAGCGCCACCCGCATATGGCCGAGCCAGGCGTCGTGCGCCGCTTTGTCCACCTGGAACGGGGCGTGCCGCATCCGCAGCCGGGGATGCCCCCGCTGGTCGCTGTAGGTGCGCGGACCGCCCCAGTACTGCATGAGGAACAGCGCGAACCGCTCCTCGGCCGGGCCCAGATCCGCCTCCGGGTACATGGGCCGCAGCAGCGGGTCGCCTGCGACGCCCTGGTAGAAGCGGTGGACCAGGCGCCGGAACGTCTCCTCGCCGCCGACCTGCTCGTAGAAGGTCTGCTCCTGAAGCGTGTCGCGCGGAATCTCTGTCACCCGTCCATCGTCGCAGACGCACCGGCCGAGGACCCGGGTCCTAGGACCCCGGTCCCCGGCCGGTGGTGTTGTCGTGGCCCCGCATGATCAGTCGCGGCGGACCGTGATCGTCGTCCAGGCCCCGACGTGCACCTGGTCGCCGTCCTGGAGCGGTACGGGGACATAGGGCTGGATCGGGTCCTCGGCGCCGTTGAGCGTCGTCCCGTTCGTGGAGTTCTGGTCGACGACGGCCCAGGTGCCGTCCGGCTGCTGCACCAGCACGGCGTGCTGGTGCGAGACACCCGGGTCCTCCGGCGGTACGGCCAGATCGACGTCGGGGGACTCGCCGGTGCTGTGCCGGCGCCTGCCGATGGTGATCTGGCTGCCGGTGAGCGGAAGGCGCTGCTCCGGGGAGTACGCGGGCAGGTTGAGCCCGGTCGCCTCCGGGCCGCTGCGCTGCATCATCGCCAGGAAGTAGTCACGGTCCGGGGCGATGACCGCCGTCCAGCTGCCCGGTCCCTGGTCCCGTCCGCCCTGGGCGGGGCCCTGACCGGGGAACGGCTGCTGCGGAGGCTGCGGGGCCTGGTGGCCCTGCGGCGTCGGCGGTGCCTGCGGACCCTGCTGGAAGGCTCCCGGAGGCTGCTGCTGCGAGGGCGGCAGCATCCAGTCGTCGTCGCCACCACCACCGGTCCCCGGCGCCTGCGGGCGCTGGGGCGCGGGCGGCGCGGACTGCTGCTGGAACGAGGGCGCAGGCGGCGGCCCCTGCCGCTGCGGCTCGAACTGCGACGGCGGGCCGCCCTGCTGACCGGGGCCGGGCTGACCGGGGCCCTGAGGGCTCTGTCCCTGCTGGCCCGGGACCTGCTGGCCCGGCTGTCCCTGCGCCTCGAACGGCGACGGCGACTGCTGCTGGAACGACGGCGGAGGCGGCGGCCCCTGCTGGAACGACGGCGGCGGCCCCTGCTGGAAGGACGGCGGGGGTGGCGGGCCCGGGCGGCCACCCTGCTCGGGCGAGAGCGGCTCGGCCGGCCGGTTCATCTGCGAAGGCCGTGAACCCTGGTACTCGAACGGGTCGCGCTGCTGCTGCGGGGGGCCCTGCTGCTGCGGTGGCGGCGGGCCCTGCTGTGCCTGGAAGCCCGGCGGCAGATTCAGGCCGGGCGCGGGGCCGCCCGCGCCGCCCTGCGGGGCGAGCGGGGTGTAGGACGTAGCCGTGTTCGTGAGGAAGTTCCAGCGGCACTCCTCGCAGTACGGCGCCATCGCCTCACGCGGGGTGCGGCACTGCGGGCAGAGCTCGGGCCGTGCGGCCGGCTCTCCGGCCCCCGGCCCCTGCGGGTAGCCGTAGGCGGGCGGGGGAGGCGGCGGCGGGACGGCGCCCGAGGGCGCGCCCGTCCCGGCCATGCGGTGTCCGCAGACCTCGCACCAGTCCTCGGAACCCGACTGGTGTCCGTTCGGGCAGGTCGGCATGTCGGCGCTTCCCCCTCTCCTCGTCCGGCCCGGAGGCCGCCATGCTGTCGGTGCACCGTCCGGTCGGCCTGGACGGCTCTCCGTGCGGTTTCCCGTCGTCGTGTCGTTGTCGTTCGTGTCGCTATTTCTTGACGCGAACTGTCTTGGTCGAGCGCGTTTCGAGTGTCATCTCGTCCGCTTCCGCGACCCTCGCTTTCAGTCGCACAGTACCGGTCGCCGCATCGACGACGTCGACCACCTTCGAAAGCAGTTTCGCAGTATCCGCGTTTCCGGAAGCAGACGCGAGCTGCACCGCACGGCCCAGTTTCGCCGTCGCGCCGTCGAAGTCTCCCGATTTACGCGCATCCAGTCCCTGCTGGATGACTTGCGCCAGTTCCGCCTGCCCTGTGTAGTGCGCCACCTGGGGGTTGATCGAGGTGGAGGCGGCCATGTCGTCCGTCCACACGGCCCGTACGAGACCCTGGGAGAGGGTCTGCGGGACGCCGCCGTCCGACGGGGGCGGAAGGATCAGCGAGACCCGGGCCGCCAGCATCTCCTGTCCGATCCCGGCCTCCGGAACCCTGACGCACACGTGGTAGTCCCGGGACTCGTCGCCCCAGGAGCCGGTCGGGTAGTCACCGGCGCGCGGCCCCGCCACGGTGCGGCGGCCGGTCAGTTCGGCGACCGTCGGGGCCACCTGCTTGACGAACACGATCTCGACACCGACGGGTGTCCAGAGCCGCAGTGCGACGTCCGCGACCTCCTTGCCCATCGCGTTCTCCATCATCCGCGTGAAGTCCGCGGACAGACCTGCCGGATCGGCCACGATGTCCGCCGTCCCGAGCAGGGCGGAGGCGATCGCTGTGACTTCTTTCACCTCCCAGTCGGTGCCCACACCTCTCGCGTCACAGGTGAACCGGCCCGCACAGGAATCCAGCGCGGCCCGCAGGTCCTCCGGGGACTCGTGCTCGTTACGCCCGTCGGTGAGGAGGATGCCGTGCCGGATGTCCACCCCGGCGGCCCCGAGCAGCCGGTCCGCCAGTCGCAGCCAGGTCCCGATCGCGGTTCCCCCGCCCGCGCTCAGCCGGCGCAGTGCCTCCTTCGCCTGGGCCCTGGTCTGCGGACCGGCCGTGGCCAGTCGGCCGTTGCCCGGGTACACGTCCTCGGCCGTGTGCGTTCCCGCGACCACGGCGAAGCGGGTGCCGTCGCGCAGGGTGTCGATGGCGGCCGCAGTCGCGTCGCGTGCGTTGCGCATCTTCGTCGGCGGGTAGTCCATCGAGCCCGAACAGTCGACCATCAGCACCACGGCGGCGTTCGGGGCCTGCCCCGGGACGCGTGCTGACGCGGTCGCGCCGTCGGCCAGCGGCACGCCGCCGGTCGTACCCCCGCCGGTGGAGGTGACGGTGACGATCGCGTTGACGTCACGGCCGCCCTCGGGCAGGAACTCGTTCTGGTACACCTCGACGGAGAACTGCGGCACGCTGGACTTGGAGAAGTTGGCCATCTCATCGGCTCCTTGAGGCGACACGCATGTCAGACGAGGACAGAGGTGACGAAGGCAGAGGTGCGGACAGGTACAGGGCGAGGAACACGAGGCACGGGCGCAGGACGGGACGGACGCGGGACGAGCAGGGCGCGGGGCGGGACGGAACGCCCGTGCGGGCGGCGGTGGCTGACCGCTCGCGCTCAGGCCGATCCTGCCCCTCGCGCCGGCACGGCGAACGGCAGCAGCGCCACTGTTACGTTGTCGTGGCCCCCGCCGTCGAGAGCGTGTCCGACCAGCACCTGGGCCCCGTGCAGCGGCCGTTCGCAGGAGTCGGAAGGCACTGCCGCAGCCATCTCCGCCGCCGACTCCGCGTAGTTCCACAGGCCGTCGGTGCACACCACGACCAGGCCGGCCCGGTCCGGTCTGAAGGACGCTGTGTGCGGCTCCAGTTCGTACGCGTCCGCGCCGAGCCAGCCCGTGATGGCGTGGGCGCGCTCGTCGGCGTACGCCTCGGCCTCGTTCATCAGGCCGGCCGCCACCATCTGCGCGGCCCAGGAGTCGTCCTCGGTGAGCCGGGCCGGCGGCTGGGACCTGTCCTCGGGAACCCAGTAGACGCGGCTGTCGCCGACCCAGCCGACGATCAGCAGACCGCCCGCCATGATCGCACCGACCAGGGTGCAGGCCGGTGCGTTCTGATGGCGGTGCTGGTCGTGCTCCAGCGCCTGACCGGGTTCCTGCGCCAGCGCGTTGACGGCCTCGGACGCGGCCAGGATCGCCTCGTGCATGGCCTGCTGCGGATGCGCACCGCGCGGCAGCGACTCCAGCAGTGACTCGTTGGCGGCGCTCGCCGCGGCGGCCGACGCCTCGTCGGGACGGCTCGCCGACGACACACCGTCGCAGACGATGGCGACGACGGCCGGTGAACCGTCCGGCAGGGCGGTGCAGGACACCGCGAACGCGTCCTCGTTGCGGTGGTGGCGCAGACCCCGGTCGCTCACCGCCGCCACCGCACCGAGCTCCTGCTCCATGTGGTCGCGCTCGCGGGGCTGGGCGTGGCCGCAGTTCTCGCAGTAGCCGTCGGTGTCCACGTGGCCCGAGCGGCAGGCGACGCAGACCTTGGCGCCTGCCGCCGAGCCGCCGGCGGCCGCGTGCTCCACGGTGCGGGGATCGGGCGCGGCCAGTTCGAAGTCCCCCGAGGAGCCCTCCGAGGAGTCCCCCGAGGAGTCGCCCGTACCGTCCGGGGCCGCGCCCTCCGGGGAGCCAGGTTCGTCGAAGCGGACCGCTGCCCGGCCCGTGGTGGGCAGGGGCCTTCCCCCCGAGTCCACGCCCGGAAGGTCGGCGGGCCGGTGCGTGGGCGCGGATACCTCGGAGCTGTCCGTCGTGGAGGCGCGCGGCCACTCCACAGGCCCGGCCGCCGAAGGCGCGCCGGTGCCCTGCGCGGGCACCGTGATGGCGACGGTCGGACGGTCTGCGGGGGGCACGGGCACGGCCGAGAGGTCGTATCCGCAGCCTCCGCAGAACAGGTCGCCCGACTCCAGCGGTTCCTCACAGCTGGGGCACCCCGGCAAGGAGGCCTGCTGGTGGCTCTGTGACATCTTCACACCCACGTCCGGGGGCGGAAACGGTTGGCCCGCTCCACCAGTTCGATCCTCTCGTCGCCCCGCTGTGCCAGCCGGGCGAGCATGCGGTACGAGCGTTCGAGACCGAATCTGAGGCCCCGCTCGTCCAGCTCACTGCCCAGTACCGTCCTCGGACCCGCGGCTGCGGGGGAGTGCGGTGCCGTCGGCTGAGGCGTGGGACTACCGGAGAGTACCCAGTCAAGTGCCGTACCCAGTACCTCGGTCGACAGCTGTTCCCGTCTCACCGCGTCCAGGCCGTAGCCCCGCAGAGCGGTCACCTGGTCCGCAGCGGCGGACAGGTCCTCGAACAGCGGCTCGTACGGCGCCCTTTCACGGAGCCGGGCCCGCACCGCGGCCACCCGGGCCGCCGTGTAGTGGATCGAGGAACCGGGCACGGATTCCAGGCTGCACACGGCTCCCGCCCGGTCGCCCGCCGCGACCTGGACCCGGGCCAGACCGAAGGCCGAGCTGACGAAGCCGGGGTCCGTCGTCCACACCAGCCGGTAGTACTCCGCGGCGTTGTCCAGCTGCCCGAGCACCTCGGCGCAGACACCCAGCGCCAGCTTCGGCGCCGGCTCGCCGGGGAAGGCGTCGTAGACCGCGTCGAAGGACAGCGCGGCGTTCTCGTGGTCACCGGTCACCAGCGAGGTGACACCGCGGTACCAGACGACCCGCCAGTCGTCCGGGTGCTGTGCCTCCACCGCCGTCAGTGCCTGTACTGCGGCGTCGAGTTCGCTCATCTCCAGGAGCGCGCGCAGCTCCCGCAGCCGGGTCTCCAGCGAGGCGGCGGGCACGGAGCGCAGGGCGGACACCAGCTCCGCGGGCGCCGACGCCATCAGCCCGGCGAGGAATCCGGCGTTGGGGTCGTTCGGGTCCACCCGGGGGACCGGCAGGGCCAGCGAGGTCGCCCGCGCGTCGAACGCGGCGAGCCGGGGACCGGCGCCCGGATACGCGGGCGGGAGCACCACGGGGTCCGGGGCCGCCGCGCGGGGCGCCGGAACGGCCGTCCGGTGCTGTCCGTACGCGACCGTGCCGGCCGGCGCGCCGCTTCCGGTGCCGCCCCGGACATGGGTGTCGGGCGCGTACAGCGGACCGGCACCCCCCGGCGCGGCCGGCAGCGCCGGGGCGGGGACGACGGGGACGGGAACGCCGGCGCGGGCGGCCGTCAGCGCC
>NZ_MAPV01000226.1 GCF_001700505.1 Streptomyces mutomycini
AGACCGTGTCCTATGTGGTGAGACGGGCGAGTCGTTTGTAGCAGCAGAGGGCAGCGGCGAGGCCGAGAAAGGCCAGGTAGTTGCGGGGGTGGCGTTCGTAGCGGTGGTTGAGTCTGCGGTAGCCGGTCAGCCAGGACATGGTGCGTTCGATGACCCATCGTCGGCGCCCTAATCGTTCGCTGGACTCGACTCCCTTGCGGGCGATGCGGACGCCGATGTGCTTGCCCCATAGCCATTTACGCAGGTGAGTGACGTCGTACGCCTTGTCCGCGTGCAGGCGTTGGGGCTTGAAGTAGCGGCCGCGGTGGGGGTCGTGTCTCGTTTGGTGACCCTCAACCATGGGCTTCAGCGCGAGGCTGTCGTGGGTGTTCGCTGCGGAGAGGCCGACGAGTAGGGGCAGTCCGTTCGCGTCCGACAGGACGTGCATTTTGGAACCCGGCTTGCCTCGGTCCACGGGGCTCGGACCTGTGAGTTCGCCCCTTTTTTAGCCCTCACGTGCGCGGAGTCGAGGACTGCCCGGGACAGGTCGAGCAGGCCGACGTTGTCCAAGCGGTGCAGGATCTCCTCGTGCAGCCGGCCCCACACACCGGCTCTTGACCAGATCAGGAACCTGCGGTGGGCCGTCGACTTCGATATCCCGAAGCACGGCGGCAACGCCCGCCAGGCGCATCCGCTGACCAACACGTAGATGATCGCCGCGAACAGCGTCTCATCAGGCGTGTCCTGCGTTCCGCCGCCCTGCGGTCGCACCTTCGACGGCGGGATCAGCGGCTCCGCGATCTCCCACAGCCCGTCCGGAACAATCCAACTCCACGTACCCCGCCCCATACGCAGACCAACGAGCCAACCCCCACATAGGACACGGTCT
>NZ_MAPV01000227.1 GCF_001700505.1 Streptomyces mutomycini
GCACACCGGTGCCGCAGCCGCTGAGCTACCTCATCGACGACGTGGCGCGCCGCCACGGCCATCTCCGGATCGGTGCCGCCTCCGCCTACGTGCGCTGCGACGACGAGGCCGTGCTCAACGAGATCCTGGCCGACAAGCGCTCGGCCACCCTGCGGCTGCGGCACCGGTGTGCGGCTGTGGGTGGACAGGAAGGCGTGCAGGTCGGTCGCGGCCTTCCCGGCGTCGAGCGCGCGGCGTACGGAGCCGGGGGTGAAGCGGTAGACCGTCGCCCCGCCCTTGGACTCGACGTCCGCGAGCACCGAGAGCATCTCGGCGAGCGGGCGTTCCAGGGGGCCGGGGGCGACCGCCGTCAGGTCGGCCTGGAGCAGCACGTGGTCCAGGGGTTCGGGGATCAGGGGGGCGAGGCGTGCGGCGGCCTCGGCGGGGCCCTCGTCGAGCAGCGCGCGGGCCTGGGACGAGAGGGCCCCGCGGCCGGTGATCCCGAGCAGCTCCGCCTCGTTGACCGTCCACAGGGCGATCCGGGAGCGGAGGTCGGAGGCGTCGCCCGGGGCTGCCTGCCCGCCAGGTCCCGGGACGCGCACCGGCCGTTCCCAGCGGAGCCGGGCGAGCACGGTCTGCGGGTCGGGTGCGGTGCCCGGCGGGAGCGAGGCGAACAGGGTCAGGACCCGTCGGCGTACCTCGGGCGCGGCCGAGCGGTCCAGGTCGGAGCCGAGCGTGGACAGGGCCCGGCCCTTGGAGTCCTGGCCGCCGATCAGGCCCGCGGTGCGGGTCGCGGCGAGCCAGGCGGTGGCGAGGTGGGTCCAGCGGTCCTGGGCGGGGAGGTCCAGCCACTCGTCGGACGCGGGGGTCGGCGCATACCGCTCGTCGGTCTCGCCGTCGGAGGCCAGCAGACCTGCCGCGTAGGCGAGTTCGATCCAGAAGGCGGCCACGGGCTCCGAGACGTCGAGCGCGACGGCGGCACGCTTCAGCTCCCGCACGCTCAGGCCGCCCGCGCGGAGGATGGGCGGGCCGCCGTCGTTCCAGAGCTTCAGCAGTTCCTCGACGGTGGACAGCGCCATGAAGCCCTGGCCGGCCGCCGCTCTGTCCACGGCCTGGGGATCGCGCTCGGCTGCCGCCGCGAGCTGCGGCGGCACGGGCTCGGGCACACGGTGGGCGCGGCCGGCCCGCAGGTGCAGCGCGGCCTCGCGCGGCAGGACGACGGTGCGCGTCGACACCGGCAGCAACAGCCCGCGGTCGCGCAGCCATTGCACGGGCGGGGCGGGATTCGGGGTGAGCTCCCCGTACGGCGGTCCCCAGACCAGCCGGTCGAGCACGGACAGCGCCTCGACCGGGGCGGTGTCCAGGAGCTCCGCCATCCTGGTCCGGTCCGTGAAGAGACCGGCCAGCGCGGCGACGGCGGAGACCGGGTCATGGGTGCCCGGCAGTCCGGCGGCGGTCAGGATCTCCTGCAGCCGGCCCGGCGACATGCCGGCCGTCGCCTCTGCGACGGTCGGGCCGAGACCGGTGGGGGAGGGGTGCTGCGGGGACGGGGCGAGGAGCTCGCGTGCCGTGCGCACGAGATGCAGCCGCTGGTCCTCGCCCCAGACCAGGGCCTGTTCGCGCAGGGTCGTGAGGGCGGCGGGCAGCGCGGCGGTGATCGCCGCGCCCGCGTCGTCGCGTCCTTCGCCGTCGCCCTGGCCGTCCCCGGTGAGCAGCGAGAGCAGCGTGTCGTACGGAGCCGGGTCCGGCGCCACGGCCAGTGCCTCCGCGGTCTGCAGGGCGAAGCGGTCGAGGTGTTCCAGTGCGCGGACGACGGAGGCCCGGGTGCCGGCCCGCGTCGCCAGCTGGGTGATGTCGTTCGGCACGGGGCTGAGCAGGTCGGGGCGGGCACGCAGCAGCCCCGCCAGCGATTCGTCGCCCCGGGCGCGCAGAGCTTCGGCGAGCGTGCGCGGTGGTGTGGTCGTCCCCATCCGTCCCACGGTAGCCCCTGGAACGCTACCGTCGGGGCAGGGCGTGTGGAGGGAGAACCAGCGCGTGGGGATCGAGAGCGACCAGCTCGTCTACGACTACCTCAGCCGGGTCGGTGACCTGGCGCAGCAGCAACAGCTGTCCCCGGGTGCCCGGATGAGACTCGTCGCGACACTGCGGGGCGAGATCGACCGGCAGCGCGGCACGGACGGTTCGGACTCTCCTGCGGTGGTCCGGCGCATCCTCGGCAGGCTCGGAGCGCCGGGTGAACTCGTGGCCGCTGCGAGCGAGTCGGGCGACGGGACGGTGCCGCTGCCGCAGCCCCGGGCGGACGCGGCCACGGATGCCGCGGGCACACGCGGGGTGCCGCGGGCGCGGCGGAGCGTGCTCCGGAAAGACGCGTCGCGCAAGGGCGCGTCGTCCGGGAAGGAGCCCGGGGCGGCGAAGCCCTGGGCGAAGAAGTCCGGGGTGAAGGAGCCCGGGGCGGCGAAGCGCTGGGTCAGGGAGCCCGGGGTGAAGGAGCCCGGGCCAGAGGAGGGGGATGCCGGAGTGCCGGCGCCCGCGGAGCCCGGCACCGGCTGGCCGTCGGCGTCCGCGCCGCACATGGCGGGCCTGGACCAGGCCCCGGCCGTGGGCGAGCCGTCCGAGGGCGGGCACGAGTGGTGGCGGATCGAGCCGGGGCCCTTCGGTGAGGGCGCGCAGGGGGTGCAGGGGCCCATGGGGGCCGGTACGGCGGTTCCGGGGTTCGTGGGCGGGCTGGAGAGCCCGGAGCTGTTCGGGCTGCCCGGCACTCCGAAGGCCCCCGGCACTGCGAAAGCCCCCGGTGCTCAGCAGCCCCCGGGCGCTCCGAAGGCTCCGGGACCCCGCGTTCCGGAGGACGGGGAGGACTCCGGGCCGGCGGCCGCCGGGAAGGAGGCCGTACCGGCTCCGGTGCCCCGTCCCCGGAGGGGGCTGCGGCTGCGCCGCCCCCGCCGGGCCGTCGCGGACGCCGAGGCGGCCGCGCGGCCGCGCCTCTCGAACCCGCTGCTGCTGCTGGCCGCCGCGCTGCTCGTGGCCGGTGCCGTGCTCGGCTCGTGGCTGGCGCTCGCGGGTGGCTGGCTGCTGGCGTACAGCTCACGGAAGTTCTCGCGTGCGGAGGCCAAGTGGGTCGCGATGGGCCTGCCGGGCGTCGTCGTGGCGGGGGCCTTCGTGTGGGTGTGGGGGCGCACGGACGGCCGCTGGGGCGAGCCCCTCGCCGAGGACGCGGTGGGCGACGCGATGACGGACGTGTGGCCCGTGGTGGTGCGCGTGGCCGCCGTGGCGTCGGCGCTGTATCTGGTGTGGCGGGCACGCAGGCTGCGGGGATAGCGGTCCGCGCATATACGCGCGGACCTCATGTGTACGTTCGTACGCCTCAGGGGTGTACGATCGTACGCATGCCGACGGACTACTTCGCCAACGATCCGCGCACCAACCTCGAGCGCATGCTCGCCGGTGACCTCTACATCGCCGACGACCCGGAGATCGCCCGGATGCAGCAGCGGGCGGTGCAGCTCGCGGCGCGCTACCAGGCCGCCTGCACCGAGGACGCCGCCGCGGCCCGGACGGTCCTGGCCGAGCTGCTGGACTCCGTGGGCGAAGGC
Source organism: Streptomyces mutomycini (assembly GCF_001700505.1). GTDB lineage: Bacteria > Actinomycetota > Actinomycetes > Streptomycetales > Streptomycetaceae > Streptomyces > Streptomyces mutomycini. Next base: position 3,570 of record NZ_MAPV01000227.1, read on the forward strand.
GTGGAGCTGCGCCCGCCGCTCTACGTCGACTACGGCAGCAACATCAGCATCGGCGCCCGCACCTTCGTCAACTACCACCTCACCGCGCTGGACGTCGCGCGCATCACCATCGGTGAGGACTGCCAGATCGGCCCCAACGTCCAGCTCCTCACGCCGACCCACCCCGTGGAGCCGGGCCCCCGCCGGGACAAGCTGGAGGCCGCGCTCCCCATCACCATCGGTGACAACGTCTGGCTCGGCGGCGGCGTCATCGTGTGCCCCGGGGTGACCATCGGCGACGACTCCGTGATCGGTGCGGGAGCCGTGGTCACGAAGGACATCCCGGCCGGCGTCGTCGCCGTGGGCAACCCCGCCCGCGTCGTCCGCAGCGTCTGAAGGCCGCCCCATGGCCACCGGACGCACGGATCCGCAGCGGCGCGAGCGCATCCTCGCGGCCGCGCTCGACCACATCGCCGAGGAGGGGGTCGCCGGCGTCTCCCACCGCAGGATCGCAGCCCGCGCCGATGTGCCGCTGGGCTCGATGACATACCACTTCAGCGGCATCGACGACCTGCTGCGCGAGGCCTTCACCCTCTTCGCCGACCACATCGTGGCCGTCTTCGAGCTGTACCTCGGCCGGGCCGGCACCCCCGACGAGGCACGGGAGGCCGTCATCGACCTGATCCACCTGCTCTCCGAGGGGCCCCGGCGGGATCTCGTCCTCACCCAGGAGCTCTACACGCTGGCCGCGCGGCGCGACGAGTACCGCGAGCTCACCCACGCGTGGATGAACCGCAGCCGCCGCCTGCTGGAGCAGCACTTCGAACCGGACACCGCCCGCCAGCTGGACGCGCTGATCGAGGGGCTGGCCCTGCACCGGTCCCTCGACACCGAGCCGCAGAGCCGCGAGCTGACGCGGCTGGCGGTGAGACGGATGACGTCCGGCACCTGAGGGCGGCGCGCCCGGACGGAATCAGGGGTCCTGGGCGCCGGAACCGCGCACGGGGCCGGAGCGCCGGCCCGCGTGCGCACCAGAACCGCCTGTGGGGCGTGGACCTGACCCCCGCCCCACAGGCATGCTTTCCCCGGGGGCGCCCACGGCCTCCGTCACCGCCGGGCCCGCTCCCTGCGCAGCTCCACCTCCTGGGCGGTCACGGGGGCCTGGATCCTGCACACGTCACCGACCCGCAGGCTGTCCGGCGTGCTGTATTCGCCGTGGACCGCGACGAAGGAGACGGCCGTCCGCGAACCGGGCTGCCAGAAGGTCCGGTAGTACGGAGCGTTCCCCGGGTACTCCGGGATCTCCAGCAGAGGTACCCCGCGACGGTGCAGGAGACGCTGCAGCTTCTCGAAGCGGAGCCGGGGGGTGAACCGCCCGTAGCGGGCACGCAGGACCGCGCCCGGGATCGTACGGTCGCGGCGGGCGAGCCGGTGCACCTGGAGGCTGAAGTGGTGCCCCGCCCACGGGTCGCGCCCCCCGGCGCGGTGGAAGTGGAACTCCGCCAGGCCGTAGTCGCGGAGCATGGCGTGTCTGCCGAAGGTGCTCTCGGTGAAGTCCGTCCCCAGCACCGCGGCGACGTGGCCGGGTGAGTCGGCGGGCTGAACGCCGAGCACGGTACCGGTGGTGACGGTGTGGACGTAGAACGCCAGGGAGTACGGGGTCAACTCTCATTCCTCTGCGGGAGCGGCCGGGTGGCGTGAGTCTGCACGCCGCGGAGCGGTCCGGGGCTACCGGCCGCACCCCGTGAAGGGCGGGCCCGTCGTCCGGGCCGGGGCGGTCGGCACAATGGGTGGCATGCCCACACACACCTTGACGGTCGGTTTCGACCTCGACATGACGCTCATCGACTCCCGGCCCGGCATCAAGGCCGCCTACCGGACACTGGCCGCCGAGACGGGTGTGTACATCGACACCGACCTGGTGGTCAGCCGGCTCGGCCCGCCGCTCGAGGACGAGATGGAGAACTGGTTCCCGGCCGACGCCGTCGCCGGTGCCTGCGACCGGTACCGCGCGATCTACCCGGACACGGCGATCACGCCGACGACCGCGCTCCCCGGCGCCCGTGAGGCCGTGGAGGCCGTCCAGGCACTCGGCGGGCGGGCGATGGTCGTCACCGCCAAGTTCGAGCCGAACGCCAAGCTCCACCTCGCGCACCTCGGCATCGAGGCCGACGTGCTGATCGGCGGGCTCTGGGCCGAGGGCAAGGCGGAGGCGCTCCTGGAGCACGGCGCGCGGGTCTACGTCGGCGACCACACCGGGGACGTACGGGGGGCGCGTGCGGCGAAGGCCCTGTCGGTCGGTGTGACCACCGGGCCGTGCGACGAGGAGGAGCTCCGCGCGGCCGGAGCCGACGTGATCCTCGCGGACCTCACGGAGTTCCCCGCCTGGCTGCGGACCCTCGTGGCGGCCTGACCCCCGTGGTCCGAGGGCGGGCGCCCGCTACCTCGCGGCGGCGCGCTTCGGGGAGTTCTTCCACACCGAGCGCACCACCCCCGCCGCCGCGATCAGGAAGCCCAGACCCATCAGCATGCACACCGCGTAGGCGATGGAGGGGAACGGGTCGGTGCCCAGGAACAGTGGGGCCACGGTGACCAGAGTGGCCAGTGCGCCGATGAAGAAGACGATCGCGCCGACCTGTACGAGCCGGTCGCCTGCGCCGGAAGGAGTAGTACTCACCCGGTCAGGGTAGTTCCCAGCTCGGCGGAACCGTTCGGCGACGTCTTGTGTCCGGCCCCCGGGCCATTAGCCTTGGCCCTGGCGGGTCTCGGACCCGCTGTACTGCTATCCGGAGCCGTTTCGCGGCTCTCCCGCACACCGACGAGTACGAGGACGAGGACAGACGTGCCCACGGGTAAGGTCAAATGGTTCAATTCGGAAAAGGGCTTCGGCTTTCTTTCGCGCGACGACGGCGCCGACGTCTTCGTCCACTCCTCAGTTCTTCCCGACGGCGTCGAGGCCCTCAAGCCGGGCCAGCGCGTCGAATTCGGTGTGGTCGCGGGACAGCGCGGTGACCAGGCCCTCTCCGTGGTGGTCCTCGACCCCACGCCGTCCGTCGCCGCCGCGCAGCGGCGGAAGCCGGACGAGCTGGCGTCGATCGTGCAGGACCTGACGACGGTCCTGGAGAACATCACTCCGATGCTGGAGCGGGGCCGCTACCCCGACAAGGCCGCGGGCGCGAAGGTCGCCGGCCTGCTGAGGGCGGTCGCCGACCAGCTCGACGTGTGACGGGCGGGCCGGGCCCGAGGGGCCCGGCCCGCTGCCGGCGGCTATCGGCCGCCGGTGAACGCCAGCGCGTCCGGGGCCAGCGCCGGGACGAGCCCCTCGGCCGCCGCCCGGGTCAGCAGGCCGCGGACAGCCGCGTAGCCGTGCTCGCCGAGGTCGGCGGTGAATTCGTTCACGTAGAGCCCGATGTGCTGGTCGGCCACGGCCGGGTCCATCTCCTGGGCGTGCTTCAGGACGTACGGACGTGAGCGCTCCGGGTCGTCCCAGGCCATCCGCACCGACGTGCGGACCGATTCCGCCAGCCGGTTCAGCGTCTCCTCGCCCAGCGAGCGCTTGGCGATGATCGCGCCGAGCGGGATCGGCAGGCCGGTGGTGTGCTCCCAGTGCTCACCCATGTCGGCGAGGCTGTGCAGCCCGTAGTCCCGGTAGGTGAAACGGGCCTCGTGGATCACGAGGCCCGCGTCCACCCGGCCGTCGCGCACCGCGGGCATGATCTCGTCGAACGGCATGACGACGATCTCGCCCACTCCGCCCGGTACGGCCTCGGCCGCCCACAGCCGGAAGAGCAGATAGGCGGTGGAGCGCTCGCTCGGCACGGCGACGGTCCTCCCCGTCAGGTCCGCGCCCGGCTCCTTGGTGAGGACGAGCGGCCCGCAGCCGCGCCCGAGGGCGCCGCCGCACGGCAGCAGGGCGTATTCGTCGAGCACCCACGGGAGGACGGCGTACGAGACCTTCAGTACGTCGAACTCGCCGCGCTCGGCCATGCCGTTGGTGAGGTCGATGTCGGCGAAGGTGACGTCGAGGGCGGGCGCGCCGGGGACCCTTCCGTGCGCCCAGGCGTCGAAGACGAAGGTGTCGTTCGGACACGGCGAGAAGGCGATCCGCAGCGCGGGGAGCGGTGCGCCGGCGGAGTCGGTGGCGGTGTCAGTCACGGTGTCGGTCGAGTCGGTCATGCCGGGTCCAACTTTCCACTACGGGTGCGGTCTTCCCGAACGCATCGGTGAGCGCCGCCAGGGCGTCACCGATGCGCCAGGCCTCGCGGTCGCGCGGCCCCACGGTGTTCGATACGGCCCGGAGCTCCAGCACCGGCACGCCGAACCGGTCGGCTGCCTCCGCGACGCCGAAGCCCTCCATGGCCTCGGCGACGGCTCCGGGGTGCGCGGCCAGCAGCTCGGCCGTGCGGGCCGCGCTGCCGGTCACGGTGGAGACGGTGAGGACCGTGCCCCGCACGGCTCCGGTGGCCTCCGCCACGTCCCGCACGAGTGCTCCGGGCGGCAGGAAGGTGTCCCTGCCGAAGCCGAGACCGGTGACGGGCACGAAGCCGTCCGGGGTCTCGGCGCCCAGGTCCGCGGCGACGATGCCGGTCGCCACGACGAGGGAGCCGACGGGCGCGGCGGGCGCGAAACCGCCGCCGATGCCGGCCGAGACGACCAGTGAATACGGCGTCGGGGCGGGCGCGGCGGCCAGGGCGAAGGCGGTGGCCGCCGCCGCAGCGGCCGGTCCCGCGCCGCCCGAGAGGACGTCGAAGGGGCCGGCCAGGTGCAGCTCGGCGCCCGGCACCTCACGTATCCGCGGCTCACCCCCGAACGCACGCGTGACCGCGTCCCGTTCGGCAGGGACAGCGGTCACGACAAGCACCCGCACGGCGGAGGTCCTCGCGGTCAGGGGGTCAGGACGTCTTCGTGAGCTGGAAGTGCCAGATGCCCGTGAGCTTCTGGCCCTTGGTCTCGACGATGCTGACCTGCGTCTTGTCCGCGGTGGTCTCGCCCGTCTGGCTGGCGAAGAAGGCACTGCCGGGGATCGACCGGTAGGTCCGCTTGTACGGCTCCTGCTCGGCCTGCTGGCCGTTGATGAACAGGGACCAGCCGTTGTCCGCGACCTCGGGGTCGACGCCGAAGCGGACCTTGTCGTCCATCGCGACCTTGACGGACTTCTCCGCCTTCTTGTTGAGGCAGCCCTGGATCTCGGACTCCTTCAGGGCCTTGCCGTCGTTGTAGCAGGCGGCCTCGGAGCTCACCGAGCTGTCGCCGACCGTCACGGTGGCGAGCGGCGTCGGCTTGTCGCAGGCGGACAGGACAAGGAGTCCCGCGGACACGGCACCAAGAGCGACGCCGATTCGACGGCCCTTACCGGAGAAGAACGCAACGGTCATGGGCCGAAGGCTATCGGTCGGCACCGCTCACGCCACGCGGGGGTGCGGTGAGCCGCGCCGTGCGGCCCCCAGGAGGCCCCGTACGGAGGCGGCCGCGCCGAGGGCGAGGAGCCCCGCGGCGACGGACATGCCGAGTGCTCCGTTGAGGGGGAGTGCGATCCCGATCGCGCCGCCGACCACCCAGGACATCTGGAGCAGCGTCTCCGACCGGGCGAAGGCCGACGTACGCACCTCCTCGGGCACGTCGCGCTGGATCATCGCGTCCAGCGACAGTTTGGACAGGGCCTGGGTGAAACCGGCGACCGCGGCGAGCGCGGCGACCATCACCGTGCTGAAGAACACCGCGGCCAGCACCGCGGCCCCCAGGGCGAGTCCCAGCACCGTCGCCACGATGACCTCGGGGCCGCGTGCCCTGAGCCAGGAGCCCACCGCCGTGCCGCAGGCGTTTCCGGTGCCGGCCGCGACGCCGACGATGCCGAGGGAGACGGCGGCGCTCTGCCCGGCCAGGGGGTGCTCGCGCAGCAGGAACGCCAGGAAGAAGATGAGGAAGCCGGAGAGCGCGCGGTGCGCGGCGTTGGCCTGGAGCCCGTGCAGGACGGACGGCCCCACGGACCGCAGCCCCGGCGGCTTCTCCCGCCCGCCCCTCCTGCCGATTCTCGTACTGCCGCTCCGGCCGCCCCTGGCCCCGGCGCCGGTGACGGCGGGCCGGGCCGTCTCCTCGTGCGGGACGGCGAGACGGGCCTTGCGCTCGCCCTTCGCGGAGTCGACCTTGTGCGGCAGGGTGAAGGCGAGGACGGTCCCGCCGAGGAAGATCACGCAGGCGCCGTAGAGCGGCCAGGGCGATCCGATGCTCTGCAGCCCCGCCCCGATCGGAGCCGCCACACCCGTGGCGAGCAGCCCGGCCAGGGTGACCCGCGAATTGGCCTTCACCAGGGAGAAGCGGGGTGGCAGGAGGCGGGGCACGACGGCGCTGCGCACCACCCCGTACGCCTTCGAGCTGACCAGGACGCCGAGCGCCGCCGGATAGAGCTCCAGGCCGCCCGTGGCCACCGCGCCCGACATCGTGATCGCGAGCACCGCCCGGGCGAACATCGCGCCGGCCATCGCGGCGCGGCGGCCGTGCGGCAGCCGGTCCAGGAGGGGGCCGATCACCGGGGCGAGCAGCGTGAAGGGGGCCATCGTGACGGCGAGGTAGAGGGCGACGCGCCCGCGGGCCTCGTCCGTGGGGACGGAGAAGAACACCGTCGAGGCGAGCGCGACGGTGATCATGACGTCGCCGGCGCCGTTGACCGCGTGCAGCTCGATCAGCTTGCCGAGGCCGGACTCGCCCGCCCCGTGGGCGTGGGTCGCCTTGCGGATGCAGCGCGCGGTGCCGGTGAAGGGGGCGCGCAGGGCGCGCCCCATCGCCCGGCACGCCCTGCGGAGCGGACCGGATCCGTCGGACGACCTGGCGGCAGCCACGTGGTCATAGTGCCCCACCCCCCGCCGTCACGAACCCATGATCGGGCCGGGGCGTGGCGGCTGCCGCTCCGTCGGGTGAGTCGTCACCGGCCGGGGGACGGTCGGCGGACGGCCGGGAAATGACCGGGACGGACCGCCGATCCCGGGCGGATCCGCCCCGGTTCCGGCGCGTTCCGACAGCTGATCCACAAGGGTTCCGGTCCAGTTTGGGACGGGCAGGTGGGCGCGGGGCGGCGGAGAGGGTAGCGTGCACTCACGCGCCACCGGCGGTTGTTCTTGGCCGCGCGCCTCTCCGCGATCCCGCAGAATGGGTGGCAGAAGGCGCGCCCGAGGCAGGCACAACGGGTGTGGACGTCGACGCGGCCCCCAGGTCCGCTCCGCCCACAACTGTCATGGCCGAAATCGGACATCGATGGAGCTGCTGGCGCGCTCGTGAGACGGCGTATGGAGAGAAGCGAGACCTGTGAGTGCTGCGACGACGCGAAGCCGTACGGCCCGTACCCCCGCCCCTGACCGTCTGTGCGCGGAGGCGGTAGACCTCGCACGCGCGGCGGCGGAAGAAGCTGCCGCACCCGGAGTGGTGGGTGAGCATGTGGCCCTGGTCTCCGAAGGGGACCGGGTCGTCACGCACTACTTCGAGGCCAAGGAGCCCGGCTACCGGGGCTGGCGCTGGGCGGTGACGGTCGCCAGGGCCTCCCGCGCCAAGAACGTCACCCTTGACGAAACGGTGCTGCTGCCCGGATCGGACGCGCTCCTCGCCCCGGAGTGGGTGCCCTGGAGCGAACGGCTGCGGCCGGGCGACATGGGACCCGGCGACCTCCTGCCCACCGAGGCGGAGGACCCGCGCCTGGAGCCCGGCTGGACGGGCGAGGACGAGCCCCTGCCGAACTCCGCCGTGTCCGAGGTGTCGGAGGAGCTCGCCGCCCTGGTCGACGTCGAGGACGCCGAGCTGACGCCGCGGCCCGGGACGAGCCGGGGCTCGATCGCCTCGGTCGCCGAGGAGCTCGGCACGCGCCGTGCGCGGGTGCTCTCCCGGTACGGACTGGGGCTTGCGGCGGACCGGTGGGACGAGGAGTTCGGCGCCAGGACGCCCATGGCGCAGGCCGCGCCGGCGTCGTGCGTCACGTGTGCGTTCCTCGTGCCGATGGCGGGCTCCCTCAAGCAGGCCTTCGGGGTCTGCGCGAACGAGTTCGCCCCGGCGGACGGCCGGGTGGTCTCGCTGTCCTACGGCTGCGGGGGCCACTCCGAGGCCGCGGTGCCGAAGCCGGTGAAGCCGGCGCCGCACGCGCTGGACACGATGCAGATGGACGACTACTCCCTGCGGCCCTCCGACGACTCCGGCTCGGTGCCGGCCAGGCCGGACGGCGCCACCGAGGACCTGGGCCACTCCTGACGCTCCCGGCCGCCGCGGGGCCCGGGCCTGCGGGCCCCGGCGGGCCCCGTGCGTGCCGGGGCACCCCGTCGCGGGTTCTCCGCGACCGCCGGACCGGCTTGTTCCTGCCCGCTGCCGGACTTCGGCCCGGAGCCCCGTCCGGTGGGACCGCTCGTCGGCGGACCCGGCCGTTCCCGAGGGTCCTGACCGCGGGCGGCGATCACCGTCCTCCCCGTCGCGGTACCTTCGGGCGCACACTGGGCGTCACGGGTCACCGGAAGAGCGGAGTACGAGCGTGGGCATGAATGCGACCGAGGGGGCCGATCCGTTCGGGACGGCGCGACTGCGGCGCGGCGTGCTCGACGCCTGGGGCGCCGGCCCCGCCCGCTTCCGGGAGGACGCCAACGCCGAGGAGGACCTGGCACTCGGCGGCTACCGCGACCGGCTCGTCGTCGAGCTCGCCCAGAACGCCGCCGACGCCGCCGCCCGCGCGGGCGTCCCCGGCCGGCTCCGCCTCACCCTGCACGCGGCGTCCGACGGCGCTCCCGCCGTCCTGGCCGCCGCCAACACCGGAGCCCCCCTCGACGCGACGGGCGTCGAGTCGCTCAGCACCTTGCGGGCCTCCGCCAAGCGCGAGGGCCACGAGTCGGCGGTCGGGCGCTTCGGCGTCGGCTTCGCGGCCGTGCTGGCCGTCAGCGACGAGCCCGCCGTGATCGGGCGCCACGGCGGCGTCCGATGGTCCCTCGCCGAGGCACGCGACCTCGCACGGCAGGCCGCAGTCGGCAGCCCCGGCCTCGGTGACGAACTGCGCCGCCGCGACGGACACGTACCTCTGCTCCGGCTCCCGCTGCCCGCCGAGGGCACCGCGCCCGACGGTTACGACACCGTCGTCGTCCTGCCGCTCCGCGACGGTGTCGCCGAGGACCTCGTGGGCAGGCTGCTCGACGGCGTGGACGACGCGCTGCTCCTCACGCTGTCCGGCCTCGACGAGGTCGTGATCGAGGCCCCCGGCGGCGTACGCACGCTGCACCGCTCGCAGCACGGTCCGTACACCCACGTCGACGACTCCGTGCACGGTCTCCGCCGCTGGCGCACCGTCTCGGACGACGGCCCCGTCGAGCCCGCACTGCTCGCCGACCGGCCCGTGGAGGAGCGGCTGCGGCCGCACTGGTCGGTGACGTGGGCCGTGCCCGTCGACGGGGACGGCGCGCCCCAGCGCCCCCGCACGGTCCCCGTGGTGCACGCACCCACGCCCACCGACGAGCCGCTGGGCGTTCCCGCGCTGCTGATCGCCTCGCTGCCGCTCGACACCACCCGCCGGCACCCCGCGCCGGGCCCGCTCACCGACTTCCTGGTGCAGCGCGCGGCCGACGCGTACGCGGAGCTGCTCGCCGGGTGGGAGCCCGTGTCCGTCGCCACGATCGCTCTGGTGCCGGGGGTGCTCGGCAAGGGGCAGCTCGACGGTGCGCTGCGGGCCGCGATCCTGGAGCGGCTGCCCCGGGTCGCTTTCCTCGAGCCCGCCGCGCCCCGGGACCCGGCCGAGGCGGCGGCCCCGTGGGACGACTGGGACGGCGCCGGGGCCCCGCGCCCCGGGACGACCGCGCTGCGGCCGGTCGAGGCCGAGGTGGTCGAGGGCGTGGGCGCGGAGACCGTACGGGTACTCGCCGAGGTCCTGCCCTGCCTGCTGCCCGCCGGCCTGGAGCGCCGCACCGAGCTGCGCACGCTCGGTGTCGCACGCGTCCCGCTGACCGAGGCCGTCGACCGGCTGGCCGGTCTGGAGCGGGACCCGGACTGGTGGCGGCGGCTGTACGACAGCCTGGCCGGTGTCGATCCCGACCGCCTCTCCGGCCTTCCCGTCCCCCTCGCGGGGCCCGCGGACGCGCCGCCGCGCACCACCATCGGACCCCGCCAGGTCCTCCTGCCGCTGCCCGACGCACTGACCGCACCGGTCCTCGCCAGGCTGGCCAGGCTCGGGCTGAAGGTGGCCCACCCGGAC
>NZ_MAPV01000228.1 GCF_001700505.1 Streptomyces mutomycini
CAAGGGCATCGCGGGCATCGCGTCCGACGACGTGTACACGCGCATCAGCAACTACACGTTCAAGTTCGACATCACCGCCTGGGGATGGATCCACCTGATCCTCGGGGTGATCCTGGTGTTGGTCGGATGGGGCATCCTCAAGGGCGCGGCCTGGGCCTGGGGCGTGGGTATCGGGCTGGCAGCCCTGAACCTGATCGCCAACTTCGTCTGGCTGCCCTACCAGCCGGTGTGGGCCATCATCTCCATCGCGCTGGACACCTTCGTGATCTGGGCCCTGTGCGCCCACCGGACGAAGCCGGTCATCTGACGTGACCGTGGGACGAGGCGGGGAGCCGGACGCGATCACGGCGCTGGCCGCCGACGCGTACGTCTACGGGTCGCCGCTCGTCCGCCGCCTGTCGGCCGTCCAGGCCGGCCTGCGGGACGGCAGCGGGGCGCCTGCGCCGACGGCGTTCAACGACTTCGCCCATGCGGACGGGCCGGCCACGCCCGCCACACGCGTCCCGTTCGCCCCGGCGGACCTCGTCGACGCGCTCGCCCACCTCGACCTCTCCGGCGGACCGGTCAGACTGCACGTCCCGGACACCGCCGGGGCGTACTACGTCCTGCAGTTCGTGGACGCCTGGAGCAACGCCTTCGCCTACCTCGGGCCCCGGGTGACCACCGGTGAGGGCGACTGGCTCATCGTGCCGCCCGGCTGGGCCGGCACCGTGCCCGGCGGGGTGTCGGGGGTGATCGACGCGCCGACCTCCGTCGTCTCCGTCGTCGGCCGCCTCGCGTGCGACGGGCCCGGGGACATGCCGAGGGTCAGAGCGCTTCAGCAGGAGCTCACGCTCACGCACCTGGGCGACCGGGCCCACCGCACCGCGCTCCCGGCGACCGAGCCGGGAGTGCCGGGGGAGTTGCGGTTCTTCGAAGAGCTCCGGGTGTGGGTGGCGGACTTCCCGCCCTCCGCCGCCGATCGCGCGTACCAGGACCGATTCCAGCCCCTGGGGCTTCTGGAGGAAGGCATCTCGCCGTACGCATCGGCCGGGCCCCGCCTCGTACGTGCGCTGGGGCGAGGGATCGCGCTGGGCAGGCTCCGGGTGGAGGAGGTCGCCCGCCGTGCCGCGGTGACGGCCGAGACCCCGTCGGGTGCCTGGCAGACGCACCCGCACCTGCGCGACTACAACCTGGACCACTTCGGCGTCGGCACGCTAGGCCCGCCGGAGTGGACGATTTCCGACCGGGAGGCGTCGTACCTGGTCAGGGCCGTTGCGGCACGGCGAGGTCACTGGCTGCCCCACGGATACGAGGCGGTGCACGCGCACACGTCCCGTGACTCCCGGGGCCGCCCCCTCGACGGCGCCCACCGCTACACGCTGCGCCTCGCGCAGCCGCCGCCGGTCCGGGCGTTCTGGTCGCTGGCCGCGTACGACAGCCCCGGGGGCCACCTGGTCGCGAACTCGGCGGACAGGTACGTGATCGGGGGCCGGACGCCCGGGCTCGTCCACGGTGCCGACGGCTCGCTGACCCTGCACCTCTGCGCGGAACGCCCGGCGGACCCGGTCGAGGCGGCGAACTGGCTGCCGGTGCCCGCGGGCGGCTTCCTGTCGGTGATGCGGCTCCACCTGCCCGATCAGGCCGTTCTCGACGGGAGCTACGTCATTCCTCCGGTCGAGCCGCTCGGGGACCGGCCGGGGGCGTAGGTCCTGAGGCGCGTTGTCAGTGGCGCGTCGCACACTGGAGGCATGTGCCGCAGCATCAAGACACTTCGTCCACCAGCGATCCCCGAAGAGGCCACCGAGGAGGAGATGAGAGCCGCCGCCCTGCAGTACGTGCGCAAGGTGTCGGGCTTCCGCGCGCCCGCCGCGCACAACCAGGAGGTCTTCGACCGCGCCGTGGCCGAGATCGCCGAGGCGACCCAGCGGCTGCTGGACGGTCTGGAGATACGGGGCGCCGCCCGGGCCTGACCCGCGCTGCGGGCCTGCGCTGCGGTTCTGCGCCGCCGGGCCTTCGATGCCTGCGCGGGTCTCAGGCCCCTGCCGGGGCTCCGTCCGCCGGGGTCGTGGGGGCGTGTGCGGGGCGACGGACGAACAGCGCCGCGAGGGTTCCCGCCAGGAACAGGGCGAGGACCGAGACGGCCGTGCCCAGCCAGCCCGCGCCCAGCCACTGGCCTCCGAAGTAGCCGAGCCCCACGCTGTAGACCGCCCAGGCCACTCCGGCCACGGCCGACCAGGGCAGGAATTCCTTGGCCTTGCGGTGAGCGGCGCCCGCACCCAGGGAGACGACGGAGCGGCCGGCCGGGGCGAAACGGGCGATGACGACCAGGAACCCACCGCCCCGGCTCAACGCCGCGCCGAGGCGCTCCTGCGCGGAGGTGAGGCGGCGGGACCGGGCGATGGCCCGGTCGAGGCGGTCGCCGCCGCGCCAGGCCAGGCGGTAGGCGACGAGGTCGCCGAGGACCGAGGCGGTGGCCGCGCAGAGGATCAGGGCCAGGAGCGAGGGCACCTGCCGGGTGGCCTCACCGGCAGCCGCGGTGACCGTTGTCGTGCTCGCGGCCGCAGCCGTGGCGGCGGTGATCACCAGCACGCCGCTGGGGAGGACGGGCAGGAAGACGTCCAGGAGTACCGAGAGGGCGACCACCGCGTAGATCCATGGGCTGCCGGTCAGCGCACCCACACTCTCGAGCACTTTCTGATCCCCGTCCCGTGTCCCCGTGTCCAGTGCCGTCGCTGCGCAGCTGCAGCGCGGCAGAGCCGCGACGCCACGGCGTCGCAAGGGGGGCGGCAGGAGCGGCAGGGCCAGCTGTACAGCGTACGCCTGCCGCTCACCCGGTTCACCTGGTATTCGCCGGGTGGATGGCTGATGTCGTGCAGGTCACGTACGACTCCGGCCCCCCGCCTTTCGAGGCGGGGGGCCGGAGCGGGGGACGCGGGGGTCAGACGGAGACGGCCTGGGTCTTCTCGCGGGCGGGCTCACCCTCGTGCGCGGAGCCGCCGCGCGAGGTGAACAGCCGGTCCACGGCCACGGCGCCGGGGCCGGTGAAGACCAGCAGCAGGAAGGCCCAGCAGAAGACGGCCGAGGCCTCACCGCCGTTCTGCAGGGGGAACAGTGACTCGGGCTGGTGCACCTTGAAGTACGCGTAGGCCATGGAGCCGGAGGAGACGAAGGCGGCGATACGGGTGCCGAGGCCGAGCGCGACCAGGGTGCCGCCGACGAGCTGGATGACGGCGGCGTACCAGCCCGGCCAGGTACCGGTGGGGACGGTGCCGCCGCCTGCGGAGCCGCCGAGGACTCCGAAGAGCGAGGCGGCGCCGTGGCAGGCGAAGAGGAAGCCGATGACGACGCGGAAGAGGCCGAGTGCGTAGGGCTGGGCCCGGTTCAGACGTATGGACATGGGGGGTGGGGCTCCTTCGGTCTGGGGACGTGAACCGATCGGGGCCCCTCAGGTTAGGTTGACCTCAGTTGTGCTTGCAAGTTCAACATTCTGTCGACTGGCTGAAACTTGGTCATTCGTTCGATGTCAGCGTGCGCTCCAGAACGGGCTCGAGCTGTGCCCCTGTGGGTCTGGCTCTGGCCTGAACCAATGTCAGCGCGGCATTCCGGCCGTGCAGAGTAAGAGTCATGAGCTGATTGCCGAACCACGGTCCGCCCGTCTTGCGCCAGCGCATCGGAGGGCGCCCTGTGCGCCCGTGGAGCGCCAGCGCGCGCCCGAGCCATCGGCCCGCCCGGCTCCAGCCGAAGCGGAAGCCGGTACGTATGTAGCCGGGGATGGAGTTGTGGACGGGGGAGCAGGTCAACTGCAGGACGCGTGCGGTGCGCGTGTCGTCCGGGACGGAATCGGACCACTGCGGTTCGGCGATGTAGGCATGGTGCACATCGCCGGAAAGTACGCACACCGTCGCGGGTGCGTCCGGCCCGCGGCCGGCTTCCCTCAACAGCTCCGACAGGCGGCGGAAGGACTCCGGGAACGCGGCCCAATGCTCCAGGTCAGCGGCCCGCCGCACCTTTTCCCCGCGGCGCGCCCAGCGTTCGCCCCGCTCGCCGCGGCACAGTGCCGCGTTCCACGTCTCCGCGTCGTGGACGAGGGGCGGCAGCAGCCACGGCAGGGAGGTGCCGATCAGCAGATGGTCGTGCGCCCCGGGGTCCGAGAGCACCTCGTCACGCAGCCATTGGGCCTCCTCCTCGCGGAGCATCGACCGCTGCTGTTCCTCGAGGGTCCGGGCCGCCCGGGTATCCACCATCAGCAGCCGTGTTCGGCCGAAAACACGCCGGTAGCTCCACCGGGCCCGTGTGGGATCGGCGTCCGCGGCCGCCGCGTGGTCACGCAGGGTCTCGGTGCCGTCCGGCGCGGCGCGCACGGCCGCGTAGACCGGGTCGGCCTCCAGGGCGTCGGGGGAGAGGTTGCCGAGGTGCTGATAGACCCAGTAGGACATGAGCCCGCTGACGATCCGCTGGTGCCACCACGGCGTGCGACGCATGTCCCGGACCCAGGCCGCGCTGGTGTTCCAGTCGTCTATGACGTCGTGGTCGTCGAAGATCATGCAACTGGGGACCGTGGACAGCAGCCAGCGGACGTCCGGGTCGCGCCAGGACTCGTCGTAGAGGTGGGTGTACTCCTCGTAGTCCGCGACCTCCGCACCGGGAGCCTCGTCCAGCTCGCGGCGCGCCGCGAGCCGTCGCTGGGTGGCCTGCGAGGTCTCGTCCGCGTACACCTGATCGCCCAGGAGCAGGAGGACGTCCGGACGCACGGCTCCGGGGTCGGCGGCGAGGTGGGCGGCCAGCGTGTCCAGCGCGTCGGGACCGATGGGGTCGTGCCCGTGCGCGGGCGGAGCCGCCCACCGGCAGGAACCGAAGGCGACCCGCAGCGGACCCGCCTCGTCCGGCTGCGGTACGGCCGGCGTGGTGATCGTGCTCGGCGGGAAACGGGAGTCCTCGGGCGGCCATACGCGGCGGCTGTCGAGCAGCACCTCGTAGGGCGTGGTCGAGCCGGGTGTCAGGCCCGTCACCACCACCAGGGCGTAGTGGTGCCCCTGCACCGCGAACGTGGGTGAGGATCCGGCAGCGCCGTCCGCGCAGCGGACCTCCGCCGTGCAGGGCCTGGTCGCCTCCACCCATACCGTCGCCCGCGAGCCGGCCTCCCAGTCGACGTACCTCAGCAGTGGTCCCAGGCGTAGCCCGGCCATGTGTGCCCTCCTCGCGTCGCCGTGACCGATGGCTCCGTAGGGTACGGAACGACGGAGGAGGGCGGGTTGGTTCCGCCGGGGCGGGAGGGGTCAGCAGCCGTTGAGTACGGACTGCAGGGCGCTCTTCTCGGTGGAGTCGACCGTCATGTCGTAGTAGTACTTGACGTGCACCCAGGCGCGGGCGTAGGTGCAGCGGTAGGACGTGCGGGGCGGGAGCCACTCGCCCGGGTCCTGGTCGCTCTTGGACTGGTTGACGTTGTCGGTGACCGCGATGAGCTGAGGGCGGGTCAGGTCGTTGGCGAAGGACTGGCGCTGGGCGGTGGTCCAGCTGCTGGCCCCGGAGCGCCAGGCCTCGGCCAGCGGGACCATGTGGTCGATGTCGACATCGGACGCGGCGGTCCAGGTGGCGCCGTCGTACTGCGAGTACCAGCTGCCGCTGGTCGCGGCGCAGGCGGAGTCCTGTACGACGCCGGTGCCGTCGCGCTTCAGCACCACTTCACGGGTGTTGCAGGCTCCCGACTGAGTGATCCAGTGGGGGAACTTGTCGCGGCTGTAGCCGGTCGAGGAGCCCTCGGTGGAGACGCTGAGCTGGCTCAGATACGTGCGGGCTGTCGAGGCGCTGACCGGGGTGGGCATCGCGGCCTGGGCGGTCGGGGCCGTGAGGAGTCCCGTGGTGGCGGCGAGCGCGGCCGAGGCGGCGAGGACGGCTATGCGACGCGCGTAGATACCTGACATCTGAACTCCCTTGAGGTGGGGGGACGTTGCATGGGCGACCTGTGGAGCCAGGCCATCGTGGCGGCGCCGGGTTTCGGTGGGGTGGTCGCCAGGTAACAGAGTGACGACATGCGCACGTCACATCAAGAGGTAGAACGGTCGGGCTGACGTCCCGTCCGAAATGCGTTCGAGGAGCGATGTTGACGAACCGGCGGTTCCGGGGATGTTCCGGGGCACGTGTGTTCGGCCTCTAGGGTGGCCGCGTGCTGCTTCCGGTCGGTCCCCTGCTCGGCGTCGTGCTCGCCCTGCTCCTGGTGTTCGCCGTCGCCGTCGCCGCGTATGCCTCACTGGGCCGGGCCCGCGAGATCGCGGTCGCCGGGTTGCGTGCTGCGGTCCAACTGGCCGCCGTCTCGCTGCTCATCGGCTGGGTGGTGCGCTCCCTGGGGCCGCTGCTCGGCTTCCTGCTGCTGATGTTCGCGGTCGCGGTGCGCACCGCGGGCCGACGGATCACCGGTAACCGCACCTGGTGGTGGGCCGCGCTGCCGATCGGTGCGGGCGTCGTGCCCGTAGTCGTGGTGCTGCTGCTCACCGGGCTCCTCCCCGTACGCGGCATCGCACTGATCCCGGTCACGGGCATCCTCATCGGGGGAGCCCTCACCGCGACCGTGCTCTGCGGGCGGCGGGCGCTGGACGAGCTCCGTACGCGGTGGGGGGAGGTGGAGGCCGGGATGGCGCTCGGTCTGCTGGACCGGGACGCCCGGCTGGAGATCGCCCGCCCCGCGGCGTCGGACGCGCTGCTGCCGGGGCTTGACCAGACCCGGACCGTGGGGCTCGTCACCCTGCCCGGGGCGTTCGTGGGCATGCTGCTGGGCGGGGCCTCACCTGTGGAGGCGGGCGCCGTGCAGCTGTTCGTCCTGGTGGCACTGATGGCGGTGCAGGTGGTCGCCGTCGCGCTGGTGCTGGAACTGGTCGCGCTGGGGCTGCTGCACCGCGAGTGAGGGGACTCGGGGCGGCGCGAGAGGGGTGAGCCCCGACAGCCGGGACCCGGCGATGGCCCCGGGACCGGGCAAGGCCGCCGGAGAACTACGCGGCGTTGATGTGCAGGCGGACCGAACCGTCGGCGCCCGCTTCCACACGGAGCCGCGTCAGGTCCTCCACATGGGCGTCGGGGGAGAGCGCGGCCGCGCGCGGACCGACGCCCACGACACGCATCCCCGCTGCCCGGCCCGCCGTGATGCCCGCCTCGGAGTCCTCGAACACGATGCAGTCCGCGGGGTCGAAGCCCAGCTCAGCCGCGCCCTTGAGGAAGCCCTCGGGGTCCGGCTTGCTGGCGCCCACCATCTCGGCGGTGACGCGGGTGGCGGGCATCGGCAGGGCCGCCGCCGTCATCCGGGCCTGGGCGAGCGCCTCGTCGGCCGAGGTCACGAGCGCGTGGGGGAGGGCGGCGATCGACGCCATGAAGGCGGCGGCACCGCCGATGGGCACCACCCCGTCCGTGTCGGCGGTCTCCTCGGCGAGCATGATCCGGTTCTCCGCGTGGTTCTGCTCCATGGGGCGGTCCGGCAGCAGGGCGGCCATCGTGGCGTAACCCTGGCGGCCGTGGACCACCTTGAGCGCGGCTTCGGGGTCGAGGCCCTGCGTGACCGCCCAGCGGCGCCAGCAGCGCTCCACCACCGCGTCGGAATTCACCAGGGTGCCGTCCATGTCCAGCAGGAGGGCGCGGGCTTCGAGGACGGTGGCCGGCATCGGCATGCTCCAGAGCGCGGGGGAACAGCTCGTAGCTGCGGAGGAAGGAAACAAGCAGCCCCGCCCGCCGGTCAGGGAGAACGGGCGGAGGCTACTTTGTTCCCACACGATACAAAAACATGCGCCGAAACGCCAATCCGGCTGCGTGGGAGCGCCGGAGCAGAGTCCACAGCGGCCTCAGGAGCGGTGGCGGCCCCTGCCACTCGTCTGCGCCTCCAGGGCACGGCGGGTCTCCGGCCCGTAGACGCCCGGCGGATCGCTCGTGACCGACACCCACCTCTGGTACTCGGCGACGGCCTCCTCCACCCGCTCCGAGTAGTCGCCGTCCTCCGGCCCCCGGTAGACCCAGACCTCCTGCAGCCGCCGCTGCAGCTCGGAGACCTCCGCGCCACGGTCCCCGAGTCGCAGCGTGGCTCCGGACGCCTCGTCGGCGAGCGGCGTCGCCGCCGTGGTGGGAGCCTTCGTCGCGGACGCCGAGGGCGTCGGTGACTTCGAAGCGACGGCCGAACGTGACGGCGTCGGGCTCGCTGACGGGGAGGCGGTCGCCGAAGGCGATGCCGACGCCGACCGGGACGGCGTGGCCGACGGGGTCGCGGACGAGGACGTGGACACGGAAGCGGCCGGCTCCCCGCCCGCGTCCGGTGTGCTCGTCGTGACCTCGGGCAGCGCCGTGTCCGTACTGTCCTCGCCGTCGAACAGGCCGCCGGCGAAAGCGGCGGTGCCCACCACCGCGGCCACCGCCGCCCCTACGGCGATCACCGCGAACGGCCGTCGACGGCGTGGCTGCACGGGATCGTCGCCATCGCCCGGATAGGCCGCGGCCCTACGCCGACGGGTCTCGTCCACGACGGCGGCGCCGGGCAGCGGGCCCGGCGCGGGCCCCGGTGCTCCGCCCGCCACCCCGTCCAGGAACAGCGGCATCGTGGTGGCAGCCGCAGGGGCTCCGTGGTCCTGCGTGTCGTCGCTGTGCAACGTCACGTACGGCCGTATCCGCAGCGGGTCGAAGTCCTCGGCCGCCGCTGTCTCCGCCGAACGGGCCTCCTGCCCGCCCCGCGTGGCCGCGCCGGCACCGCAGGCGCACCCCGCCCCGGGTCTCGCGCTCTGCTCGCCACCGCACTCCGGGCACATCTGTCCGGTCATCCTGGGTTCCCCTCCCCTTTTAACTGCCTGCGATTATGCAGGTCGCCGCAGGGAGCCCAACGCCTGTGGGTCCCGTCCGGGGAGTTCCGCCCGGCCGGGACTCCCCGGACAGGACCCGGCACCGCTCGGCAGGCCATAACGGCACGCAGCGGCAAGGATGGGGGCGAAGCGGACCCGAGGAGATGCAACATGGCCCAGCAGCTGAGCCCTCCACCCCTTGCAGCGGGCGAGGGGCGGTCCCGGCGGAGTGTCCTGGTGTCCATCGGCGCGCTGCTGCTCGGCATGCTGCTCGCCGCACTCGATCAGACCATCGTGTCCACCGCTCTTCCCACCATCGTCAGCGAACTGGGCGGCCTGGACCATCTGTCGTGGGTGGTGACCGCCTACTTGCTGGCGGCGACCGCGGCCACCCCGCTCTGGGGCAAGCTCGGCGACCAGTACGGGCGCAAGAAGCTCTTCCAGACGGCCATCGTCATCTTCCTCGTCGGCTCCGCGCTCTGCGGCGTCGCCCAGAACATGCCGCAGCTGATCGGCTTCCGCGCCCTCCAGGGGCTCGGAGGCGGCGGGCTGATGGTGCTGTCGATGGCGATCGTCGGCGACATCGTCACCCCGCGCGAACGAGGCAAGTACCAGGGCCTGTTCGGGGCGGTCTTCGGTGCGACCAGCGTGCTGGGGCCGTTGCTCGGCGGCTTCTTCACCGAGCACCTCAGCTGGCGCTGGGTCTTCTACATCAACCTGCCGGTCGGCGTCGTCGCACTGCTCGTCATCGCCGCGGCCCTGCACATCCCGGTCCGCCGCACCAAGCACACCATCGACTACCTGGGCACCTTCCTCATCGCCTCCGTCGCCACCTGCCTGGTCCTCGTCGCCTCGCTCGGCGGTACCACCTGGGCCTGGGACTCCTTGCAGATCATCGCCCTCGCGGTCCTCGCCGTGGTGCTGCTCGTCGCGTTCGTCGCGGCCGAGCGCCGGGCGACCGAACCGGTGCTGCCGCTGAAGCTGTTCCGGAAGAGGACCTTCAGCCTCGTCGCCGTCATCAGCTTCGTCATCGGCTTCGCGATGTTCGGCGCCATGACCTATCTGCCGACCTTCCTCCAGATCGTGCACGGCATCAGTCCCACCCTGTCCGGTGTGCACATGCTGCCGATGGTCCTCGGGCTGCTGCTCACCTCGACCGGCTCCGGCCAGATCGTCAGCCGGACGGGCCGCTGGAAGGTCTTCCCGATCGCGGGCACAGGCCTCACCGTGGTCGGTCTGCTGCTGCTCCACACGCTCTCCGAGACCAGCTCCAACTGGACGATGAGCCTCTGCTTCTTCGTCTTCGGTGCGGGGCTCGGCCTGGTGATGCAGGTGCTGGTGCTGATCGTGCAGAACTCCGTCGGATACGAGGACCTCGGTGTCGCCACGTCGGGGGCGACCTTCTTCCGGTCCATCGGCGCGTCCTTCGGCGTGGCCGTCTTCGGCACCGTCTTCACCAACCGGCTGACCGGCAAACTCGAGGACGCGCTCAGCGGCAGTTCGCTGCCGCCCGGCGTCGACGCCGGGGCACTGGCCGCCGATCCCCGGGCCATCGGCCGGCTCCCCGCGGATCTGCGCCCCTCGGTCCTCAGCGCCTACTCGACCTCCATCACCGACGTCTTCCTCTACGCGGCACCCGTCGTCCTCCTCGCCTTCGTCTTCGCCTGGTTCCTCAAGGAGGAACCCCTGCGGGGGTCCGTGACGGCACCCGACAGCAGCGAGACCCTGGCCTCGAACCCGGTCCAGCGATCGTCCTACGACGAGTGCGCCCGCGCCCTCTCGGTGCTCGCCACGCGTGAGGGGCGCCGGGAGATCTACGAGAAGATCACCGAGAAGGCCGGCTACGACCTGCAGCCCGCCGCCAGCTGGCTCCTCCTTCGCATCAAACGGCACGGCACCGTCGAGCCCGGCCGGCTGGCCGAGGTCGCCCCCGTGCCGCTGAGAGTGATCACCTCGGCCGCCCGCCAGGTGGAGGGACTCGGCTACGCCCGGCGGGAGGGGATGCAGCTGGTGCTCACCGAGCGGGGCGCGGAGGCCGTGGTCCGGCTGTCCCAGGCCCGGGAGGAGTCGCTGGCCGAACTGCTGGGCGACTGGTGGGGCCCGGACCGGCCCACCGACCTGGTCCGGCTGGTGACGGAGCTGACGGCGGAGGTGAGCGGGTCGAGCAAGGAGCGGCCGCACATGCCCGAACCGCGCCGCGACCACTGGGCGGGCTGACCCCGCCGCCTCGGGGTCTCAGAGCTCCTTGGCGAGCCAGTGCTCCGCGTAGGGGCCCTGGTTGAACGCCGGGACCTGCCGGTAGCCGTGTTTCGCGTAGAGCCCGCGTGCCTCGACCAGGTCGTCGCGGGTGTCGAGCCGGATCCGCCGCACCCCGTACGCCCGCGCGGCGCTTTCGATGCCCGCGAGCAGCGCGCCGCCGCCGCCCGTCGAGCGGAAACCGGGCCTGACGAACACCCGGGTCAGCTCCGCCGTCGCCGCGTCGACCAGCAGCAGGCCCGCGCAGCTCGCCGGTTCGCCTTCGTACCGTCCCACCAGGAACTCCCCGGTCGGAGTCGCGAGCAGGCCGACGCCGTCGTCCTTCAGCCCGTCGTCGATCTCCTCCGTGGTCGCGGGGCGGCCCCAGTAGCGGCTCGCCACCTCGTCGTAGTAGTCACGTCGCAGCAGAGTCGCCTCGGGGCTGCCGAAGTGTTCGGGGGTCACGGTCCAGGTCACTGGTTCATTCTGTCCAGGGTGTGACAGGAAGACAAACCGATAAACACGCAGGGGGAGACGATGACGACGGATACGGCCCTCGAAGCGGCGGTCCAGCGGCTCGGAGAGCGGTGGACAGGGGAGTTGGCGCGGCCTGGCGGGAGCAGCTTCGTGTGCTCGCCCGCCGGACTCTGGCTGGCCCTGACCGCCGTGGCCGCCGGCGCCCGTACGGAAACGGCCGCGGAACTGCGCGCACTGCTCGGGGTGGCCGGGCGGGAGGCCGCCGCCGCGATGACGGAGGCGGCGCGGGACTGGGGGCGAACGGAGGCCCTGAACGTGGCGACCAGGGTGTGGAACAGCGTGCCGCTCCATGAGGAGTACGAACGCTCGCTGCCCGACGTCGGGTTTGGCCCGGTGGATGTCGCGGAGGCCGACGCGTGGGTGCGTGAGCGGACCAGTGGCCTGATCGAGCGGCTGCCGTTGTCCCTCGGCGGCGACATCGCGCTCGCCCTGGTCAACGTCCTGGCTCTGGAGGCGTTCTGGGAGCTGCCGTTCGACATGGCCCGCACCCGTGACGTCCCGTTCACCGACGCCACGGGTACGAGCCTCCCCGTGGCGACGATGCACGCGTCGGTCCGGCCCGGGGACGTGTGGACCACGTCGGGTGCTCACGTCGTCGAGCTGCGCTGCCGCGCTGAGCCGGGCGGTCCGGCACCGGCGCGGGTCAGATTCGTCCTGGGCGAGCCGGGCGAGGGGGCCGCCGGGGTCCTGCCCCTCGCGTGGGCCTCCGAGGGATCTCGGGCTCCCCTGGACGCCGGCGCCGTGACCTTCTCGCTGCCGCGCTTCACCATGCGGACAAAGATCCGCATCATGGACCAGTTGCCGGCGCTCGGTGTGCGGCGCGCGACGGACTCCGGCGCGGCGGACTTCTCCGGCCTCTCGCCCGTACCCCTCCACATCTCCGAGGCGGTCCAGGAAGCGGTGGTGAAGATCGCCGAGAAGGGGGTGGAGGCCGCTGCGGTCACGGTCGTGACGACGAGGGCTGCCGCCCCGAGGCCGCGTGCGGTGCGGCACATCGCGTTCGACCGGCCCTTCGGTGTCGTCGTCCTGGACGGCTCCTCGGATGTCCCACTCTTCGCGGGCTGGCAGGCGGACGTCCCTGAGTGCGAGGCCTGATCGCCGGCGCCCTGACGGGCCGCGCCACGACCGCCGGCCGAAGGCCACCCGGCGGGATTCGGGCACTCTTTCGGCAAATCGGTGGTGACAGTCAGGCGAAGAGGGGGTTGATTGTGTCTACCTCATAGGGCAATGCGAGGCTTCATCCGCACATACCCGGGCCGAGGGGACAGTGCATGAAAAACGGGAGGGTCGGCGCAGCGTGACAGATGTGGAGCGCAGTGTGCGGGGGGACGCGGGGGCCGGTCCGGAGGACAAGGCCTTCGGCCTGGGTCAGGCCGGAGCGGGTGCGATCCACTCGAAGGACCCCAGGGCGGCGGCTGTCAGGGCAGTCCTCTGGCTGGTCGTCGGTGTCCTGGCGGTACGTCAGGTGGCGGTGGTGCTGCGCAGGCCGCCCGGCGAACGCCTGACCGATCTGGAGACCTGGACCGGCGCGACCGGGGTCCTGCACATCGCGGGTTCCCTGTACGACCCGGGCAGGTTCACCGGGACACCGTTCGCCGGGCTGGTACTGAAGCCGTTGACGGTCTCGGCGGAACAGGCCCTCGGCGTCGTATGGACGTTCGGCTCTTTGCTGCTCGTCGTGCTGCTCGGCTACGTCGTCGTACGCGCCCTGCCCGCACCCGTGAGCCGGAGCACCGCGTTCCTGGCCCTGCCCGTCGCGATCACCCTGCTGATGGTGTCGCTGCCCGTCCGCAACACCCTGCACCTGGGCCAGATCAGCATCCTGCCGGTCCTGCTGGTGCTGATCGCCTGCTTCGCGGTCCGTGGTGAGCGCCTTCCGGGCGTGCTGACCGGTATCGCCGCCGCGCTGCAGCCCGCCGTGCTGCTCTTCGCCGTCTTTTTCTGGCTCACCGGGAGACGGAGGGCCGCCCTGAGCGGCGGCGTCACGTTCGCCGTTTGCACCGCGCTGGCCTGGGTGGTGATGCCGCGTGACTCCTGGGCGTACTGGGTGCACCATCTCGCGGGCGCGGGCCTCGGCGAGCGCCCGGACAGCCTGGCCAACCAGTCCCTGCACGGCGCTCTGCTGCGGTTCGGGCTCCAGGGGCCGGCCGAGATCGCGGTGTTCCTGGCCCTGGCCGCCGTCGTCGCCCTCCTCGGGCTGCGCCGTGCGGCCCGCTACGCCCGGGACGGGCAACTGCTCCTGGCCGTGGCGATCACGGGCTGCGTCGCCGTCGCCGTGTCGCCCACCGCCTGGCAGCACCAACTGCTCTGGGTGCTGCTCGCCGTCGTGGGCCGGGCCGGCACCAGGGCCTCGGACCGGCTGGTCTGGCCGGCGGTCGTGGTGCTCGTCCTCACGCTGCCGGGGAAGATGCTGCTGCCGAACGTCGGCGTGCTCCTTCCCCTGCGCGACAACGCGCTGCTCGTCGCCGCGCTCGGCGCGGCCTGCGCGGTGCCGTTCCTGTCCCGCACCTCGCCCCACTGGCGGCGGCCGGTTCCCACGGACCACGCCAAGCCGGTGCCGGCGCGTTTCGCCCGGGTGCCGCTCCTGCCGTTCTGGCGCCGGGTGCTCAGCCGCCCCAACCTGCTGCTGGAACTCCTGCTCATCCGGGTCGTCTACTCCGCCTACGCGAAGGTCAGGCTCGCGGCGACCGCCGGGCGTCCCACCGCCGAGGAGCACGGCCGGCAGATCCACTCGGCCGAGCAGTGGCTGCACATCGACATCGAGCACTGGGCCAACCACGCCGTCGTCGGCATCCCCTGGCTCCGCGACTTCTTCGACTACTACTACTCGACGTTCCACTTCATCGTGCCGCTCGCGATCCTCGGCGTGCTGTATGTGCGCAGGCCCTCCGACTACCGCTGGGCGCGCACCACCATCGGCTTCGCCACGGTTCTCGCCCTGGTCGGTTTCTGGCTCTACCCACTGGCGCCCCCGCGCCTCATGCCGGGACTCGGCTTCATCGACACGGTCCACGGGGTGCAGGACCTCGACAGCCCCGATTTCGGGGCGCTGACCGCTGTCACCAACCAGTACGCGGCGATGCCGTCCCTGCACTTCGGCTGGTCACTGTGGTGCGGTGTCGTCATCGTCCTGCTCGCACGAGGGACGTGGATGAAGGTCCTGGGGCTGCTGCACCCGCTGTTCACGGTCGCCGCCATCGTCGCCACGGGCAATCACTGGGTGCTGGACGCGGTCGGCGGGGCGGCGGTGGTGGCCGCCGGCTTCGGACTGACCTACGCCCTGGCCGGACCGCGCAGGCTGCGGACGGGCACCGGGACCGGGACCGGAGCCGGCACCGATGCGGCCGAACGGCCGGACCGGGAGGCCGGGGACGTCGCGGGCACGCCGGTACCGGAAGCGGCCGGCAGCAAGGCGTAGAGACACCCGTATCCACACCAGTACCCACACCCGTGGCCGGGCCCAAGGAGTGCGGGGGCGGCCCTCCCGAGCCGTACCCGCACCCCTCCGGTGCCGACCGCCACGTCCCCCGAGGGGCAGTGGGAGTCAGGCCTTGACCGAGGCACCGGCCTTCGCCGGCACCTCGGCGTGGCGCTCCCCGAGCTGCTCCGTCGGCACCTGGGCCGTCTCGCGCGCGGAGAGCGCGGCGACGACCGGCGGCACGCAGAGCAGGGCGGCGAAGAGGGCGACACCGGCCCAGTCGTCCCCGTCGGGGCCGGCGATCTGTGAGGCGAAGGCCACGGCGAAGCCGGCGATGGCGAAGCCGGTCTGGGTGCCGATCGCCATGCCCGAGAGCCTGACCCTGGTGGGGAACATCTCGGCGTAGAAGGCGGGCCAGATGCCGTTGGCCGCGCTGTAGACGACGCCGAAGACCAGTACGCCGAGGATCAGCGTCAGCGGATAGCTGCCGGTGGAGATCGCCCACAGGTACAGAGGCATCGCCACCGCGCTGCCGACCGCCCCGACGAGGAAGACCGGCCGGCGTCCGACGCGGTCGGAGAGCCGGGCCCACAGCGGAATGGTGAACAGGGCGACCACATTGGCCAGCGCGCCCACCCACAGCATGCCGGTGCGGCTCATGCCGACGGCGTCGCTGGTGGCGTACGACAGGGCCCAGACGGTGAAGATCGTGCTGACCGTGGCGATCACGGCTGCCGCGACGACCCGCAGCACGTCGGCCCAGTGGTCGCGCAGCAGCACGGCCAGCGGCATCTTCGCCACACCCTCGGTCGCCGCCTGCCTGGTGAAGACCGGGGTCTCCTCCAGGGTGCGCCGGATGACGTATCCGGTGACCGCGACGGCGACGCTCAGCCAGAACGGGATGCGCCAGCCCCAGGAGAGGAGCTGCTCCTCCGGCAGGGCGGCGACCGGGATGAAGGCCAGGGTCGCGATCAGCTGACCGGCCTGGGTCCCGTTGATGGTGAAGCTGGTGAAGTAGCCTCGCCGGTTCCGGGGCGCGTGTTCCAGGCTCATCGAGTTGGCGCTGGCCTGCTCGCCCGCCGCGGAGACGCCCTGCAGGATCCGCAGGAGGACGAGCAGGACGGGCGCGGCCCCGCCGATCTGGTCCCGGGTCGGCAGGCAGCCGATGAGGAAGGTCGAGATGCCCATCAGCATCAGCGTGAAGACCATGATCTTCTTGCGGCCGAGCCGGTCCCCGACGTGGCCGAGGAAGAGCGCGCCGACCGGACGGGCCGCGTAGGCGACACCGAAGGTGGCCAGCGACAGCAGGGTCGCGTTCGCCGGGTCGGACTCGTCGAAGAAGACCTTCGGGAAGATCAGCGCCGCCGCGCTGCCGTAGATGAAGAAGTCGTAGTACTCCAGCGCGCTGCCGATCCAGGCGGCGAGTGCGGCTTTGCGGGGCTGGGCCCGGGGCTCGTCGGGTGGCGGGCCGGCGGAAGGGTCGTGAGCGGTCACGGCGGGCTCCTTCGGGGGACGTTCCGTGCGGGGGAGGGCGAGCGACCCGGCTAATTAACGCACTAGGTAGTTAGTTGCGGATGGCTACGGATGTTGCGAGCAGTTGACGCCCCTGTCAAGAGTTCGCACAGAATCAGGCCCGGCCATCTCGGGTGTCCGGGCCCGGTGTTCCCGGAAGGTCCAGGTTCCCGGAAGGTCCCTGTCGTCCGGCCCTGTGTCACCTGCCGGTCCGGCTCCGCGCCTTCCGGCTCGGGGTCCTCCGGCTCCGCGCGGCCCGGCGCGCCGGCCCTACGCCGCCCGGTCGGCCGTGAGGTACGCGATGATCATGTCGCCCAGCATGGTCCGGTAGTGCTCCCGCCGCCCGGCCTCCACCAGGTCGCGCCCGAAGAGCGCGCCGAAGGTGTGCCTGTTCGCGATGCGGAAGAAGCAGAACGAGCTGATCATCGCGTGCAGGTCCACGGCGTCGACGTCCGCCGTGAACAGCCCCGACGCGCGCCCCGTGTCGAGGATGCGCCGCAGGACCTCGATCGCCGGGGAGCCGATGCGGCTCAACTCGGCCGACGCCGCGATGTGTTCGGCCTCGTGGATGTTCTCGATGCTCACCAGGCGGATGAAGTCGGGGTGGTCCTCGTGGTGGTCGAAGGTCACCTCGGCCAGCCGGCGGACCGCCGCCACGGGGTCCAGGTGCTCGACGTCCAGCAGTTGCTCGGCCTCCCGGATCCTGCTGTAGGCCCGCTCCAGGACCGCGGTGAACAGCTGCTCCTTGCCGCCGAAGTAGTAATAGATCATCCGCTTCGTGGTGCGGGTGCTGGCGGCGATCTCGTCGACCCGGGCGCCCGCGTAGCCGATGCGGGCGAACTCCCGGGTCGCCACGGTGAGGATCTCGTCCTTGGTGCGCGCCGCGTCGCGGGTCCGCACGGCGGGCTGGGCGGGTCCTTCGGTGCTGGTCATCCGGATCCTTCGCGGCAGGCGGTGCGTGCTCGCGATTCTAGAGGCGGTGTCCCCGGCGGCCGATTCGGCCCGGGGGCTTCCCAGGGCGGCTGACTTTGGGTATGACTAACTAACCAGTCCGTACATTAAGTGCTACGTCCACGGGAAGTGAACGATGCCGAACCCACCGGTCCCGCCCCCGGGCGTCCCCGTCCTCGTGCTGAACGGACCCAGTCTCGGTCTGCTCGGCCTGCGCGAGCCCGAGGTGTACGGCAAGGACACCCTGGCCGACATCGACGAGCTCTGCCGGAGCACCGCGGCGGCCCGCGGGCTGCGCGCCGACTGCCGCCAGAGCAACCACGAGGGCGTGCTCATCGACGCGGTCCACGAGGCCCGCACGGCGCACCGGGGCATCGTGATCAATCCCGCCGGCTACAGCCACACCTCGGTCGCCGTCCGTGACGCGCTCGCCGCCGTGGAGCTCCCCGTCGTGGAGGTCCACCTGTCGAACATCCACCGGCGGGAGCCCTTCCGCCACCACAGTCACGTCTCCGCCGTCGCCGACACCGTCATCTGCGGGGCGGGTGCCCACGGATACGCCCTGGCGCTCACCCACCTCGCCCACCTCCTGGAGGAGAACCGGTGAGCCCGGACTCGTATCTCGTCGGCCTCATCGGCTCAGGCATCGGCCCCTCGCTCAGCCCCGCGCTCCACGAACGCGAGGCGGACCGGCAGGGGCTGCGCTACCTCTACCGCCTCATCGACATCGGCACACTCGGGGTCCCGCCGGAGAGGACGGGCGAACTCGTGCGCTCCGCACGCGACATGGGCTACGACGGTCTCAACGTCACCCACCCCTGCAAGCAGCAGGTCCTCGCCCACCTCGACGCCCTCTCCCCGCAGGCCGAGGCGCTCGGCGCGGTCAACACCGTGGTCTTCGAGGGGGGCCGTGCGATCGGCCACAACACCGACGCGACCGGTTTCGCCGCGTCCTTCGCGCGCGGGCTGCCCGACGCACGGCTCGACCGGGTCGTGCAGCTGGGAGCGGGCGGTGCCGGAGCCGCCGTGGCCCACGCCCTCCTCGCCCTCGGCGCAGGCCGGCTCACCGTGCTGGACGTCCTGCCCGACCGGGCGGCGGCCCTCGCGGCCTCCCTGAACCACCAGTTCGGGCCCGGCCGGGCCGCCGCCGCGGACCTGCTGGACATCGCGGCGCAGACGGTGAGCGCCGACGGCCTGGTCAACGCCACGCCCATCGGTATGGCCGCCCACCCCGGACTCCCGCTCCCCGCGGACCTGCTGCACCCCGGTCTGTGGGTCGCCGAGGTCGTCTACAGGCCTTTGGAAACCACCCTCGTCCGCACCGCCCGCGCCCTCGGCTGCCCCACCCTCGACGGCGGGGGCATGGCCGCCTACCAGGCCGCCGACTCCTTCCGGCTCTTCACCGGCCGCGAACCCGACACCGCCCGGATGCTCGACGACATCGCCGACCTCACGTCCGCGCACTGAAGCCCCGAGGAGGACCGACATGCGAACGTCCATCGCCACCGTCTCGCTCAGCGGAACGCTCACCGAGAAACTCACCGCGGCCGCGCGCGCGGGCTTCGACGGCGTCGAGATCTTCGAGAACGACCTGACCGGCAGCCCGCTCGGCCCGGAGGAGATCAGGGAACGGGCCGCCGATCTCGGTCTGACGATCGACCTCTTCCAGCCGATGCGCGACATCGAGGCCGTCCCCGCCGACGAGTTCGCCCGCAACCTGAGGCGCGCCGAGCACAAGTTCCGGCTGATGCGACGGCTCGGCACCGGCACCGTCCTGGTCTGCTCCAGCGTGTCGCCGTACGCCGTCGACGACGACGCCCTCGCCGCCGAGCAGCTGCACCGGCTGGCCGGTCTCGCGCAGGAGTCCGGTGTAAGGGTCGCGTACGAGGCGCTGGCGTGGGGCCGTCATGTCAGTACGTACGAGCACGCCTGGCGCATCGTCGAGGCCGCGGACCACCCCGCCCTCGGGGTCTGCCTGGACAGTTTCCACATCCTGGCCAGGGGCTCCGACGTCACTGGGATCGAGGCCATCCCCGGCGACAGGATCTTCTTCCTGCAGCTCGCCGACGCTCCGCAGATGGCCCTCGACGTGCTGCAGTGGAGCCGCCACCACCGCTGCTTCCCCGGCCAGGGCGACCTCGACGTCGCCGGGCTGGTGCGGGCCGCCGTCCGTGCCGGATACGACGGACCCCTCTCGCTGGAGGTGTTCAACGACGTCTTCCGCCAGGCCGACGCCGGCCGCACCGCGGTGGACGCCCGGCGCTCGCTCACGCTGCTCCAGGAGTCGGCGGGGCTGACCGCGCCCCCGGCACCGGTCGTTCCCACCGGGTTCGCCTTCGTCGAGATCGCCACGGCCGACACGGCCAGGATCGCCCCCCTGCTCACCGCGCTGGGCTTCTCCCGTACGGCCAGGCACTCCGGCAAACCGGTGGACCTCTGGGAACAGGGCGAGGCACGCATCCTGCTCAACACCGACACCGGCAGCCACCGGCCCGACCCCTCGCTCACCGCGGTGGGCCTGGAGAGCCCCGACCCGGCGGGCGCCGCCGCGCGGGCCGAGTCACTGCTCGCCCCCGTCCTGCCCCGGCGCCGCGCCCCCGGCGACGCCCCGCTGGACGCCGTGGCCGCGCCCGACGGCACCGAGTTCTTCTTCTGCGTCACCGACGGGCCCGGGGACGGCCAGAGGTCCGGAGACGCCGGACGCTCCGGCTGGACCGGCGACATCGGGATCACCCGGGTCGACCATGTCGCGCTGACCCAGCCCTGGCACCACTTCGACGAGGCGACCCTCTTCCACCGCGGTGTGCTCGGCCTCCGCCCGCACGCGAGCGTCGACCTCGCCGACCCGTAC
>NZ_MAPV01000229.1 GCF_001700505.1 Streptomyces mutomycini
CGCTTTCGCGTTTCCCTTTCCTGCGAGTCCGACTCTATCAGATCTTTTCGGGCCTGATTCCCAGTCAGCGGGCTTCGCCTTCCCGGCCCTTCGGCCGTTCCGACGCCTCAAACTGTAGCGGATCCTCCCGGCGACTCATAATCGAGTCTGTGAATTGAATTCCGGCATGCCGAAATTCTCTCCGGTGGGAGATCGTTCTGAGTTTGGTTGCCGCATTCGCGGCGGGATCGGCTGCCACCGGACCGTACCGGCTCCGTGACAACTCGAAGAACCTTACGGATGCGAGGGCGGTGTGTCAACCTCACCTCTCGCCCCCTGCCCTGACCCTCAGTCGAGGTCGGTGAGCCGGCCGCCGGCGTCCGGCTGTTCGTGCTCCACACGGCGCAGCAGCCGGATCAGGATCTCGCCCAGCGCACCACGCTCATCACCCGAGAGGTCCTGGAGAAGGTCCTCCTCGAAGGTGGTGGCCATCCGCATCGCCTCGAGCCACTTCGCGCGGCCCTCGTCGGTCAGCTCCACGATGACGCGTACCCGGTTGTTCTCGTCCCGGTCCCGGGTGACCAGGCCTTCGCCGGCCATCCGGTCGATGCGGTGCGTCATCGCTGCGGGAGTCAGCCCGAGCCGCTTTGCGAGCTCGCCCGGCCCCAGCCGGTAGGGGGCGCCGGACAGGACCAGGGTCTTGAGGACCTCCCACTCGGTGTTGCTGATCCCGAGTGCGGCGACCTGCCTGCCGTAGGCGACGTTCATCCGGCGGTTCAGCCGGCCCAGCGCGGAGACGATCTGCTCGACCTGGGGGTCGAGGTCCCGGAATTCGCGCTGGTAGGCCGCGATCTGCTCGTCGAGGCTCGGCTCCTGGAGCTCGGGCTGCTCGGTGGTGTCAGACATGGCGGGCAGTATCGCACGCTGTTCGTCGCCGTCGAAGTCCTTCAAGGTGAAGAGTTCAGCCTCTAATTTTAGTGCTAAAGTCTACGAGTCTGTGTTCTTGCGAGTGAGTCTTGAGGTAGGTGAGTGTGACCAGGGAGATGGGTGCAGCGCTGCGGCGGATCCAGCTGGGGAGTGCGCTGAGTGCGTTCGGCCTCGGATTCACCGTCCCGTATCTGTACGTCTACGTGGCACAGGTACGGGATCTTGGTGCCGGTACGGCAGGTGTCGTGCTGGCTGTGTTCGCCATGGCAGCGCTCGCGGTGCTGCCGTTCACCGGCCGTGCCATCGACCGGCGCGGTCCCTTGCCCGTGCTGGTCGTCGCCGCCGTGGCCGCGGCCGTGGGCGCCTGTGCCCTGGGCTTTTCGGACGGCGTGACGTCAGCTGTGCTTTCCGCCGTGGTCCTTGGCGCCGGCACCGCTGTCATGCAGCCTGCGCTCGCGACGATGCTGGTGTGGTGCTCGAGTGCCGCGACCCGTACCCGCGCCTTCGCCATGCAGTTCTTCCTGCAGAACCTCGGCCTCGGCCTCGGTGGCCTGGTCGGCGGGCAGCTGGTGGACGTCGACCGTCCGTCGAGCTTCACCCTGCTGTTCCTCATCGAGGCGGGGATGTTCCTGGTGCTGGGCGTGGTCGCGGCCACGGTTCGCATGCCGCGTGCGCCTTCCCTCACGGGAGCGGTGCCCGCCGACGGCACCGCTCCCAAGGCCGGGCTGCGGGTGCTGCTCTCGCACAAGGCCATGGTGCAGCTGTGCGTGCTGGGCTTCGTGATCTTCTTCGCCTGCTACGGACAGTTCGAGTCCGGTCTCGCCGCCTACGGCACCGAGGCAGCCGGCATCGATCCGTCCACCCTGGGTATCGCGCTGGCGGCCAACACGGCGGTGATCGTCGTCGCGCAGTTCGTCGTGCTCCGTCTCGTGGAGCGCCGCAGTCGCAGCCGGGTCATCGCGTGGGTCGGTCTGATCTGGGCCTTCGCGTGGATCGTGGCCGGGTACGCGGGCCTGGGACACGGCAGCCAGACCATGGCCACGGCCGCGATGATCTCGACGTACGCCCTGTTCGGGCTCGGTGAGGCGATGCTGTCGCCGACCGTGGCGCCGCTCGTCGCCGATCTGGCTCCGGAGGCCATGGTCGGTCAGTACAACTCGGCTTTCGCCCTGGTGAAGCAGCTCGCGCTGGCCGTCGGGCCCGCAGTGGGCGGGCCCATGGGGGCGTCCCTGCACGGGCCGTACATCGTGACGTTCGTGCTGTTCTCGCTCGGCATCACCGTGCTGGCTCTCAAGCTGGGCCGTCAGCTCACTCCGGCACAGGACCGGCCGTTGCTCGCGGCGGGGCCGTCCCGGGTGGTCGCCGTGTCGCTGCCGGAGAGCGAGCCGGTCATCCCTCCCACCGCCGTGCGTCGAGACACCGCCGTGCACTGAGTCGCCGCCCTGCGCCGATGCACGGCCGTGCGCCGGGTCGGGTCAGCCGGGGAGCGCGAATTCGCACCAGACCGCCTTGCCCCCGCCGGGGGTACGGCGGCTTCCCCACGACGTGGCGATGGTCGCGACGATGGAGATGCCGCGTCCCGCCTCGTCGGCGGGCTCGGCGCGACGGCGGCGCGGCAGGTGGTCGTCCCCGTCCGTCACCTCGATGATCAGGCGCCGGTCGGTCCGGCGCAGACCGAGGCGCATGGGCGGAGTGCCGTGCTGGAGGGAGTTCGCGACGAGCTCGCTCGCGGCGAGAACGCCCAGGTCACAGAGCTCCATGGGAAAGCGCCAGGAAGCCAGGACGCCCGTGGCGAAGGCGCGTGCCCTGGGCGCGGCCTCGATGCCTCCGAGCAGTTCGAGCGAGGCGTTGTGGAAGAGCTCCGCGCTCGCTCCCGTCCGTGCGGGGTGCTGGACCACGAGGACCGCCACGTCGTCGTCGTGCTCGGCGGTGACACCCAGGGAGCGGATGAGCCGGTCGCAGACCACCTGGGGCGATCCCTTGGCACCGGAGAGGGCGCGCGCCAGGGAGGCCACTCCCTCGTCGATGTCCTCGCTGCGCCGTTCGACCAGGCCGTCCGTGTAGAGGACTGCGGTGGAGCCGGGCGGCAGGGGGATCGTCCCCGAGGTGTGAACCCAGCCGCCCGTGCCGAGCGGCGGCCCGGTCGGGTCCTCCGCGCGGTGGACGGTGCCGTCCTCGTCGCACACGAGGATCGGGAGGTGCCCGGCGGAGGAGTAGACGAGGTGCCCCTCGTTGGGGTCGTGGACGGCGTAGGCGCAGGTGGCGATCTGGCTGGCATCGATCTCGGCGGCGAGCACGTCGAGGAGCTGGAGCACCTCGTGCGGCGGAAGGTCGAGGCGTGCGTACGCCCGGACGGCCGTGCGCAGCTGGCCCATGACGGCGGCGGCCCGCACACCGCGCCCCATCACGTCGCCGATGACGAGTGCGGTCCGTCCTGCGCCCAGGGTGATGACGTCGTACCAGTCACCGCCGACCGCCGCGTCCGTGCCGCCCGGCTGATAGGTGGCGGCGATGCGCAGGTCGTCCGGCTGTTCGAGGTCCTGAGGGAGCAGGGAGCGCTGGAGCGTGACGGCCGTCTCGCGGTGGCGGCGTTCGCTGGTCCTGAGGCGCTCGGCCGCCTCGGCGTGGTCGGTGACATCTGTGGCGTAGACGAGGACGCCCGGCTCCCCGCCGGTTCCGTCCGGGCCGGTGGCCACGGGTGTGCAGGTCACGGTGTACGAACTGCCGGCCTGCACCTTGCGGGACTTGACCGTACGGGGGGTGCCGCTGCGCAGGACCTGGTCCATGAGGGGCAGCAGGCTGAGCTCGGCGAGCTCGGGCATGGCCTCGGCCGCGGGTACACCGCAGGGGCGTGGGCCGAAGGCGGACGTGTAGGCCGCGTTGACGTAGGTGATGCGGTGTTCCGGTCCGTGCAGCAGGGCGACGGGGGCGGGGAGCCGGCCGAGGAGCTCGCGGGCCGACAGGGCTTCCAAGGCGGGCCCGGGCACAGGGGCGGAGGGTTCGGAGCTGTCGTCGGGCGGCGTGGCCGCGGTCTTCGGCCGTAGGGACTCGGCGCGGGCGGCGGGTACGGAACTGTGGTCGTCGTCCCGCGCGGCGGCTCGACGTTGTGTTCCGGGAAGGCGGGCGCTCCAGCGCGTGAAGTTCACGGAATTTCTGGCCTCGTGTGTCGGTCGGGTCCGCTCGGGCGAGCTGCTTCTTCTGCTGGTCCTGTGGCCGGCACCCGCCGGTCCTCATGCCGGATCGGGGTGCCGGGGCCGTGCTGTCGGGAACGCGCAGCCGGACCTGTCCGTGCTGGTGGTCGCCGCTGCCGGTCACTGTAGGTGACCGCCTGCCGGATCACTCTGCGCAGGTGTGAGCCCACCTATGGTCACATGCCCAGTGTGACCGACCGTACTGACAGTTGGTGTACGGCCGTCGGTCCGTCCGCTGAACTGCAGCGGTTCCCGGAGGGTGTGCCCGCGCGGCGGTGAACCGCGGATCAACGGGACGTGTCCGGTGGCCTGTCGTCCTTCGGCGGGGTCTGTTCGGGAGGCCCGGGATGTACGAGTCCTCGTGCGGCGAGGGCGAATTCGGCGCGCGGGTGTTCGAGCGAGCCGAGGGAGACGATCTCGCGTTTGAAGAGTCCGGCCAGGGTCCACTCAGCAAGGACGCGCGCCTTCCGGTTGAACGTGGGTACGCGGCTGAGGTGGTAGACGCGGTGCATCAGCCAGGCCGGATATCCCTTGAGCTTTCGCCCGTAGACATGCGCGACTCCCTTGTGCAGGCCGAGCGAGGCGACGGATCCGGCGTAGGAGTGCCGGTAGTCCTGGGCCGGCCGGCCGGCGAGCGTGGCCACGATGTTGTCGGCGAGGACCTTTGCCTGACGGACCGCGTGCTGGGCGTTCGGCGCGGTCTCCGTGCCCGGCTCCGACGAGGTGAGGTCCGGAACGGCCGCCGCGTCACCGGCGGCCCAGGCGTGTTCGGCGCCGTCGACGGAGAGCGTGGCGGTGCAGCGGATCCGGCCGCGCTCCGTGAGGGGGAGGTCGGTGGCGGCGAGGATCGGTGCGGGCTTCACGCCCGCGGTCCACACCAGGGTGCGGGTCGGGAAGCGCGCCCCGTCACTGAGTACGGCGACGCGGCCTTCGCAGCTGTCCAGCCGGGTGTCGAGCCGTACGTCGATGTTGCGGCCCCGCAGCTCCCTGACGGCGTACTTGCCCATCGCCTCGCCGACCTCGGGCAGGATGCGCCCGGTCGCCTCGACCAGGATCCATCTCAGGTCCGAGGGCTTGATGTTGTGGTAGTACCGCGAGGTGTAGCGGGCCATGTCCTCCAGCTCCGCGAGCGCCTCGACGCCCGCGTATCCACCGCCCACGAAGACGAAGGTGAGGGCCGCGTCGCGGATGGCGGGGTCCCGGGTGGCGGAGGCGATGTCCATCTGTTCGATGACGTGGTTGCGGAGGCCGATGGCCTCCTCGACGGTCTTGAAGCCGATGCCGAAGTCCGCGAGGCCCGGAACCGGCAGGGTGCGTGACACGGATCCGGGCGCGAGGACGAGCTCGTCGTACGGAATCTCCAGGGCTCCGGTGCCGTCCTCGCCGGTGGCGAGCGTCGTGACCGTCACGGTGCGTTTGGCGTGGTCGACACGCTCCGCCTCGCCGATGACGATCGTGCAGTTCTTGAGGACCCGGCGCAGGGGCACGACGACATGACGCGGAGAGATCGAACCGGCTGCGGCCTCGGGCAGGAACGGCTGGTACGTCATGTAGGGATCCGGCGTGACCACCACGATCTCGGCCTCACCGCTTCTCAGTCTCTGCCGGAGCTTCCGCTGGAGACGCAACGCGGTGTACATCCCCACGTAGCCGCCGCCGACGACGAGAATGCGTGCACTCGGCCGGGTGCCGGGGGGTGTCCCCCGGGAATCTGGTGCCATCACCATCCCATGACGCACCGGAGTCCGGAGTTTGTCCACAGGCCCGGCAAATTGTGTGACCGGAGCTCTTCGATCACCCGGCGGACCTCGGCCACCGCCCGGTTCCGGAGGTGTGCAGGTCAGATGCGGTAGGAGGGCGTGGTCGCAGGGGGCGAATCGGGGTCCAACCGGTCCTTGCTCCGATCGGGGGGCGCTCCGTGCGGAACTACCCCCTTCTGAATTGACCCGGGCTCAACTATGTTCGTACCCCGTCGGGGTGTCGGATTCGGACCAGTGACCAGACACCGGCAGACACGGCGGGGAAGTCTCCGGGGGGAGACGACATAACCGGGGGAAGTTATGCACATTCAGGATTTGCATGGGCCGAGCGCCGTCGCCTCTTCTGCTGAGGACCATGGGCGGCTTGGCCCCGTGGGCGCGGTCGGGACGGTCGCGGCAGCGGGAGCGACGGGTGGCACGGCCCGCTCGGCGCCGCTCCGCGTGGACGCGCAGCGCAATCTCGAACACGTCCTGCGCGCCGCGCGTGAGGTGTTCGGGGAACTGGGTTACGGCGCACCGATGGAGGATGTGGCGCGCCGCGCGCGGGTCGGCGTCGGTACGGTCTACCGGCGTTTCCCGAGCAAGGACGTACTGGTGCGCCGGATAGCGGAGGAGGAGACCGCTCGGCTGACCGACCAGGCTCGCACGGCCCTCGGCCAGGAGGACGAGCCGTGGTCGGCGCTCTCCCGCTTCCTGCGGACCTCGGTGGCATCCGGTGCGGGACGGCTGCTGCCCCCGCAGGTGCTGCGCGTGGGGGCGGAGCAGGACGAGCATGCCTCGACGGAGGGTCCCGGCACGGCCGACGGCGAGTCTCGCGTCCCGCATCAGCGGCAGGGAGTGGGCCAGCCCGACCTCCGGGTGGTCGGCCGGCCTCCTGGAAGCGAGGACGGGATCGAGGACGACCCGGGTGTGGCCGAACTGCTCGAGGTCGTTGGCAGGCTGGTCGACCGGGCCCGTGAGTCGGGTGAGCTGCGGGGCGATGTGACGGTGGCAGATGTGCTGCTGGTCATCGCCACGGCGGCGCCGGCGCTGCCGGATCCCGCTCATCAGGCCGCTGCCTCGGCCCGGTTGCTGGACATCCTGCTGGAGGGGCTCCGCTCCCGCCGGGCGTAGGCATCCCGCCGGGCGTAGGACCCACGTAGTTCCCGTGCGGGACGCCCGCACCGCGGGCGCGCCGCGCGGTCCTGCGGCGCCGGCAGTACAGCTGTCGCGTAGGCCCTGCCGTCACGTATGCGCAGTCGCCTGCGTATGCGCGGACATCGCGCATGCGCAGGCGTCACCCCCGCACAGTCGTCAGCGTGCGTGCAGCGGCCGGTGGGGCCCATCCCCTGTCAGCTGCATACCCATGCGGCCGAGGGCGTTTCCCGTGCGACCGGGGGCCGTTGCGCCTTCCCCGTCGGGGTGATGTCACACCCCCGGGCACAGGAAGAAACCCCGGACGA
The DNA here is from genome assembly GCF_001700505.1 of Streptomyces mutomycini. Classification (GTDB taxonomy): domain Bacteria; phylum Actinomycetota; class Actinomycetes; order Streptomycetales; family Streptomycetaceae; genus Streptomyces; species Streptomyces mutomycini. The sequence goes on from NZ_MAPV01000229.1 coordinate 7,300, forward strand.
GTGGTTGCTGATACTCAGGGCTCGTCGCGGCGTTGCGCTGTGGCAATGTGGCCCCGGTATTCGGGTCCGAGGGTGTATACGGGGGCTTCCGCGATGAGCGGTGACGCGCGGCAGGAAGAGCCGTCCGGCGGTGTCGATGCAGCGGGCAGGGACGGCAGGGGCACGGAGGCCGGCAGCCCGTCGGCCTCGCGTACGCCGAGCCGGCCGCCGGGCCAGGTGCCGGACCAGGTGACGCCACCCGGCCGTTCCGGGACCGGACGGCCGAGCGCCCCCGCCGAAGGGGGCGCCGGGTCTGCGCGGCCGGACGACTCCAACGATGGCGGCACCGTGCTGCCCGGTCCCTGGCCGTCGAGGTCCGCCGCCGATGACGGGGCGCAGCCGGAACCCGGTTCGGAGGCCGATGCCGCCTACGCGGTCCCTCTGCAGCGTGAGGGGCGCGCGGGGTCCGCGGAACTCAGCCCCTCGGACGCGCAGTTGATCCAGGGCATGCGCACGGGTGACGACCATGCCTACGAGGAGCTCTTCCGGCGCCACTCGGGGGCGGTGCGCCGCTATGCGCGTACCTGCTGCCGGGACGCCCACACCGCCGACGACCTGACGGCCGAGGTGTTCGCCCGGACGCTGCAGGCCGTGCGGGGCGGGAAGGGGCCGGAGGAGGCCGTCCGGGCCTACCTCATGACGGCTGTCCGGCATGTCGCCGCCGCGTGGACCAGGAGCGCGAAGCGCGAGCATCTGGTGGACGACTTCGCGGTGTTCGCCGCGCAGGCCACTCGCTCCGCCGAGCTGTCGGAGGCCGACACCCTCGACCTCGGCGCCGATGTGCTCGCCATGCACGAGGCGGACCGGTCGATGGCCATGGAGGCCTTCCGCAGCCTGCCGGAGCGCTGGCAGGCCGTGTTGTGGCACACGACCGTGGAGGAGGAGTCACCGAGCGAGGTCGCGCCGCTGTTCGGCCTGACCGCCAATGCCACGGCGGTCCTGGCCGTCCGGGCCCGTGAGGGGCTCAAGCAGGCCTATCTGCAGGCCCATGTGAGCCAGTCGCTGACGGCCGGCGGCGACTGCGCGCAGTACGCCGACCGGCTCGGCGCCCATGCCCGGGGCGGTCTGCGGACCCGGGCCGAACGCGGACTGCGCAAGCATCTGGACGAGTGCGCGAAGTGCCGGATCGCCGCCGGTGAGCTGGACCGTGTGAACGCCGGCATTCCGGCCCTGCTCCCGGTCGCCGTCATCGGCTGGTTCGCCGCGGGCTACTCGCTCAAGGCCGCCGGCATCGTGGCGGGTGGCGCGGCGGGTGCGGCCGGCGCCGGAGCCGCCGCGGCTGCCTCGGGAGGCGCGTCCTCCGGGGGAGGCACGGCAGGCGGGGCCGCGGCGTCCGAAGTGATCGGCGGCCCGGCGAAGGCCGGGATCGCCGCCGCGGCGGCCGTGGCGGCAGCCGCCGGGCTCGTGTGGGCCCTGGTCGGGGGCGACCGGCCTGCGCCCGAGCACAAGCCGGTGGCCAAGCCACCGTCCGCAGCGCCCGCCACCCCCATGCCACCT
>NZ_MAPV01000023.1 GCF_001700505.1 Streptomyces mutomycini
CGCGGGGCCTGGGGCTGCTGGGGCGCGGCCGGCTGGGCCGGAGCCGGAGCCGAGAACTCGGCGGCGGGGACCGGAGTCACCGGGGCCGGCTTCGGCGCGGGCTTGGGGCCCGGACGCGGGCCCGCCGACGGCGCGGAGGGCGCCGAGGGGGTGCTGCTCGCCGGGGTCTCCGCGGCGGCCGGCTTGGGGGCCGGGGCGCCGGGCTTCGGCGCAGCGGGACGTGCCGCGCCGGCCGGAGACGGCGCAGCGGGCTTCGAGGGGGCGGCCTTGCGGGGCGCGCCAGGCTTTGCTGCGGACTTGCCGGCGTTGCCGCCGGGACCCTGCAGTGCGTCAGTCAATTTGCGTACAACCGGCGCCTCGATCGTCGAGGACGCCGAACGGACGAATTCACCGAGTTCTTGGAGCTTGGCCATGACGACCTTGCTCTCTACGCCGAACTCCTTGGCGAGCTCGTATACCCGGACCTTAGCCACTTCGCTCCTTTTAGGTCCGGGTTACCGCCGGACCGTCGCTACTTCATGGGCGTACTCATCGCGTACTCATCGAGTGCTCATCGCAATCTCGACCTACTTCCAACTCGCGAGGTACCTGACCGCACGGGGACCCGTGCCGTTCACTTTCCTACGGTGTCACCCGCTCGACGAACCGCTGCAGTGCCGCGGAGTCGAACGGCCCCTTGGCCTTGAAGGCCCGGGGGAATGCCCGGCGGCGAACCGCCAGGTCGAGACAGACAGAGGCCGGGTGCACATACGCACCCCGGCCGGGCAGCGTACCGCGTGGATCAGGGACGACTTCTCCCTCGTCCACCACGATGCGCAACAGCTCGCTCTTGGCCGCTCGCTCCCGGCATCCCACACAGGTTCGCTCGGGGCAAACGCGGGCGTGCGTCCGGCCAGACACGCTAAGTCTACCTCCCCGCATCGACCTCACCCCTTTGGGGCAAGAATCGAACGGATGTTGTCGTGATCTCAGCGGCACAGCGCCTCGATCTATTCCTTCGCCCTGTCTCCGGATCCGCCCTGGGACGGCTCCGGGGGCAGGGCGTGGTCGGTCAGCCGCGCTGGGAACGCTCCCGGGCGCGCTCGGCGCGCTCGCGGTCGGCGACGTCGCGCTCGGCCTCGGTCTCGGTGTCCGGGCGGATGTCGATGCGCCAGCCCGTGAGCCGGGCGGCCAGGCGGGCGTTCTGCCCCTCCTTGCCGATCGCCAGCGACAGCTGGTAGTCGGGCACGGTCACCCGGGCGGAGCGCGTGCCGAGGTCCACGACCTCGACCTCGCTCACCCGCGCGGGTGACAGCGCGTTGGCGACCATCTCCGCGGGGTCGTCCGACCAGTCCACGATGTCGATCTTCTCGCCGTGCAGCTCGGCCATGACGTTGCGCACACGGCTGCCCATCGGGCCGATGCAGGCGCCCTTCGGGTTCAGGCCGGCCCGGGTGGACCGCACGGCGATCTTGGTGCGGTGACCGGCCTCGCGGGCGATGGCCTCGATGACGACCGACCCGTCCGCGATCTCCGGGACCTCCAGGGCGAAGAGCTTCTTCACCAGGTTCGGGTGGGTGCGTGAGAGGGTCACGGACGGACCGCGCACACCCTTGGCCACCCGCACGACGTACGTGCGCAGCCGCAGGCCGTGGGTGTACTCCTCGCCCGGCACCTGCTCCTGCACGGGCAGGATCGCTTCCATCTTGCCGATGTCGACCAGGACGTTCTTCGGGTCCTTGCCCTGCTGGACGAGGCCGGTGACGACGTCGCCCTCGTGGCCCGCGTACTCCCCGAACGTCCTGTCGTCCTCGGCGTCGCGCAGCCGCTGCAGGATGACCTGCTTGGCGGTCGTCGCGGCGATACGGCCGAAGCCGGAGGGCGTGTCGTCGAACTCCTTGGCCTCCTGGCCCTCCTCGAGCTCGGCCGGGTCATCCTTCGCCCACACGGTGACGTGGCCGGCGGCGTCCAGCTCGACGCGCGCACGGCGGTGGCTGCCCTCGGTGCGGTGGTACGCGATGAGGAGGGCCGACTCGATCGCCCCGACGAGCACGTCGAAGGGGATCTCCTTGTCCTGCGCCAAGCCCTTCAGAAGCTTCACATCGATGTCCACGGCTACGCCTCCTCTTCCTTCTTGTCCTTGCGGTTGAATTCGATCTCCACGCGCGCCCTGGCGATCTCCTCGAAGGCGACACGGCGCGCCGTGGGCTTGCGGCCCTTGACGCCCGGCACTTCGAGATCGAGACCCTCGTCGTCGACGGCGAGGACGCGGGCCACCAGTTCGCCGCCGTCGGCCAGGTTCAGCTTGGCCAGCCGGCCGATGGCGCGTACGTAGTGGCGGTGCTCGGTCAACGGGCGGTCGGCGCCCGGAGAGCTCACTTCGAGGACGTACTCGTCGTCGCCCATCACGTCGGTCTCGTCGAGCGTCTCGGAGATCGTGCGGCTCAGCTCGGCACAGGTGTCGAGCTCCACGCCGTCCTCGGAATCCACGATGACCCTCAGCACCCGGCGGCGGCCCGCTCTGGACAGCTCGATCTCCTCGAGGTCCAGCTCCTTGGCTCCGACGAGCGGCTCCAGCAATTCGCGCAGCCTGTCGCTCTGGGTGGTGCTCATCCGGGTGACTCCTCGGCCGCGTGTGCTGTTGTGGGGATCGTCGCGTGTCAGGTCAAAGGGTATCCGGTCCGCAGGGGTGTTGCCGTCCGCCTCCCGGCCGGCCGCGGGTACGCTCACTTCCGGTGATCACTTCAGGTCAAAAACTGTCAAAAACCAGGCTGAAGGAGACAAGTGCACCGCACGGGGACGACGCGCAGGGGTGCGCTCACCGCTACGGGAGCATTCGCCCTGGGTGCGGTGCTCACAGGCTGCGGGGGCGGGCCGGAGCCGCGAACTACCCCCGGGGGTACTGACGCCCGGTCCGCTTCGGTCCGGGCGGAGGCACTGCGGGCCTCGGCCGCCCGTGACAGTGCCTCACTGCTCTCCCGCTACGAACAGGTCGCCGCCGCCCACCCGGTGACGGAGGCCGGGCTCGCGCCACTGACCGCCTCGGTGCGGGAGCACCTGACGGCGCTGGGCGTCCCGGCGAAGGCCCCGAGCGGCTCCCCCGCACCGTCCCCGCCCGCTGCCCCCACCGAGGCGCGGGCGGCCCTGAGGGACCTCGCGGCCGAGGAGCGCCGGCTGGCGGACCGCCGCGCCACGGCCCTGCTGACCGCCGAACCGGAACTGGCCAGGCTGCTGGCCTCGGTCGCCGCGGCCGGCGCCGCCCACGCGTATCTGCTGACCGAACTGGCCAAGGAGACCTCGGCATGACACTGGAGGCCGGAACGGACGACGCGGACGGAACGCTGCGCGCAGCACAGGCCGCACTCCGCGCCGCGCACGCCGCCGTGTACGGGTACGGGGTGCTGGGCGGCCGGCTGGAAGGGGACCGCCGCAGGGACGCGACGGCTGCCTGCGACGCCCACCGGGCCCGTCGCGACACGCTCGCACGGACGGTTCGCGACCTGGGCGGTACGCCGGTGGCGGCGCACGCGGCGTACGCTCTGCCCTTCGCCGTGCGCGATCCGGCAACCGCGATGCGGCTCGCCGCCGTGCTGGAGGACCGGGTCGCGGGGGTGTACTCCGATCTCGTACGGGCCGCCGGGGGGACGCTGCGGCAGGATGCCGCGGGCGCGCTCAGGGAGGCGGCGGTGCGTGCGGTGCGCTGGCGCGGCACCGGCGTAGCCTTTCCTGGGCTCACCGAGAGGGCCGCCCCGCCGGACAACACGGCGGAGGCAGGGGCCACCGGCGTCACACGCTGAGCAACCGAGCGCAGCTGCGGCCGACCACGCCGCAGCTGACCACGCTCCGGAAGGGAACAAGGCACGTATGGGTTTCGAACCGCCGCAGCGTCTGGTGCGAGCGCTCGGCGAGACGTACGGGGACACGGCCGCGGCCGACTGGCTCGGGCGGCTCCCCGCACTCACCGACGAGGCGCTGTCCGCGCACTCGGTCTCCCTCGACCGGGTGTGTGCCCCCGGCGGGCGCAGCAGCCTCGTCCTCCTGGTCCGCCGGGAGGACGGCACGCCCGCCGTGCTGAAGATCGCGCCTTCCGGGGCCGCTCCCGCGCTCGAGCGGGCGGCGCTGGCACACTGGAACGGCTGGGGCACCGTCGAGCTCCTGACCGCTGCGGAGGGCGTAGTGCCCGGCGAGGCCGTCCTGCTGGAACGGCTGCACCACGAGGTGTCCCTGCGCTCCCTTCCCGAGGCGAAGGCGCTGCTGGAGGCCGCCGGCACGATGCGGCGGCTGTGGGTCGACCCGCCGGCCGGCCACGCCTTCGAGACCGTCGCGGAGCGCACCGCCCGACAGGTGGAGGGCATGCGGGCCGCCGCGGCGCGGGGCCCCGAGCTCGAACCGCTCGTCTCGGCCGCTCTCGCGGCGCGCGAGGAGCTGGTCCGGGATTCCCCCGAACTCTTCCTGCTGCACGGCAACTTCCGGCAGAGCAAGGTCCTGTCGGGTGAGCGCGCACCGTGGCTGGCGGTCGGCCCCGAGCCGCTGACCGGTGAGCGGGCGTACGACCTGGCGCGGCTGGTGCGTGACCGGGTAGAGGACCTGATCGCCTCACCCGGAGGGGCCGCGACGGCACGCCGGCGGGTCAAGAAGCTCGCCGACTCGCTGGACGTCGACCAGGCGCGGCTGCGCGGCTGGACGCTGTTCCGGGCGGTCGAGTCCGGGACGCGCGCGCTGACGGCGGGGCGCACCCAGGACGGCGAACTCTCGCTGGAGTTCGCGGGCTGGCTGTAGGCACACCGGCAGAGGGCCCCCGCGCGGTGCGCGGGGGCCCTCTGCCGGTGTCCGGAAGGGATCAGCCCTGGTCGGTCAGGCGGGCGATCGCCTCGTCGACGGTGAGCTCCTCGCGCTCGCCCGTGCGGCGGTCCTTCAGCTCCAGGACACCTTCGGCCGAGCGGCGTCCGGCGACCAGGATCTTCGGGACGCCGATGAGCTCGGAGTCGGTGAACTTCACGCCGGGCGAGACGCCCGCGCGGTCGTCGACCAGGACGCGCAGCCCCGCCGCGTTCAGCTTCTCGGAGACGTCGAGGGCCAGTTCGGTCTGGAGCGCCTTGCCCGCGGCGACCACGTGCACGTCGGCCGGGGCGATCTCGCGGGGCCAGCACAGACCCTTGTCGTCGGCGGTCTGCTCGGCGAGGGCCGCCACCGCGCGGGAGACGCCGATGCCGTACGAGCCCATCGTGACGCGGACCGGCTTGCCCTGCTGGCCCAGGACGTCGAGGGAGAAGATGTCGGCGTACTTGCGGCCGAGCTGGAAGATGTGCCCGATCTCGATGGCGCGGTCCACCTGGAGGCCGGCGCCGCAGTTGGGGCAGGGGTCCCCGGCCTCGACGACGACGACGTCGAGGTAGTCGTCGACCTCGAAGTCACGGCCCGCGACGACGTTCTTCGCGTGCACGCCCTCCTTGTTGGCGCCCGTGATCCATGCGGTGCCCGCGGCGACACGGGGGTCGGCGATGTAACGGACCTTCTCCAGGCCCTGCGGGCCTACGTAGCCGCGCACCAGGTCGGGGCGGCCCACGAAGTCCTCGGCGGTGACGAGCTCGACGACGGCGGGGGCGAGGTGCTCGCCGAGCTTGCCGAGGTCGACCTCGCGGTCGCCGGGCACGCCCACGGCTACGATCTCGCCGTCGACCTTGACCAGCAGGTTCTTCAGGGTGGCCGAGGCGTGGACGCCGAGGTGGGCGGCGAGGGACTCGATGGTCGGGGTGTCGGGGGTGTCCACCTCCTCGACGGGGGCGACCGCGGAGGCGTCCGCGACGGCCGTGACCTTGAAGGTCACCGCCTCGGTGTTGGCGGCGTAGTCGCAGTTCGGGCAGTCGACGAAGGTGTCCTCGCCGGCGGGCGCGGGGGCGAGGAACTCCTCGGAGGCCGAGCCGCCCATGGCGCCGGAGACGGCGGAGACGATGCGGTGGTCGAGACCGAGGCGCTCGAAGATCCGGATGTACGCGGCGCGGTGCAGCTGGTACGCCTCGGCCAGGCCCTCGTCGGTGGTGTCGAAGGAGTACGAGTCCTTCATCTGGAACTCGCGGCCGCGCAGCACACCGGCGCGGGGACGGGCCTCGTCGCGGTACTTCGTCTGGATCTGGTAGAGGATCACGGGCAGGTCCTTGTAGGACGAGCACATGTCCTTGACGACCTGGGTGAAGATCTCCTCGTGGGTGGGGCCCAGGAGGTAGTCGGCGCCCTTCCGGTCCTTGAGCCGGAACAGCAGGTCGCCGTACTCGTCGTAACGGCCGCTCGCCTCGTACGCCTCCTTGGGGAGCAGCGCGGGGAGCAGGACCTCCTGGCCGCCGATGGCGTCCATCTCCTCGCGGACGACGCGGGTGATGTTCTCCAGGACCTTCTTGCCGAGCGGCAGCCACGACCAGATGCCGGCCGCGGTGCGGCGGACGTAACCGGCGCGGACGAGGAGCTTGTGGTTGAGCGTCTCGGCGTCCGCCGGGTCGTCGCGCAGTGTCTTGATCATCAATCGGGACATGCGCTGGACCTGGGCCATGGTGAACTCCTGCTCGGAAGGGTGGTGAGCCCGAGGTTAGCCGGGGGGCCCGCGCGGGCGGAAATCGATTCCTCAGACCGGCCGGCGCAGCGGAAGGGCCGCGCCCATCACCGCGTACGGCTTGGGTGCGCTCGGGAAGAGCACCTGGCGGGCGAGGTCCCGGTAGCCCAGGGCGCGGTAGAGGCCGCGGGCCGGGCTCTCGGTGTCGATCGCGGAGAGGATCGAGCGGGGCAGGCCGACGGCGTCCGTGATGGTGGTGATCAGGCTGCGGCCGATGCCGCGCTGCTGGAAGTCGGGGTGGACGTGCAGCTCGGTGATCACGAACGAGCCGTCGAGCCAGTCGTCGGATCCCGTGGCGCGCAGATACGGCTCGACGACGGTGGACCACCAGTGCGCCCGGTCGTTCGGCAGGCCGTAGACGAATCCGACGAGCCGCCCGTCCGCGGCGGTGGCGCCGAGCGCGCGGGCCTGCGGGTGGTCGAGGTGCCGGAGCACGATATGGCGGCGTACGTCGATCTCGTCCTGGCCGAGACCGAAGGCGAGGGCCTGCACGGCGAGGGCCTCGTCGACGCGGGCGGCGAGGTCGAGCGGTCCGACCACGATGTCGGGGGTCCCGGAGCCCCAGGGGGACGTGGGCGTTGCTGCAGCCATGCGGGAACCCTACTGGCCGGGCCGTCCGGTCAGAACAGCACGCTCATGAACGCGCCCGTCTCACGGAAGCCGACGCGGCTGTAGGCCCTGCGTGCGGCGGTGTTGTAGTCGTTCACATACAGGCTGACGACCGGTGCCACGTCGCTGAGCGCGTAGCGCAGGACGGCGGCCATGCCCGTCTCGGAGAGTCCCCGGCCCCGGACTTCGGGGGCGACCCACACGCCCTGGATCTGGCAGGCGCGGGTGGTGGCCGCCCCGATCTCCGCCTTGAAGAGGACCCTGCCGTCCTCTATGCGCGCGAAGGACCGGCGGCTGGTGATCAGTTCGGCGACCCGTGCCTGGTAGAGGAGCCCGCCGTCGCCGGCCAGCGGGGAGATGCCGACCTCCTCGGTGAACATGGCCACGCAGGCCGGCATGAGGACGTCGATCTCCTCCTTGCGGACCCTGCGCACGAGGGGATCGGGCGCCACCTCGGCCGAGGTGCGCTCGGTCACCATCAGCGGCTGGTTGGGCCGGACCTCGCGGGCGGGGCCCCAGCTCGGTTCGAGGAGGCGCCACAGCTGGGCCGTGGGGCCTGCGGGGCCGACGATCGAGGAGCAGCGGCGGCCGGCGCGCCGGGCGCGGTCGGCGAAGGCCCTGACGGCCTCGGGGGTGGCGCAGATGGGCACGAGGTTGGCCCCGGAGTAGCAGAGCGAGCGCAGCCGGCCGTCGGCGTACCAGCCCCACATCTCGCCGCCGAGGCGCCAGGGATCGAGTCCGGCGACCTGGACGCGTGAGGTGACGAACGCGTTGTCCACGGGTTCGCTCTCGAGGATGGCGAGCGCGGCGGGGAGTTCGCCGGGGTCGAGGACCCGGGTAGTGGTCTGCGTCAACACTGGGGCCTCACCAAACGGTCTACTTGATGTCCGCACTGTACCCAAGAAGGCTGTCGGGTGCCGCTCCGCGCGGGAGGGCCCAAGGCCCGCGAACGCGTCTGTGCCCCGCAGGGCGGGGCCTGCGGGGCACAGCGGGAGGCGTCGGGGTGGGGTCAGCCGGCGATGGAGACCTGGGGCTCGCCGGAGGCGATGCCGTCCTTCTCCATCTGCTCGGCGATCTTCATGGCTTCCTCGATGAGGGTCTCCACGATCTTCGACTCCGGGACGGTCTTGATGACCTCGCCCTTCACGAAGATCTGGCCCTTGCCGTTGCCGGACGCCACACCCAGGTCGGCCTCGCGGGCCTCACCCGGGCCGTTCACGACGCAGCCCATGACCGCGACGCGCAGCGGGACCTCCATGCCCTCCAGGCCCGCGCTGACCTGGTCCGCGAGCTTGTACACGTCCACCTGGGCGCGCCCGCACGACGGGCACGACACGATCTCCAGCCGCCTCTGCTTGAGGTTCAGCGCCTCGAGGATCTGGAGCCCGACCTTGACCTCCTCGGCCGGAGGAGCGGACAGCGACACCCGGATCGTGTCCCCGATGCCCTCCGAGAGCAGCGCGCCGAACGCCACCGCGGACTTGATCGTCCCCTGGAACGCCGGGCCGGCCTCCGTCACCCCGAGGTGCAGCGGGTAGTCGCTCTGTGCCGCCAGCTGACGGTAGGCGTTCACCATGACGACCGGGTCGTTGTGCTTGACCGAGATCTTGATGTCGCGGAAGCCGTGCTCCTCGAACAGCGACGCCTCCCACAGCGCCGACTCCACGAGGGCCTCGGGCGTCGCCTTGCCGTACTTCTTCAGCAGTCGCGCGTCCAGCGAGCCGGCGTTCACGCCGATGCGGATCGGGGTGCCCGCGTCCCCGGCCGCCTTGGCGATCTCCCGGACCTTGTCGTCGAACTGCTTGATGTTGCCCGGGTTCACCCGGACCGCCGCGCAGCCCGCGTCGATCGCCGCGAACACGTACTTCGGCTGGAAGTGGATGTCGGCGATCACCGGGATCTGCGACTTCCTCGCGATGGTCGCGAGCGCGTCCGCGTCGTCCTGCGTCGGACACGCGACCCGCACGATCTGGCAGCCCGAGGCCGTCAGCTCCGCGATCTGCTGCAGCGTCGCACCGATGTCCGACGTACGCGTCGTCGTCATCGACTGCACCGACACCGGTGCGTCCCCACCGACCGCCACCGTCCCGACCTGGATCTGGCGGCTGACCCGCCGGTCGGCGAGCTTGGTCGGAACGTCCGGCATTCCGAGAGAAATCGCAGTCATGCGCTGAGCATCCCCAAGGTGTGGATCAGTGTGGATCGTGGTCCCGAGAACGGCGGGCTCCGGGCTTCGAGGTTACGGCACCGGCGGCGATCGGGGCGCACCCCGGCCGTCGAACCGCCCGGGGCGGGCGGCCGGAGCACCACCTGTGCGGCCGGCCGCCCTCCACCGGACGGGTGGAGGTCAGGAGATCTTCACCGGATTCACGATGTCGGCGACCAGCACCAGCAGCGTGAAGCAGATGAAGATCCCCGCGACCACGTAGGCGACGGGCATGAGCTTCGCCACGTCGAACGGGCCGGGGTCGGGCCGCCTGAAGACCTTGGCCACGTTGCGGCGCAGGGCCTCCCAGAGCGCGCCCGCGATGTGCCCGCCGTCCAGCGGGAGCAGGGGCAGCATGTTGAACAGGAACAGCGAGAGGTTGAACCCGGCCAGCAGGAACAGCATCATCGCGACCTGGTTCTGGGCCGGGATGTCGAGGTTCATGACCTCGCCGCCGATCCGGGCCGCACCGACCACACCGACCGGGGAGTCGTCGGCACGCTCGCCGTCGCTGAAGGCCGCGTTCCACAGGTCGGGGATCTTGGTGGGCAGGGCGATGATCGAATCGACGCCGTTCTCGATCATGTCGCCCATGCGGACCACCGAGTCGCCGAAGGACAGCGGCAGGATCTCCGTGCTGGCGGCGAAGCCGAGGTAGCCGGCGGTGACGTACTGGTCGGGGACGACCTGGCCGTCCGCGTCCTTCTTGGCTACGGCGTTCTTCTCCAGTACGGCGTTCAGGGTCTGCTCCTGCCCGTCGCGCTGCACGGTGATGGTGGCCGGGCCGATGGTCCGGCGGATCCTGTCCGAGAGGGTGGCCCAGTCGTCGATCCTCTGTCCGTCGAAGGCGACGATCGTGTCGCCCTCCTTCAGGCCCGCGGCCTTCGCCGGCGAGACCGGGTCGGACGCCTTGCAGGTGTCGCGGTTCTCGCTCTGGGCGATCACGCACTGCTGGACGCCCGCCACCTCGGTGGTCTGCGTCTGGAAACCGAAGGTCATCGCGACGCCCATGAAGATCGCGACGGCCAGGACCAGGTTCATGAAGGGACCGGCGAACATCACGATCACGCGCTTCCACGGCTTGCGCGTGTAGAAGAGGCGCGACTCGTCGCCCGGCTGGAGCTCCTCGAAGGCGGCGGACCTGGCGTCCTCGATCATCCCGCGCCAGGGGGAGGTGGAGCGCGCCTCCAGCCGGCCGTCCGGGCCCGGGGGGAACATGCCGATCATGCGGATGTAGCCGCCGGCCGGGATGGCCTTGATGCCGTACTCGGTGTCGCCCTTCCTGCGCGACCAGATCGTCGGGCCGAAGCCGACCATGTACTGCGGCACCCGGATACCGAAGAGCTTGGCCGTCGACAGGTGGCCCAGCTCGTGCCAGGCGATCGAGAACAGCAGACCCACGGCGAAGATGGCGATCCCCAGGATCGTCATCAGGATCGTCGTCATGCTCATGCGTGCGCCTCCGCTGTCGCTTCCGCCGAGAGTTCGCGGGCCCTGGACCGGGCCCAGGTCTCCGCTTCGAGGACGTCCGCGACCGTCAGCGAAGTTCCCGTGGCGGGGGTGCCGTGTTCGGCCACCACAGCTGTGACCGTATCCATGATTCCGTTGAAGGGCAGCCGTCCCGCCAGGAAAGCGTCCACGCACTCCTCGTTGGCCGCGTTGAACACCGCGGGTGCGGTGCCGCCCAGGGTGCCGACGTGCCGGGCGAGCCCGACGGACGGGAACGCCTCGGTGTCGAGCGGGAAGAACTCCCAGCTGGAGGCCTTCGTCCAGTCGAAGGCGGGGGCCGCGTCCGGGACCCGCTCGGGCCAGCCGAGACCGATGGCGATGGGGCCCCTCATGTCGGGCGGGGTGGCCTGGGCGAGGGTGGAGCCGTCGGTGAACTCCACCATCGAGTGAACGTACGACTGGGGGTGGACCACGACCTCGATCCGGTCGAACGGGATGTCGTAGAGCAGATGCGCCTCGATGACCTCGAGGCCCTTGTTGACCAGCGTCGCGGAGTTGACCGTGATGACCGGGCCCATGGCCCAGGTCGGGTGCGCCAGGGCCTGCTCGCGGGTCACGTCGGCCAGCTCGGCGCGCGTACGTCCGCGGAACGGCCCGCCGGACGCGGTCACGACGAGCTTGCGGACGTCGGCGCGCTTGCCGGCGGCGAGCGCCTGGAAGAGCGCGGCGTGCTCGGAGTCGACCGGGATGATCTGTCCGGGGGCCGCCAGCGCCTTCACCAGCGGGCCGCCGACGATCAGCGACTCCTTGTTCGCCAGGGCGAGCGTGCGGCCCGCCTCCAGCGCGGCGAGCGTCGGGGCGAGGCCGATGGAGCCGGTGATCCCGTTCAGCACGGTGTGGCAGTCGCTCGCCGCCAGCTCCGAGGCGGCGTCGGGGCCCGCCAGGATCTCCGGGAGCGGCTCCCCCGCCCCGTAGACCTCACCCAGGGCCTCGCGGAGCGCCTGCAGTTTGTCCCCGTCCGCGACCGCGACCGTACGTACGCGAAGCTGCCGCGCCTGCTCGGCGAGGAGGCGGACCCTGCCGCCCGCGGCGGAGAGCGCGGTGACGCGGAAACGGCCGGGGTTGCGAAGGACCAGGTCGATGGCCTGCGTGCCGATGGAACCGGTGGAGCCGAGGATCACCAGATCGCGGCGGCCTTCCGCCGCGTCGAAGACGAGATGCGGGTCGGCGAGGGGTGCGGGGCTGTCGCTCATGGCCCCCATTGTTGCCGCATCCGCTGTGCGAGTTGACAGCACTCCCCCGTCGGCGCCTGCCCCGGTCCTGCCCGGTACGGGATTTCCTCCACCCGGACATCGTTCCGGGACGTCATGCGGAGACCGTGGTGCCGCCCGCGCCGGAGCGCACCGTCATTTCCGGCCGGTGCTCCTCGCCGCGAACTCGGCGAACTCCTCGTGGAACCCGGGGAAGGTCTTCCGTACGCAGCCGGGGTCGTCGTAACTCATGCCGGGCGTGCGCAGTCCAGCGACGGCGAACGACATCACTATGCGGTGGTCGCCGTGGGTGACGATCTCGGTGGGGCGCGGGGTACCGGGGTGGATCTCGATCCAGTCGGGGCCGGTGTGCACGGTGATCCCCATGTTCCTCAGGTTCTGGGCGCAGGCCTCCAGCCGGTCGCACTCCTTGACCCGGGTGTTGGCGACGTCCTCGATGCGTACCGGCGACGTGGCGTACGGCGCGATCGCCGCGAGGGTCGGCATCGTGTCGGAGATGTCGCGCATGTTGACCGTCAGACCGGAGAGCCGGCCGGAGGACCGCACGGTCGTGGACTCCGCGGACGTGACGACGTCGGCGCCCATGCGGCGCAGCACCTCGGTGAAGCGCAGGTCGCCCTGGAGCGCGCCCGTGCCGAGGCCGGGGACGGTGACCTCACGGCCGGTCAGTGCCGCGGCGGCGAAGAAGTAGCTCGCGGTGGACGCGTCGGGCTCGATGGCGTAGGTGGTGGCGCGGTAGCCGCCGGGAGGGACGGTGAACGTGTTCCCCTCCCGGACGACGTCGACGCCGAAGCTGCGCATCATCGCGAGGGTGATCCCGATGTACGGCGCCGAGACCAGCTCCGTGACGTCGATCCGGAGGCCCTCGGCGGTGAGCGGGCCGAGCATGAGCAGCGCGGTGAGGTACTGGGACGACTCCCCCGCGTCGAGGGTCAGTTCGCCGCCCTTGACGCCGGACGCCTCGACGGTGAGCGGGTGGTGGCCCTCCGCTCCTTCGTGCCGCAGGTCCACACCGAGGGCGCGCAGGGCCTCGGTGAGGGGTGCGAGGGGGCGGCGGCGCATCTGCGCGGAGGCGTCGAAGCGGTACGTGCCGGAGGCCGCGGCGGCGGCGAGCGTCGGCAGGAAGCGCGCGGTGGTGGCCCCGTCGCGGCAGTGGACCTCGGCCTGCGCGACGGCGGGCCCCGAGGGGCGTCCCTCGATGTGCCACCGGTCCGGCTCGCGGCCGACCCCGTACCCGAGGCGGGTCAGCCCCTCGGTGAACCCCTCGGTGTCGTCCGAGTGCAGGGGGCGCAGGAGGGTGGTGGTGCCGTCCGCCGCGGCGGCCAGGAACAGGGCGCGGGCGGTGACGGACTTGGAGCCGGGGATGTCGATGACGGTCACGGGAGTCCATTTTGCCCGGTGGGAGGCGTGACCGCGGGGCGCGTCCAGGCAGTGGACGCGCCCCGCGGGGTGCCGGGTTCAGCGGATGGGGCGGTGGACGTTCTCCCCGATGGCCGGGCCGGGGGTGGCGTCTGCGATCCAGGGGCCGTCGCCGCTGGGGTCGATGACCCCCTCCTCCAGCCAGGTGTAGGTCCCGGAGAGGACACCGTCGACGACGCGCCTGTCGATGTCGTCGGTGTTGGACCAGAGCCGGTTGAAGAGCTCCTCCACCCGGATACGGGCCTGCCGGCAGAACACGTCGGCGAGCTGGTAGGCCTCGCGGCCGTGGTCGTCGTCGGCCCGCAGGTGCTCCGCCCGGACGCAGGCGGCGCTCATCGCGAAGAGTTCGGCGCCGATGTCGACGATCCGGCCCAGGAAGCCCTGCTTGGTCTCCATGCGGCCCTGCCAGCGGGACATCGCGTAGAAGGTGGAGCGGGCGAGCTTGCGGGACGAGCGCTCGACGTACCGCAGGTGCGCGGAGAGGTCGGGGTGCCCGGGAACGCGGAACTCGCCGTAGGCGTTGGGCAGCTGACCGGGGCCGCTGACCAGCCTGGGGAGCCAGCGCGCGTAGAACCCGGCGGCGTTGGCGCCCGCCTTCGCCTTGTCGGAGAGCGGCTTGTCGGGGTCGATGATGTCGCCGGCGACCTTGAGGTGGGCGTCGACGGCCTCGCGGGCGATCAGCAGGTGCATGATCTCCGTGGAGCCCTCGAAGATCCGGTTGATCCGCATGTCGCGGAGCATCTGCTCGGCGGGGACGGCGCGTTCACCGCGTGCCGCGAGCGAGGCGGCGGTCTCGAAGCCGCGTCCGCCGCGGATCTGGACGAGTTCGTCGGAGATCAGCCAGCCCATCTCGGAGCCGTACAGCTTGGCGAGCGCGGCCTCGATGCGGATGTCGTTGCGGCTCTCGTCGGCCATCTGCGAGGAGAGGTCCACGACCGCTTCGAGGGCGAAGGTGGTGGCGGCGATGAAGGAGATCTTGGCGCCGACCGCCTCGTGCCGGGCCACCGGCCTGCCCCACTGCTCACGGACCGCCGACCACTCGCGGGCGATCTTCAGGGACCACTTGCCGACGCCGACGCACATGGCGGGCAGCGAGAGGCGGCCGGTGTTGAGCGTGGTGAGGGCGATCTTGAGTCCGGCGCCCTCCGGGCCGATCCGGTTGGCCGCGGGCACGCGGACCTCGTGGAAGCGGGTGACGCCGTTCTCGATGCCGCGCAGGCCCATGAAGGCGTTGCGGTGCTCCACGGTGATGCCCGGGGAGCCGGCCTCGACGACGAAGGCGGTGATGCCGCCCTTGTGGCCCTCGGACTCGGGGACCCGGGCCATGACCACGAGCAGGTCGGCGACGACCCCGTTGGTCGTCCAGAGCTTCACTCCGTCCAGGACGTAGTCGTCGCCGTCGGGCACGGCCGAGGTCGCGAGCCGTGCCGGGTCGGAGCCGACGTCGGGTTCGGTGAGGAGGAAGGCCGAGATGTCCGTCCGCGCGAGGCGGGGCAGGAAGGCGTCCTTCTGCTCCTGGGTGCCGAACATCTTCAGCGGCTGCGGTACGCCGATGGACTGGTGGGCGGAGAGCAGCGCGCCGATCGAGGGGTTCGCCGAACCGGCCAGTGCGAGAGCCTTGTTGTAGTAGACCTGGGTCAGGCCCAGACCGCCGTACTTGGTCTCGATCTTCATGCCGAGGGCGCCGAGCTCCTTGAGGCCGTTGATCACCTCGTCGGGGATCCTGGCCTCGCGCTCGATGAGGGCGCCGTCGACGTGGGCCTCGCAGAAGTCGCGCAGCCGGGCGAGGAAGGCCTCGCCGCGCCGTACGTCGTCCGGGGCGGGCTGGGGATGGGGGTGGATCAGGTCCAGCCGCAAGCGTCCGAGGAAGAGTTCCTTGGCGAAACTCGGCTTGCGCCAGTCCTGTTCACGGGCGGCCTCGGCCACCTGCCGCGCTTCGCGCTCGGTGACTTTGGGGGCCTGGGGAATGTCGGATGGGGCGGACATGAGGAGCTCACCTCGCCGCGAGTCGGGGTAGGGGTCGGGCCGTACGCGTGCCGATCGGTACCACTCGTCACGTATCTACCCGATCCGCGTCACCCCCACCACCTCTGCGGCAGGCCTCAGGCCGCACACGGAAGCGGCCGGAGCCCCCGCACTGCGGGCTCCGGCCGGTCCGTCGCGGTGTCCGGACTACAGGGCCAGGCCAGTGAGGACCAGCACCCGCTCGTAGGTGTAGTCGTCCATGGCGTAACGCACGCCCTCGCGGCCCACTCCGGACTGCTTGGCGCCGCCGTACGGCATCTGGTCGGCGCGGTAGGAGGGCACGTCGCCGATGACCACGCCGCCCACCTCCAGGGCGCGGTGGGCGCGGAAGGCGGTCTGCAGGTCGTGGGTGAAGACGCCGGCCTGCAGTCCGTACTTGGAGTCGTTGACGGCGGCGAAGGCCTCTGCCTCGCCGTCCGTCTTCCGGATGTACAGGACCGGGCCGAAGACCTCTTCGCAGGCGATCGTCGTGGTGTCGGGGAGGTCGGCGAGGACCGTCGGGGCGTAGGTGGCGCCGTCGCGCTTGCCGCCGGTCAGCAGCGTGGCGCCCGCGGTGACGGCCTCGTCGACCCAGGACTCGACGCGGCGGGCGGCGTCCTCGCTGACGAGCGGGCCGACGTCGGTGGCCGCGTCGGAGGGGTCACCGGTCACCAGGGCCTCGACGGCCGCGACGATCTTCGGGACGAGCCGGTCGTGGACGGCGGCGTCGGCGATGACCCGCTGCACCGAGATGCAGGACTGGCCGCCCTGGTAGTTGGAGAACGTCGCGATGCGGGTCGCGGCCCAGTCCAGGTCCTCCTCGGAGGCCCAGTCACCGAGCACGACCGCGGCGCCGTTGCCGCCGAGCTCGAGGGTGCAGTGCTTGCGCGGCACCGACTCCATGATCGAGTAGCCGACCGGACCGGACCCGGTGAAGGAGATCACCGGCAGCCGCTCGTCCTGGACCAGGGCGGGCATCTTGTCGTTGGGCACCGTCAGCACGGACCAGGACCCGGCGGGCAGGTCCGTCTCGGCCAGCAGCTCGCCCAGGATCAGCGACGAGATCGGGGTGGCCGGCGCGGGCTTCAGGATGATCGGCGCACCGACGGCGATGGCCGGGGCGACCTTGTGGGCGCTGAGGTTGAGCGGGAAGTTGAAGGGCGCGATGCCGAGGACGGGGCCGCGCGGGAAGCGCCGGGTGAGTCCGAGACGGCCGGTGCCGCCGGCGTCCGTGTCCAGCCGCTGGGCGTCGCCGCCGTTGAAACGGCGGGCCTCCTCGGCGGCGAACCGGAAGACGGAGACGGCCCGGCCGACCTCGCCGCGGGCCCACTTGACGGGCTTGCCGTTCTCGGCGGAGATCAGCTGGGCGATCTCCTCGGTGCGCTCCGTGAGGCGGCGTACGACGTGGTCGAGCGCGGCGGCCCGTACGTGCGCCGGGGTCGCGGCGAACTCCTCGCGCACCGCGTACGCGGCGGCGACGGCCTCCTCGACCTGGGCGTCGGTGGGCACGGACACCGTGCCGACGAGGCGTCCGTCCCAGGAGTTGGTGACGTCGAAGCTGTCCTCGCCGGTGGCCTGGCGGCCGGCCAGCCAGAAGGCGTGGGTGGAAGTCATGGCGGTTCCGGCCCTTCGGGGGTGGTGTACGACGATCGCCGGGCGCCACGCGGGCACCCTTCGGCCCCACCGTAGGGCGACCCGGTACGAATGAGGCTTGTCCGCCGTGGAGTGGAGCGCGGGACGGATACTCCGGTTTGTCGCAGCCGGACCGGGCTACTGCGCCCCGGAGGACGCGGCCGTCGTCTTCAGGGCCAGCCACAGGTCCATCCGGACGTCCGGATCGTCCAGTGAGCGACCGAGGATCTCCTCCACCCGGCGCATCCGGTAACGCAGGGTGTGGCGGTGGACGCCCAGGTCGGCGGCGGCCGCGTCCCACTGGCCGTGCCGGGAGAGCCAGGCGCGCAGGGAGGCGACCAGATCGCCCCGGCCCTTCGCGTCGTGTTCGTGGAGCGGCCGGAGCATCCCGTCGGCGAAGGCCCGTACGGCGTCGTCGGCGAGGAGCGGCAGGACGGAGCCGGCCGCGAGCTCCTCGTGCTCGACCAGGGTCCTGCCCCGGCGGCGGGCGACCGAGAGCGCCTGCTCGGCCTGCTTGTAGGCGGCGGAGACGGCGATGGGGCCGGAGGGCGCGGACATGCCGACGACCACGCCGGCGTCGTCGGCGCCCTCGCGCACCGGCTTTCCGTCAGCGGCCCTGGCATGGGCCGCGCAGGCCTCGACGGCCGCGCCCCCGTCCACGGCCAGCACCACGAGGCGTTCGCTCTCGGGCACCGTCAGCAGGGGCTCGCCGGACCGCGAGGCGGCGGCCTCCATCGCCTCGGCGAGCAGTTCCTTCCCGGAGGGCTCCGGCGCCTCGGCGATCAGCAGCCGGAAGGGGGCGTCGAGCAGCCCGCCGTACAGGTCGCCGGCGACGGCCCTGGCGTGGTCGGACTCACCGGCCAGCAGCATGCGCAGTACCGCGGCGCCCAGTCGCTGCTCCGCGCCCTGGAGCGCGCGGGAGCGGGCCGTGGTCAGGGTCAGCAGGGCGACCGCGGAGTGCACCGCGTAGCGCTCCGCCGTGCCGAGCGCCGCCCCGGTGCCGACGGCCAGCGCACCCCTGTTCCGGCGCCCGGCGCCCAGGGACTGGAGCTCGACCCGGTCGTCGCTGTCGCTGTCACCGACGACCGCGCTCGCCGGGGCGGGGCGGTCGCGCAGCCGCTCCACCTCGGGGGTGAGCCGGGCGGCGCGGCGCGCGGCCCAGCCGGGCGCGGCGGCGACGACGGCACCCGAGGTGTCGTACAGCGCGGCCCATCCGTCGACGTGCGCGGCGAGGCGGGTGAGCAGCGCCCCGGGGCCGTCGCCTGCGACGGCGGCGCGTGTCAGCTCCCGCTGGGCCTCGAAGCCGGCCGTGACCGACCGGTACTGGTCCGCGGCGATCGCCGCGGACACCGCCTTGCTGATGGCGAGGAACGGTGTGCGCCGGGGCACCTCCAGGAGCGGCAGCCCCGCCTCCTCGGCGGCGTCCACGAGTGCCGGCGGGATCTCGTCGTACGTCACTCCCACCGCGAAGCCGAGCCCCGCGACACCGGCGCCGGCCAGCCGCTGTACGTACCGGCGCATCGTCTCCGGGTCCCGGGCGTCGAGGTTGGTCGCGGTGACGAGGAGCAGCTCACCGCCGTCCATGTACGGGACCGGGTCGGCGAGCTCGCTGGCATGCGCCCAGCGCACGGGCGTACCGAGCCGGTCGGCGCCCGCCCGGACGGTGAGCTTGAGCGCCGAGTGCTGGACGAGCGAGGCGAGGGTGGGAGGCATGGGACCGCCGGACCTCCGGGAGTCGAGGGCACCGTCCGTGCGGACGGCTCGAATGCGCCGCCCCGTACAGACGACCGGTTTCGATTCTGCCAGGGCGGCAGGGTCCCCGTAACCTCCCGCTCAGCCGCCCAGCTCGACCAGCAGCGGGGGCGCGTGCTCGCCGTCCACCGTCGTCAGCGACAGGACCGCATGGCCCGCGGGCAGCTGGTACGCCAGCTCCGAAGCGGACCAGCGCTCCCGTTCGACCCGCCGCACGGTCACGGCGTCCCTGGTCACCGCCTTGCCGGTGACGAGTTTGCGCAGCCCGTGCAGGGCACGGGTGAACGGCTGGTCCGCGAAGACCGCGTGCTGGGCGACCTCGCGGGTCTCCACCCACTCCTTGCCCCAGACCTCGGCGAAACGCTTGCCGTCCCAGGTGGTGACCCCGCTGAAGACCATGCAGCAGCCGACGGCGCCGAGCAGCGCGGTGTGCAGCCCCTCGGGTACGTCGTCGACGGTGCGCAGCGTGAGGAGCGCGCCCGCGTTGACGGACCGCAGCCGCCGGATGCCCCGGACGGTCTCAGGGGTGACGGTGTGCGTGGCGTCGTCGAGGACCAGGCAGGCGAAGAGCGACCGGTCGGTGCGGGCGGCGGCGATCGCGGTGAACTGGGCGAGGACGAGCCGGGTGAGCAGCCGCGACGCCTCGGCGTGTGCCCGCTCGGGAAGGTCGATCCTGACCCGGAGCGGCAGGTGTTCGAGGGAACGCAGCGAGAAGGGCCGGGCGTCCTCCCCGGTGGCGAAGAACGGTGCGAAGGCGGGCCGGTCGAGCAGTGCGATCCGGTCGGCGAGCACCGGCCCGGGGTCTCCGGCGCCGCCCTTCTGCCGGGTGCGGGCCTCCAGCTCGCGCAGCATGGCGTGGTGGCCGCCCGCCCCGAGTGCCTCCCGCAGCGCGCCGGTCGCGGCCAGGTCGCCGTCGAGGAGCTCGCGGAGCTCGGGCACCCCGGGGAAGTGCCCGTGGACGGCGCGGTAGGGGCCGAGCAGCTGGGCGAGCACGGTGGCGGCACGCCTGCTGTCCAGGTGGGTCACATCGCCGGCCAGGCCCTCCGCGAGGACGCTCGCCGCCTCGTCGGGGTCGGTCGTGCCGCCGTAGAGGTCGAAGTCGTGCACGGAGGCCGGGTCGCCGATCCGCACCACGACGTCGAAGGCGTCGTCCGGGCCGAGCTCGCCTCCGGCGCCGCCGACGGCCAGCACCGCGGCCCGGCCCGCGAGAGCCTGCAGGGCGAGCGACTCGACGACGGGCCGCACCAGCCGGGCGGTCTTGCCCGCGCCCGGCGGGCCGACCGCCAGCAGCGAGGTGCCCAGCAGCGCGGGTTCCATGGCGATGCCCGAGCCACGTCGGGCGTACGGGTTGCGCGGGTCGTCGGCGCAGCCGCCGAGGCGGACCTGGCCGGTGAGCAGATCGTGCCGGGCGGTGCGGCGCGGCAGGTCCCGGGCGCCCGAGGGGTGGAGCGCGGCGGCGCCGCCGGCGCGCAGGACGGCCTCGGTGAGCGCGGCGAGCCGCTCGGGGTGCCCGGTGCCCACGGTCCAGGCGTGGCGCAGCCGCGCCACGTCGACGTCGTTCATGCGGCCGGTGCGCACCTCGGCGGTGAGGGCGTCGGCCGCGTCGGTCAGGCCGGCCGCGCGGAGCTCCGGCCACTGGTCGGGGGTGGGAGCAGCCGGCGGCCCGGCAGGGACCCGGGGCTCCGTGGCGGCGCCCTTGCCGAGCCGGGTGGCGAGCAGCGCGCGCCAGTGGCCGAGGCGGGCGAACGGCCAGAGCACCGCGACGGCGATCAGTGTGTAGAGCACGTTGACGACGGCCTGGCTCTGGTAGATCTCGCCGCCGGCGACGGCCGCGACGAGGATCAGCACCGGCCGGACCACCGGCACGGCGTCCTTCCACACGAGGAACTCGGCCAGGGCACCTGCGGCGGCGGTGGCCAGCGCGAGGAAGGGCTGCCCCCGGCCCGCCACATGGCGCCGGAAGATCTCGGACCAGTTGCCCAGCCGCCCGCAGCCGTAGACGAGGAGCCCGAAGAGGACGGCCTCGTAGACCGTGAGGGCGTCGGCGCCCTCGATCGTCCGGGGCCCGCCGAACGTGCCCGCGTACCACCAGTCGCCCGGGGTGAAGAGCTTCAGCGGGACCAGCCGGTAGGGGATGTACCCGTTGCGCCAGAGGGACCACAGGAGCAGCCCGCTGAGTACGGAGATGAGCACGCCGACCAGCAGTGAGCGGTCGGACACCCCCTCGGGCTTCTCGGGCGGGCGCGGGGTGTGCCCGTAGCGCCACACGCCCGGTTCCCGCACGGGGCGCGGGGTGCGCAGCCATTCCCCGACACCGGCGTCGCCCGCAGGTGGCCGCCGGGGGTCCGGGGCGTACGCGGGAGGCGGTGGCGCGGCGGGCGGTGGCCCGGCCGGCCGGGGCACCCGGTCCGCGCCCGTGCCCCGTGCGTCGTACGTGCCTTCGGTGTCCATGAACCGCTGCCCCCTGACCAGCCACGTCCCGCCCTCTGCACCGGCCAATCTAGTGCCCGGACACCGGGAGTTCAGCCATGCGGCCGTATGACCCGGCCCGGGCGTCGCCGGGCGGCCCCGCCGGGGCACCTGTCCGCCGCGGACAAGGACACGCCCCCACCACTCCCGATCGGAGCATGACCGCTGCCCGCACCCGCCCCTAGCCTGCAGAAAGAGAAGCGTCCGAAACACCCCCAGGAGCCCCGCATGTCCGACATCCCGCAGGAGCGCCGCGTCGTCACCGCCATTCCCGGCCCGAAGTCGGTGGAGCTGCAGGCCCGCCGCGTCGCGGCGGTCGCCGCGGGCGTGGGTTCCACGCTGCCGGTCTTCACCGCCCGTGCGGGCGGCGGAATCATCGAGGACGTGGACGGCAACCGGCTGATCGACTTCGGTTCCGGTATCGCCGTGACGTCGGTGGGCGCCTCCGCCGAGGCGGTCGTGCGCCGCGCGTCGGCCCAGCTCGCCGACTTCACCCACACCTGTTTCATGGTCACGCCGTACGAGGGGTACGTCGAGGTCTGTGAGCAGCTCGCCGAGCTGACGCCGGGCGACCACGCCAAGAAGTCGGCCCTGTTCAACTCGGGCGCCGAGGCCGTCGAGAACGCGGTGAAGATCGCCCGCGCCTACACGAAGCGCACCGCGGTCGTGGTCTTCGACCACGGCTACCACGGCCGGACCAACCTCACGATGGCGCTGACGGCGAAGAACATGCCGTACAAGCAGGGCTTCGGTCCGTTCGCGCCCGAGGTCTACCGCGTGCCCGTGGCGTACGGCTACCGCTGGCCGACCGGCGCGGAGAACGCCGGTGCCGAGGCGTCCGCGCAGGCCATCGACGAGATCACCAAGCAGATCGGCGCGGACAACGTCGCCGCGATCATCATCGAGCCGGTCCTCGGCGAGGGCGGTTTCATCGAGCCCGCCAAGGGCTTCCTGCCGGCGATCGCGCAGTTCGCGAAGGACAACGGCATCGTCTTCGTCGCGGACGAGATCCAGTCCGGCTTCTGCCGCACCGGCCAGTGGTTCGCCTGCGAGGACGAGGGCATCGTGCCCGACCTCATCACCACGGCCAAGGGCATCGCGGGCGGCCTCCCGCTCTCCGCGGTGACCGGCCGCGCCGAGATCATGGACGCCGCGCACGCCGGTGGCCTGGGCGGCACGTACGGGGGCAACCCGGTGGCCTGCGCGGGTGCGCTCGGTGCCATCGAGACGATGCGCGAGCTGGACCTGAACGGCAGGGCCAAGCGCATCGAGGAGGTCATGAAGGGCCGGCTCGCCGAGATGCGGTCGAAGCTCCCGAACGGCGACATCATCGGGGACATCCGCGGCCGCGGCGCGATGATCGCGATCGAGCTGGTGAAGGCGGGCACGAAGGAGCCCGACGCGGCCGCCGCGGGGGCGCTGGCCAAGACCTGCCACGGCGAGGGGCTGCTCGTGCTGACCTGCGGCACCTACGGCAACGTCCTGCGCTTCCTGCCGCCGCTCGTCATCGGCGAGGACCTGCTGAACGAGGGCCTCGACATCATCGAGCAGGCGTTCGCGCGCCTATGACGCGTGCGAACGAACGGGGCGCCGGGCGGGGTTCACGACGGCTCCGAACGGCGCCCGGGTGAGGGCGTGTGAAGAAGGTGTGCGGGGGCGATGGCGGGATACCGTTGCCACTTCCGGCGCCTCCTCCCTCTGACGTACGGTTTTCCCAGATGAGAGAAACACCCCGCCCGCAGGGGACTGCGGGCGATGCCGGGCCGGAGCTCCCCCAGCGCCGTCCCGGCCGTGCCATCGCGCACACCGCTGGAGCTTCGGGCTCCGGGACTCCTCACCGATCGGATGGCCGCCCGCCCCACACCCCCCGGGGCGCGCGGCAAACCGGTCCGACCGGCCACCTCGGAACAATCCCCCCTGTTCCCCGGTGGCCGGTTCTTCTCGTTTCGACGGCCGGAGCGCTGCTCGCGCTCTTCCTCGTGATCACCTGGCAGGTGCTGGCCGACGGCCCGCTGCTGGATCCCGACGAACGGCTCGGCCTGGAGCTGGCGGGACGCGGTCCGGCTCCGCTCGCGGACCTCTTCGCCGATCTGGGCAACATGCAGGTCGCCGTCCCCGTACTGGCGTGCGCGGTCCTCGTCGCCTGGCTGCGGCACGACAGACGCGCGGCGGTGTACGCGGTCCTGGCCATGGCCGCCGTCCCGGCGCTCGTCGTACCGCTCAAGCTGTGGACGGACCGCCAGGGGCCGCTGACACAGGCGACGGGCTACTTCCCCTCGGGTCACACGACGACGGCGATGGTGGCGTACGGCGCCGCGGCCCTGCTGCTCGCCCGGCATCTGAGGCGGACATGGGTGACGCTCGTCGCCGCCGTCCTGCTGACGGCGGCGACGAGCGCCGGTCTGGTGCTGCGCGGCTACCACTGGCCGCTGGACGTGGTGGCCGCCTGGTGCCTGAGCGGGGTGCTGCTGCTCGCGCTGCGGGCCGGCACGAGGAGCGGTCAGCCGCCGGAGTAGGCGTCGAACGTTCTTCGAGAACTCCCGGTCGCCGAAGCGGTCCCGGTTGATCGGCCGTCAGACCTCCGGCGGCGCCTCACCTCCCGTCACCGCGCACGCCGCGTGCGGCCGCGGCCTCGTGCAGGGCGAGCTCCAGGAGGGCCGCGTCGGTGAGCGTGCCCGAGCCGTCCGGCGGGATCAGCCATCGCACCCCGCCCACGACGGCGCCCGGCCGGGGGACGACGATCCACGCCCCCTCCCCCACGCCGCGGATACCCGTACCGCTCCAGCGGGCCGCCGTTCCCGGAGGCACGAGGAAGCCCATCCGGGAGTCTCCGAAGTCCGCGAGGACGGGACCCGGACTGTCGAGGAGCCGGGTGAGCACATCGAGCGTCGGATGGCCCAGCTCACCGGGAACGATCAGCACGTCCCAGCGCTTCCCGGCCGGCAGGAGCGCCATCCCGTGCGGGTTGCGCTCCCACTCCCTCCGGCACCTGCCCGGATCCGGTGCCACCGATGCGAGCCATGCGACCGCGGCTTTCGCCCCCGTGCCGGTCATGGACTGCCTCCCTGTCTCCCCGTGGGCACCGGCAGGGTCCTGCCGGTGCGTTCACGGGAGAGAGAGGGATGGCGCCCGGTCATGACGCGGGTCCCCCCACCGGCCGGCAGTGATCTGGATCACCCGGGACCGGCGGCCGGACCGCGCCCCGGCCGCCCGCCCGGTTCAGCTGTCGAAGCCCAGACCCAGCCGGTCCATGGCCCGCAGCCACAGATTGCGGTGTCCGCCGTGGGTGTCCGCACGCGCCAGGGACCTCTTGGTGAGCTCAATCCCCGCCCAGGCGAAGGGCTCGGGCGGGAAGGGCACGGGCCTGGAGCGGACCATCCGCAGAGCGGTCCGCCCGGTCTCCCGCCCCGACAGCAGGTCGAGCATCACCTCGGCACCGAAGCGCGTGGCCCCGACACCCAGCCCGGTGTATCCGGCGGCGTACGCGACCCGCCCGCGATGGGACGTGCCGAAGAACGCGGAGAAGCGGGAACACGTGTCGATCGCGCCTCCCCAGGCATGGCTGAAACGCACACCGGCCAGCTGGGGGAAGCACTCGAAGAACTGCCCGGCGAGCTTCAGGAAGGTCTCCGGCCGCTGGTCCAGCGAGGGATCCAGCCGGCCGCCGTACGGATAGACCGCGTCGTATCCGCCCCACAGGATCCGGTTGTCCGCGGAGAGCCGGAAGTAGTGGAACTGATTCGCGCTGTCACCCAGACCCTGGCGGTTGCGCCAGCCGACCGAGGCGAGCTGATCCGCGTCGAGGGGCTCCGTCATCAGCGCGTAGTCGTACACCGGGACCGTGTACGGGCGCACCCGCCGCACCAGGGACGGGAAGATGTTCGTGCCGAGAGCGACGTCACGGGCGAACACCCTGCCGTACGGGGTGCGCACGGCCATGCCGGCGCCCGACGGGGCGAGTCCGAGGCCGGGGGTGTGCTCGTGGATGCGTACGCCGAGGCCGAGGCATGCCTCCTTCAGCCCCCAGGCGAGCTTCGCAGGATGCAGCATGGCGACGCCGCGGCGGTCCAGCAGACCGCCGAGGAATGTCGGTGAGTCGACTTCCGCGCGCACCTGGTCCCGGTCGAGGAACTCCATCCCCCCGAGGCCGAGTTCCTGGGTCCTGCGATGCCATTCCCGCAGCTCGTCGAGCTGGTGGGGCTG
The DNA here is from genome assembly GCF_001700505.1 of Streptomyces mutomycini. GTDB lineage: Bacteria > Actinomycetota > Actinomycetes > Streptomycetales > Streptomycetaceae > Streptomyces > Streptomyces mutomycini. The sequence goes on from NZ_MAPV01000023.1 coordinate 25,598, forward strand.
CGTCGCGACGTCGATCTCGCCGGTGCGCTCGAAGTCGCAGTCGAGGGAGTAGCGGGCGACGGCCGTCTCGATGGCGTCGAGGTTCCGCGCGCCCAGCTCCTCCAGCTTCCCGATCTCGTCCGGCCAGCGTTCCAGCCCGTTGGCCAGGCCGTGGGTCAGCGAGGCGGCACAGAAACCGCCGTTGCGGCCCGAGGCGGCCCAGCCCACCTCGTGGCCCTCGATGAGGACGACGTCGCGCCCGGGGTCCCGTTCCTTGGCGATCAGAGCGGTCCAGAGGCCGCTGTAACCGCCGCCGACGACCAGGAGATCGCACCGCTCGTCGCCGGTCAGCGCGGGAAGGGCCGCCGGCTTCCCCGGGTCGTCGAGCCAGTAGGACAGGGGCCGTGCGCCGGAGAGTGAATGTGCGGCAGTACGCATGGCATCCGGGGCCATGGTTTCCAACTCCTTCGGGTTCTACTTTCGCGCGTTGCTCCTCCGCCGGTTCGCGACGAGCTGTCCGGCGAGGACCACCGCCACGGCGATGACGAACATCGCCGTGCCGATGACGTTGATCTGAACCGGTGTTCCACGCTGCGCGGATCCCCAGACGAACATGGGGAACGTCACCGTGGAACCCGCGTTGAAATTGGTGATGATGAAGTCGTCGAAGGAGAGCGCGAAGGCGAGCAGCGCTCCCGCGGCGATCCCCGGGGCGGCGATCGGGAGGGTCACCCGGACGAAGGTCTGCACGGGTCCCGCGTAGAGGTCGCGGGCTGCCTCCTCCAGCCTCGGGTCCATGGACATCACCCGTGCCTTGACGGCTGTCACCACGAAGCTGAGACAGAACATGATGTGGGCGATCAGCACGGTCCAGAAGCCCAGCTGCGCACCCATGTTGAGGAAGAGGGTGAGCAGCGAGGCGGCCATGACGACCTCGGGCATCGCCATCGGCAGGAAGATCAGCGAGTTGATCGCGCCGCGGGCCCGGAAGCGGTAGCGGACCAGCGCGAAGGCGATCATCGTGCCGAGCGCGGTCGCGCCGATCGTCGCCCAGAAGGCGATCCGCAGCGAGAGCGAGAGCGAACCGCAGAGGTCGGCGACGCCGCAGGGGTCCTTCCAGGCGTCCAGGGAGAACCGCTGCCAGGCGTAGTTGAAGCGTCCGTTCGGCTTGTTGAAGGAGAACACCATGACGACGATGTTCGGGAGGATCATGTACGCGAGGGTCAGCAGACCGGCGAGCACGACCAGGTTCCGGCGGATCCATCGGAGTACGGGCATCAGACCAGGTCCTCCGTACCGGAGCGGCGGATGTAGACGGTGACCACGAGCAGGACGACCGCCATGAGGATGAACGAGAGGGCGGCCGCCGTCGGGTAGTCCAGGACCCGCAGGAACTGGGTCTGGATGACGCTGCCGACCATCTTGGTGTCGGTGGAGCCGAGGAGCTCCGCGTTGACGTAGTCGCCGCTGGCCGGGATGAACGTCAGCAGGGTGCCGGAGACGACCCCCGGCATGGACAGCGGCAGCGTCACCTTGCGGAAGGTGGTGGCGGGGGTGGCGTACAGGTCGCGCGCGGCCTCGTGCAGGCGGCCGTCGATCCGGTCCAGCGAGGTGTACAGCGGCAGGATCATGAACGGCAGGAAGTTGTACGTCAGACCGCAGACGACCGCCATGGGGGTGGCCAGGACCCGGTTGCTCTCCGTCCAGCCGAGCCAGGCGGTGACGTCCAGGACGTGCAGGGTGTTCATCACGTCCACGACCGCACCGCCGTCCGCGAGGATCGTCTTCCAGGCCAGCGTCCGGATCAGGAAGCTGGTGAAGAACGGTGCGACGACGAGCACGAGCACCAGGTTGCGCCACCGGCCCGCCTTGAACGCGATCAGATACGCGAGCGGGTAGCCGAGCAGCAGGCACAGCAGCGTGGCGGTGCCCGCGTACAGCAGGGAACGGACGAACTGCGGGTAGTACTCGGCGAGTGCGTCCCAGTAGGTCCGGAAGTGCCAGGTGACCTCGAAGCCCTTCTCCAGGGATCCGGTCTGTACGGAGGTCGACGCCTGGTAGACCATCGGCAGCGCGAAGAAGACGAGCAGCCACAGGATGCCGGGGAGCAGCAGCCAGTACGGGACGAGCCGCCTGCGGGCGGACGGCTTGCGTACGTCGGGCTTCTCGGGGGGCGCCGGTGGCGCCTCGGTGGCGCTCACGCCGCTTCCTCGAGGGCTTCGGCGCCGGCGTGGATGTGCTGGGCCGCGTCGAGTCCGAAGGTGTGCTCGGGGTTCCAGTGCAGGACGACCTCGGCCCCGGGTACGAGCCTGCCGTCGCGCTCGATGTTCTGCTCGTAGACCTGGAGCGCCGTGCCGGCCGGGCTCTCGACGACGTACTGCGTGGAGACGCCGATGAAGCTGGAGTCGGTGATGCGGCCGGCGACCCGGTTGCGGCCGTCGGGTATCGCGGCCGCGTCATCGGTGTGGGTGAGGGAGATCTTCTCGGGGCGCACGCCGACGAGGACCTTGCCCCCGCTCTCCGCGGAGGACGGACACCGCCCGCCGGGCAGCCTGAGCTTCCCGCCGCCGGCCGCGACGACGACGTCCGTACCCGTGGAGACGATCCGCCCCTCGATGAGGTTGGAGGTGCCGAGGAAGTTCGCCACGAAGGTGGTCCGGGGGTTCTCGTACAGCTCGGCGGGGGCGCCGAGCTGTTCGACCCGGCCGCCGTTCATCACCGCGACGGTGTCGGCCATGGTCATGGCCTCCTCCTGGTCGTGGGTGACGTGGACGAAGGTGATGCCGACCTCGGTCTGGATCCGCTTGAGTTCGAGCTGCATCTGACGTCGCAGCTTGAGGTCGAGGGCGCCGAGCGGCTCGTCGAGGAGGAGCACCTGGGGGTGGTTGATGAGCGCGCGGGCCACGGCGACGCGCTGCTGCTGGCCGCCGGACAGCTGGTGCGGCTTGCGTCGGGCGAAGTCGCCGAGCTGGACGAGGTCGAGCATCTCGCCGACCTGCTTGCCGACGGACCTGATGCCGCGGCGGCGCAGCCCGAAGGCGATGTTCTCGCTGACGTCGAGGTGCGGGAACAGGGCGTAGCTCTGGAAGACGGTGTTGACCGGCCGCTTGTACGGGGGCAGGTCCGTGATGTCCCGGCCGCCGAGCGAGACCGTGCCGGTGGTGGTGTCCTCCAGGCCCGCGATGATGCGCAGGGTGGTGGTCTTGCCGCAGCCGGACGCGCCGAGCAGCGCGAAGAAGGAGCCCTGCGGGACGGTGAGGTCGAGGGGGTGCACTGCGGTGAAGGAGCCGTAGGTCTTGCTGATCCCGGTGAGACGGACGTCGCCGCCCTCTGTCTGCTGCTGTGTCATGGGTCGCGGTCCCAGTGGTGTCGGAGGGGAACGGGAAGGGGACGGGCAGGTCAGGCGCCGATGAGCTTGGCGAACTTCTCCTCGTACGCCGTCTCTTCCTCGGCACTGAGGGAACGGAACGCCCGCGACTTCGCGGCCATCGCCCTGTCGGGGAGGATCAGCGTGTTGGACGCCATCGACTCGTCGATCTTCGCGAGCTCCCCGGCGACCCCGTCCACGGGGCAGACGTAGTTGATGTAGGCGGCGAGCTGGGCGGCGACGGGGGGTTCGTAGTAGTAGTCCATGAGCTTCTCGGCGTTGGTCTTGTGCCGTGCCCTGGCCGGGACCAGCATGTTGTCGCTCGAGGTGATGTAGCCGGCGGACGGGATCGAGAACTTGATCGCGGGGTTGTCGGCCTGGAGCTGGATGATGTCTCCCGCCCAGGCCACGCAGGCCGCGATGTCGCCCTTGCTCAGGTCCGCGGTGTAGTCGTTGCCGGTGAAGCGGCGTATCTGCTTCGTGTCGACGCCCTTCTGCATCCGGCCGACGGCCGCGTCGAAGTCGGCGTCGGTGAAAGACCCGGGGTCCTTGCCCATGTCGAGGAGCGTCATGCCGACCGAGTCGCGCATCTCGGAGAGGAAGGAGACCTTCCCCTTCAGTTTCGGGTCGTCGAGCAGCTGGGTGACGGAATCGACCTTCCGGCCGCCGGTCGCCTTCTCGTTGTAGGCGATGACGGTCGGGATACCGGTCCACGGATAGGAGTAGGCCCTTCCCGGGTCCCAGTCGGGCGTACGGAACTGGGACGAGAGGTTGGCGAAGGCGTGCGGCAGGTTCGCCTGGTCGAGCTTCTGTGCCCAGCCGAGCCGGATGATGCGGGCGGCCAGCCAGTCCGTCACGATGACGAGGTCGCGTCCGGTGTCCTGGCCCGCGGCGAGCTGCGGCTTGATCTTCCCGAAGAACTCGACGTTGTCGTTGATGTCCTCGGTGTACTTGACCTTGATCCCGGTGCGTTTCGTGAACGCGTCGAGGGTCGGACGGCTCTTCTCGTCCTCGCTGACGTCCATGTACTCGGTCCAGTTGGAGAAGTTGATCTGCTTCTCCGCTGCCGAGTGGTCGTCGGAGGCCGCGGTGTCCCCCTCCCGCTTCGCGGGCGGGATGCCGCAGGCGCTCAGCGCTCCGAGGCCGCCGAGCGCGAGGGCTCCCATGCCCGACGCCCGGAGAAGCGAACGGCGGGTGAGGGCGCCCCTGCCATGGGTGAGGCTGCGCCTCATGGCGGCCAGCTGCGGCGCGGAGAGGCGCTCGGGCTCGTACTGCTCCATACGCGTGTGCCCTTCCGGGTGGGTGGGGCCGCCGGGCGGCGGCCGCTGCTATCGGTCCCCGAAGACGGTGCGGTGCCAGTCCTTCCGGGCCACCGCGGTGTTGTCGTACATGACGTGCTTGACCTGCGTGTACTCCTCGAACGAGTACGACGACATGTCCTTGCCGAAGCCGCTGGCCCTGTATCCGCCGTGCGGCATCTCGCTGATGATCGGGATGTGGTCGTTGATCCACACGCAGCCCGCCCTGAGCTCACGGGTGGCGCGGTTGGCCCGGTACAGACCGGTGCTCCAGGCGGAGGCGGCCAGTCCGTACGGGGTGTCGTTGGCGAGGCGGATTCCCTCGTCGTCGGTGTCGAAGGGCAGCACGACCAGGACGGGACCGAAGATCTCCGAGGTGACGACCTCGCTGTCCTGGGCGGCGCCGGTGATCAGGGTCGGCAGGTAGTAGGCGCCGGCGGCGAGTTCGCCGCCGGGCGCCTCACCGCCGGTGACGACGGTGGCGTAGGCGCGGGCCCTGTCGACGAAGCCCGCGACGCGGTCGCGCTGCTGACGGCTGATCAGCGGTCCGAGATCGGTCGACGGCTCGAAGGGGTCGCCGAGGCGCACGGTCTCCATCAGGGCGGCGACCCCGCGCACGAACGCGTCGTAGAGGGGGCGCTGGACGTAGGCGCGGGTGGCCGCCGTGCAGTCCTGGCCCGTGTTGATCAGGGCTCCGGCGACCGCTCCGTTGACCGCGGCGTCGAGATCGGCGTCGTCGAACACGAGGAACGGCGCCTTGCCGCCGAGCTCCAGGTGCAGGCGCTTGACGGTGGCGGTGGCCAGCGCGGCGACCCGCTTGCCGACGGCGGTGGATCCGGTGAAGGAGGTCATCACGACGTCGGGGTGGCTCACGAGGTGCTCGCCCGCGTCCCTCCCGGCACCGGAGACGATGTTGATCACCCCGTCGGGGATGCCGGCCTCCGTGGCCGCCTGGGCGAACATCAGCGAGGTCAGCGGCGTGATCTCGGCGGGCTTCAGCACGATGGTGTTGCCCGCGGCGACGGCCGGGAGGATCTTCCAGGCCGCCATCTGGAGCGGGTAGTTCCAGGGAGCGATCGAGCCGATGACCCCGAGGGCCTCACGGCGTACGCAGGAGGTGTGGTCGCCGCTGTACTCGGCGGCCGCCTTCCCTTCGAGGTGACGGGCGGCACCGGCGAAGAACGAGGCGTTGTCGACGGTGCCGGGGACGTCGAACCCGGCGGACAGCTTGACGGGCTTGCCGCACTGCAGGGACTCGGCGTACGCGAGGTCCTCCGCCCGCTCGGCGAGTACGGCGGCGAAGCGGTGCAGCGCCTCGGACCGTTCGGCGGGGGTGAGCCCCGACCAGCCGGGGAACGCCTCACGGGCGGCCGCCACGGCGGCGTCGACGTCGTCGGTGCCCGCCAGTTCGTAGCGCAGGACCGTGCTGCCCGTGGCGGGGTCGACCACGTCCTGATGGCAACCCGAGGTGCCGTGGCGCAGCCGTCCGCCGATGTACTGCGCACCCCCGGCGAAGCGGTCCTGCGGCTGGAAGCCCTTGCCCATGACGTTCTCCTCCGCTGCGCCGTGACCAGGGCCGGCGTAGCTTCTCGTCGAATTGAGTGCCGATCCTGACAGAGCAGACCTCTACCAACAAGTGATTCCGTTGTTTCCTTTTGGTTACGCAACGGAATCTGTCGACGAAGTGTCTCGCGTGTACGGAAATCCCTGTACTGACTGTCAGTGGCGGATGCCAGACTCGGCTGCCATGGGACAGGAACACATGGACCTCCTCCTGGCGCGTACGGCACGCGGGGAGAGCCTGAAGTACCTGCCGTTCTGGGGGCACCGGCCCCGCGTGGACGGCAGGCTCGGGGAGAGCTGCCTCAGCCAGTGGTGGCCGGCGCCGTTCACCGTCGATTCGGTGACCTACGCCTCGGCCGAGCACTGGATGATGGCCGGCAAGGCGCGGCTGTTCGGGGACGCGGAGGCCGAGGCGCGGGCCGTGGCGGCGGGCAGTCCCGCCGCGGCGAAGGAGGTGGGCCGGCTGGTCAGGGGGTTCGACGACGGCCTATGGGCACGGGAGCGGTTCGCCCTGGTCGTCGCGGGCAGCGTCCACAAGTTCGGGCAGGACCCGGCGCTGCGTGGGTACTTGCTGGGCACCGGGGAGCGCGTGCTCGTCGAGGCCAGTCCGATGGACCGGATATGGGGCATCGGGCTCACCAAGGACGATCCCCGCACCGCGGACCCGGCTTCGTGGCGTGGGCTCAATCTGCTGGGCTTCGCGCTCATGGAGGCGCGTGCGCGGCTGCGCGCGGGGTGACACGGCGTGCGGCCGGGTCCGGGAGGTACGTCCCGGACCCGGCCACAGGCGGCCGTTCACCGCTGGTCAGCGGGAGGTGCCGACGACCAGTGACGTGGAGTAGGGATCGTCGTAGTCGTAGCCGCTTCCCGATTCGTCGTTGGCGATGGCCCAGATGATGAATCCCAGGAAGACCGCGCTGATGACGATTCCGATCGACCCCAGGATGATCCCGGCGAGCGCCATGCCCCCGTTGCTCGCCTCACCCCGCCTGGCTCGGCCCCGGCCGATGATGCCGAAGATCAGGGCGAGGACGCCCAGGACGACTCCGAGCCCGTACATGCAGAAGCCGACCACCGCGATGATGCCGAGGACCATCGCGGCGATGCCCAGCCCGTTCGCGGGCGCCGGACCCCAGGGCTGCTGGCCGCCGTAGCCCGGGTATCCCGGGTAGCCGTACGACGCCGAGGGCGCGGCGGGCGCGGACGGGTAACCGTAGGACGCGGCGGGTGCGGCGGGCTCGGACGGGTAACCGTACGACGCCGAGGGCGCGGCGGGCGCGGACGGGTAGCCGGGCTGCCCGGGTCCGTTCGGCCCGACCGGCGGCGCGGGCACGGGCGGCTGCTGCGGGCCGAAAGCCCCGGTGGGTCCGGGTATGGGCCCGTTGCCCGAGTCGGGGCTCGGCATGGACGTGACCGTGGGCTGGTTGTGCACCGCGGGCGGGACGGCGTCCATGGGCTGCTTGCCCAGGTCGACCCTGTTGTCCGGCGGAGCCCACGGATCGCGCGGCGCGCCCTCGCCCCCGGGCTGCTGTGTGTTGTCTGACATGGGCCTCCCCCATCGTGGTCCCGCCATGCTACGGCCCGGTCTCCGGCCGCAGGGCCCCGCCTACGATGATCGGTGCAGCCGGTGCACCCGGCCGAAATCAGAGATCCGGGAGTATCCGATGAGCGATCTGCACCCCTTCATCGCGGGGCTGCCCAAGGCCGAGCTCCACGTCCACCACGTCGGGTCGGCTTCGCCCCGCATCGTGGCCGAACTGGCGGCACACCACCCCGACTCCAAGGTCCCCACGGACCCCGAGGCACTGTCGGACTTCTTCACCTTCACCGACTTCGGGCACTTCATCGACGTCTATCTCTCGGTGGTGGACCTGGTCCGCACCCCCGAGGACGTCCGTCTGCTGACCTTCGAGGTCGCCCGGGACATGGCGCGGCAGAACATCCGGTACGCGGAACTGACCGTCACCCCGTTCAGCTCGACCCGCCGGGGGATCCCCGAGCAGGGCTTCATGGAGGCCATCGAGGACGCCCGCAAGGCCGCCGAGGCCGAGCTCGGCGTCGTCCTGCGCTGGTGCTTCGACATTCCGGGCGAGGCCGGTCTCGAGGCGGCCGAGGAGACCACCCGGCTCGCCGTGGACCTGCGGCCCGAGGGGCTGGTCTCCTTCGGACTCGGCGGGCCCGAGGTCGGCGTGGACCGTCCGCAGTTCAAGCCCTACTTCGACCGCGCCGTCGCGGAGGGTCTGCACTCCGTCCCGCACGCCGGAGAGACCACGGGCCCGCAGACCGTCTGGGACGCGCTCACCGCGCTCCGCGCGGAGCGCATCGGCCACGGCACCAGCTCAACCCAGGACCCGAAGCTGCTGGCCCATCTCGCCGAGCACCGCATCGCCCTCGAGGTCTGTCCTACGTCGAACATCGCCACCCGCGCGGTCGCCGACCTCGACCGGCACCCGATGAGGGAGATGGTGGAGGCCGGCGTCCTCGTCACGGTCAACAGCGACGACCCGCCGATGTTCGGCACCGACCTCAACAACGAGTACGGGGTGGCGGCCCGCCTGCTCGGCCTGGACGAGCGCGGGCTGGCCGGCCTGGCGAAGAACGCCGTGGAGGCCTCGTTCCTGGACCCGGCCGGCAAGCGGACGCTGGCCGCCGAGATCGACACGTACACGACGAACTGGCTGGAGGCTCCCGGCCGCTGACCCAGGCGGTCACAATGGCTCCATGACCACCACCGTCACCGCCGTGGCACACCGCGGCGATCCCTACCGTGCCCGCGAGAACACCCTGCCCTCGATCCGGTCCGCCGTGGAACAGGGCGCGGACGCGGTCGAGATCGATGTCCGCGTCACACGGGACAGGGTGCCCGTGCTGCTCCACGACTCCACGCTGGAACGCCTGTGGGGCCACGACGTCCGCCTCGACCGGCTGGACCGGCGGGAGTTGCTGGAGAGGAGCGGCGGCGGGGTGCCGACCCTGCGTGAGGCACTGTCCGCCGCCGGCGACCGCCGGATCATGCTCGACCTGCCCGGCGCGACCGACGCGTCGGTGCGGGAGATCGTCGGCGTGGTGCGGGAGTGCGGGGCGCGGGAGCGCGTGTACTACTGCGCGGACACGCACGCGATGCTGAGGGTGCGCGCTGCCGATCCGTCCGCCGAGATCGCACTGACCTGGACGACGCTCGCCCCTCCGCGTGCCGTACTGCTCGAAGCGGTGCGTCCGCGCTGGCTGAACTACCGTTTCGGGCTGCTGAGCCGCGAGCTGACGGGCCGCGTCCACGCCGACGGGCTGCTGGTCTCGGCCTGGACGGTGGACACCCGGCGCACGATGCGCCGGCTGCTGGCGTACGGCGTCGACTCGATCACCACCAACCGGATCGACGCGCTCCGGGCGCAGTTGGCCAACTCCCGCTCCCGTGGCGCCTCTTGATCGGTACCGGCATCATGGGCGGTCCGTACCGCCCGTGATCTCTGGAGCAGACGTGACCGAGCCCGGCCCTCGTACCGCACCCTCCCGTGTCCGTACCGACATCGCCCACAACGCCCGGGTGTGGAACTACTGGCTGGGCGGCGGGGACCACTACCCCGTCGACCGCGTGGTGGGCGACCGGGTCACCGGCATGTATCCGAGCATCGGCGAAGTCGCCCGCGCCGACCGGGCGTTCCTCGGCCGGGCGGTGCGTCATCTGGCCGGTGACACGGGGATCGGCCAGTTCCTGGACATCGGCACGGGGCTGCCCACTGCGGACAACACCCACGAGGTCGCCCAGCACACGGCGCCCGACGCCCGCGTCGTCTATGTCGACAACGACCCGATCGTCCTGGCGCACGCCCGTTCCCTGCTCACCAGCTCGCCCGAGGGCGCTACCGGGTACATCGAAGCGGACGCCCGGGATCCGGAGCGGATCCTGCGCGCGGCCGGCCGGACCCTGGACCTCCGGCGCCCGGTCGCCGTGATGATGCTGGGCATCCTCAACTTCGTCCTGGACACGGAGGAGGCGCGGAGCATCGTGAGGACGCTGATGGACCCGCTGCCGTCGGGGAGCCACCTGGTACTCACCCATCCGACGCTGGAACTGGGCGGCGCGGGCAACGAGACCGCGATGCGCTTCTGGAACGAGAACGCCACCCCGCCGATCACCGCCCGCAGCCGCTCGGAGTTCGCCTCGTTCCTCGACGGCCTGGACGTCCTGGAACCGGGCATCGTGTCCTGCTCCCGCTGGCGGTCCGGTCCGACCGCGCGGACCCCCGAGGTGGCCCAGTTCGGCGCGGTGGGCCGCAAGCCGTAAGCGCGGACGGCGAATGAGGCGGGCACGGCGACGGGCACGTCACCCATCGCCACCAGCTGCTTGATCATGCGCCGGACGACGAGGAGCGGGATGACGCCGAAGACCTCGAAGAACATGTCGACGACGGCCCACCGGAAGGGGATGTCCCGGATCGGCCCGCAGATCAGGGGACACGCCAACGGCCCCGGGCAGGGCCCGGGGCCGTGGTCGCCGCTGTGCGCGGGTCAGTCGTCGAGCGACGTCATGACGTGCTTGATGCGGGTGTAGTCCTCGAACCCGTACGCGGAGAGGTCCTTGCCGTAGCCCGACTTCTTGAACCCGCCGTGCGGCATCTCGGCGACGAGCGGGATGTGGGTGTTGATCCACACACAGCCGAAGTCGAGCTTCTTGGACATCCGCATCGCGCGGGAGTGGTCCTTGGTCCACACCGAGGAGGCCAGCGCGTACTCGACGCCGTTGGCGTACTCCACGGCCTGGGCCTCGTCCGTGAAGGACTGGACGGTGATGACGGGCCCGAAGACCTCGTGCTGGACGATCTCGTCGTCCTGCCGGAGGCCGGAGACGACGGTCGGGGCGTAGAAGTAGCCCTTGTCGCCGACCCGGTGGCCACCCGCCTCGACCTTGGCGTGCGCGGGGAGCCGCTCGATGAACCCGCTGACCTGCGCCAGCTGGTTGGCGTTGTTGAGCGGGCCGTACAGCACGTCCTCGTCGTCCGGCAGACCGGTCTTCGTGTCGGCCGCAGCCTTGGCGAGCGCGGTGACGAACTCGTCGTGGATGGACTCGTGGACCATGACACGGGTCGCGGCCGTGCAGTCCTGGCCGGCGTTGAAGTAGCCCGCGACGGAGATGCCCTCGACGGCCTTGGCGATGTCGGTGTCCTCGAACACGACGACGGGCGCCTTGCCGCCGAGCTCCAGGTGGACGCGCTTGACGTCCTTGGCCGCGGACTCGGCGACCTGCATACCGGCCCGTACGGAGCCGGTGATCGAGGCCATCGCCGGGGTCGGGTGCTCGACCATCGCGCGGCCGGTCTCGCGGTCACCGCAGATGACGTTGAAGACGCCCTTGGGCAGGATCTGCCCGATGATCTCGGCGATCAGCACGGTCGACGCCGGAGTGGTGTCGGACGGCTTGATGACGACGGTGTTGCCCGCGGCCAGCGCCGGGGCGAACTTCCACACGGCCATCATCATCGGGTAGTTCCACGGCGCGACCTGGGCGCAGACACCCACGGGCTCGCGGCGGACGATGGATGTGAGTCCCTCCATGTACTCGCCGGCCGAGCGGCCCTCCAGCAGCCGGGCGGCGCCCGCGAAGAAGCGGATCTGGTCCACCATCGGAGGGATCTCTTCGGTGCGGGTGAGCTCCAGCGGCTTGCCGGTGTTCTCGGACTCGGCCGCGATGAGGTCCTCCGCACGCTCCTCGAAGGCGTCCGCGATCTTCAGCAGTGCCTTCTGGCGCTCGGCGGGCGTCACGTCACGCCACGCGGGGAACGCGGCGGCCGCGGCGGTCATGGCGGCGTCGACGTCGGCCTGTCCGGAGAGCGGGGAGGTCGCGTAGACCTCTTCCGTCACCGGGTTGACCACGTCGATGGTCCGCCCGTCCGCGGCGTCCCGGAACTCTCCGTTGATGTAGTTGCGCAGACGGCGCACCTCGGTGGTCACAACCACCCCTCCTGTCGGCTGTCCGATGGGTGAGACTTCCACCCTAAACCGTTGGGTGACGCTTTCGACATACCCACCCGCCGCGAACTTCGGATTCAGTGCGATCGGGAGTCCCAGACAACGAATTTCATCGATTCAGGCTTGCCAGACAGACGAGGCGCGGTGCAAAGTGGGGTTGTGGCCAGTCGCAGCGCAGACTCCAGGACCGGGAACGGATCGACACCAGCCGTCGATGCCGTGTCCCTCGCGATCATCGAGCAGCTCCAGGAGGACGGCCGTCGGCCGTACGCCGCGATCGGCAAGGCCGTTGGCCTCTCCGAGGCCGCCGTGCGCCAGCGCGTCCAGAAGCTGCTGGACCAGGGCGTGATGCAGATCGTCGCCGTCACGGACCCCCTCACCGTGGGACTGCGGCGCCAGGCGATGGTGGGCATCAACGTCGCGGGCGACCTCGACCCGGTGGCCGAGGCCCTGGCGGCCATGGACGAGTGCGAGTACGTGGTGATGACCGCGGGCTCCTTCGACCTGATGGTGGAGATCGTCTGCGAGGACGACGACCACCTGCTGGAGACGATCAACAAACGCATCCGGGCCATCCCCGGGGTGCGCTCCACCGAGAGCTTCGTCTACCTCAAGCTCAAGAAGCAGACCTATATGTGGGGAACCCGATAGCCGTGAGCAAGGACCTCAGCCGCACCGCGTACGACCACCTGTGGATGCATTTCACCCGCATGTCGGACTACGAGAACGCGCCCGTTCCCACCATCGTGCGTGGCGAAGGCACCTACATCTACGACGACAAGGGCAAGCGCTACCTCGACGGCCTCTCCGGCCTCTTCGTGGTCAACGCCGGACACGGCCGTCACGAGCTCGCCGAGACGGCGTACAAGCAGGCGCAGGAGCTGGCCTTCTTCCCGGTGTGGTCCTACGCCCACCCCAAGGCCGTCGAGCTCGCCGAGCGGCTCGCCCACCACGCCCCGGGCGACCTCAACAAGGTCTTCTTCACCACCGGCGGCGGCGAGGCCGTCGAGACGGCCTGGAAGCTCGCCAAGCAGTACTTCAAGCTCAAGGGCAAGCCGACCAAGTACAAGGTCATCTCACGCGCCGTCGCCTATCACGGCACCCCTCAGGGCGCCCTGTCGATCACCGGACTGCCCGCGCTCAAGGCCCCGTTCGAGCCGCTGGTACCCGGCGCGCGCAAGGTGCCTAACACCAACATCTACCGCGCACCGCTCTTCGGCGACGACCCGGAGGCGTTCGGCCGCTGGGCCGCCGACCAGATCGAGCAGGAGATCCTCTTCGAGGGCGCGGACACCGTCGCGGCCGTCTTCCTGGAGCCCGTGCAGAACGCCGGCGGCTGCTTCCCGCCGCCGCCCGGCTACTTCCAGCGGGTGCGGGAGATCTGCGACCGGCACGACGTGCTGCTCGTCTCCGACGAGGTCATCTGCGCGTTCGGCCGCCTCGGCACGATGTTCGCCTGCGACAAGTTCGGTTACGTACCGGACATGATCACCTGCGCCAAGGGCATGACCTCGGGCTACTCCCCCATCGGCGCCTGCATCGTCTCCGACCGCCTGGCCGAGCCGTTCTACGAGGGTGACAACACCTTCCTGCACGGCTACACCTTCGGCGGCCACCCGGTGTCCGCCGCGGTCGCTCTCGCCAACCTCGACATCTTCGAGCGTGAAGGCCTCAACCAGCACGTCCTGGACAACGAGCACGCGTTCCTGACGACGCTGCGGAAGCTGCACGACCTGCCCATCGTCGGCGACGTGCGCGGCAACGGCTTCTTCTACGGCATCGAGCTGGTGAAGGACAAGGCCACCAAGGAGACGTTCACCGACGAGGAGACCGAGCGCGTCCTCTACGGCTTCCTCTCCAAGGCCCTGTACGAGAACGGCCTCTACTGCCGGGCCGACGACCGCGGCGACCCGGTCGTCCAGCTCGCGCCTCCGCTGATCTCCGACCAGTCGACCTTCGACGAGATCGAGGGCATCCTGCGCGGTGTGCTGACGGAGGCCTGGGCGAAGCTCTGACCGGCGCCCCGAGCGCCGGAAAACACCGCCCGGAAAGGCATTTCATACGTTCTACATGGCCCGGATGCACCCGTTCGAGTGAGAAGGGGTGCATCCGGGCCGTGTGCTGTCCCGACACCCCGGTCCGGCTGCCTAGCGTGCCGAGTGACCGATCGGCCTTGCCTTCGTTCCCCCATACGGGGGAATGGGAAATCTGATCCGAACCGAGGTGTACGCCATGGTGGCCCCGCCCGACAACGACGTGATCTGGGCACGTTCCCTGCACCACTCCTACAACGGATCTCCGGGGCTCAGCGGTGTATCGCTCGGCGTCCGCGACGGCGAGGTCCTCGCCGTCACCGGGCGCCGCGGGTGCGGCAAGACGACACTGCTGAACTGTCTCTCCGGCCAGCTGGTGCCCCAGCAGGGCGAGGTCTGGTTCAACAGCGTGCCCGTGCACACCATGGGCCCCCGGCTGCGTGAGCAGCTCCGCCGGGACAGATTCGGCTGGATCGCGGCGGAACCGCAGCTCGTGCCCGAGCTCAGCACCTGGGAGAACGCCGCCCTGCCGCTGCTGCTGCGGGGCGTCTCCCACCGGGCGGCGAAGAAGGCCGCCACCGAGTGGCTGGAGCGCCTGGACATCGGTCCGCTCGCCAGGAAACGGCCCCACACGCTGCTCCAGTCCCAGCGTCAGAGGATCTCCGTGGCCCGCGCGCTGACCGGGTCGCCGTCCGTGATCTTCGCGGACGAGCCGACCGCGACGCTGCACCACACCGAGCGCACACAGCTGTTGCGCACTCTCACCACGGCGGCACGGTCCCACGGGATCACCGTCGTACTCGCCACGCATGACGCGGAGGTCGCCGCACTCGCCGACCGTGTGGTCGGCATGCTGGACGGCCGCCGCGTCACGAACGTCTCCCTGCCCGCCGCGTCCGATACGGAAGGCCGCTCGGCGTGCTCGCTCTCCGTCTGACCCGCGGCTCGCACCCCCTGGTCCTGATGCGGCGTCTGCTCCTCGCCGCCGCGTCGGCCGGGGTGGGCTTCCTGCTCCTGTGCACCCTGGGATACGCCTCCGGGCACCCGGCGCACGCGTCGAGCTCCGTGCTGCGGCTGCTGTGGTGCGCCGTCCCGCTCGCCGCGACCGTGCAGTTCGCGGTGGCGGTCGCCCGTACGGACCCGAGTACCCGTCCGCGGCCCGGGCTCTTCGCCTCGGGGCTCGGCCCCGCCCGGCTCGCCCTTCTGGCGGCGATCTCGACGGCGGTGTCCACCACCCTGGGGTCGATGGTGGCGCTGCTCGTCTTCCTCCATCTGCGCGGCGATCTGACCGGCCTTCCGTTCGACGGCGGGGCGGCCGAGTTCCTGGGCGCCGGCACCCCGCTGCCGCTCGCCGCGGCTCTGACGCTGCTGGCGCTGGTACCGCTGACCGCGTCGGCGGCCGGCGGGCTCGCGCTTCGCTCCAGGCCGGTGGCGCCGACCGACGCCCAGGAGGCCGAGGACGATCTGGCGCCCGCGCCGGCGCCGACGGGGCTGCCCTGGGGAGTCGCACTCACCGCGGCCGGACTCGCGGTCGAGGCGTACGCGAGCCGCGGCTCCGCGGGCAACCCCTTCCCGCTGCCCGGCAGGCTGGACTCCACCCCCGCCGCCGTCCTCGCGGGCTGGACGCTCACCGCGATCGGCCTGGCCATGGCGGGGCCCGGCCTCACCCATCTGTGCGGGCGGCTGCTCCAGGCCGTACGCCCCGGAGCCGTACGGCTGCTGGCGGGCCGCGTCCTGATGGACGAGGCGTCCCGGATCGGCCGTCCGCTCGGTATCGTCTGCGCGGTGCTGTCCGGGGTGATCGCCGCCTCCGTGCTCTGGACCGGCGGCCCCCGCCCCTTCGGCCCGCTCACCGCGCTCGGCGCCGTCCTCGTCCTCGGCTGCACCACCGCGACCCTGCTGACCACCGCCCTGGAGGCCAGGCAGGCCCGTGCCCGCACGGCCGGTACCCTGCTTCGGCTGGGGGCCCCGGCCTCCGCGCTCCGCACCGCCGCCATCCTGCGGGCGCTGGTGCTGCTGGTCGTCTTCGTCCCGCTGACCTGGGCGATCGCGGAGCTGGCGGCACTGCCTCTGACGGGGTGACACCCGCAGCGGGGGCGGTACGTAGCATGACGGCGTGGAGAATCCGGACGAGAACACCTACGCACCAGGCGTCGAGATAGAGACGCTCGACGCATTCGACAGGGCGGTCGCGGGCGGAACGCTGGCCAACCACCGTGTCCAGTCAGTCGACCTGACGGAGCGGGGCGACGCACTGCTCACGACCGGCGCCCGGGGCGCCGTCTTCCTCGGCTGCCGCATGGAACCCCGCGCCGAGGCGAAGATACGCGCGGACGGTGCCTTCGTCTTCCCGCCGGTCCCCGGGCTTCCCTTCGACCCGTACCGCGGGCTGCTCTACACCCCGGAGGCCCTGTACGAGGGTCTGGCGAAGGGCGGTTACGCGGCGACCCCCGACGCGCGGGCGTACGACTGGTTCCAGCTGACCAAGTCGAACGGCGACGTCTTCGCGTCGATGCTGCGGGCGCTCCACGACGACGCGGTCTCCGACGCCCTGGACGAACACCTCACCGGGGCAGAGGTGGTGGGTGTGATGGGCGGCCACGCACTGGCCCGCGGCTCCGAGGCGTACCACGGGGCGGCGATGCTCGGCAGGGAGCTGACCCGCAGTGGTCTGACCGTGGCGACGGGCGGCGGTCCCGGCGCCATGGAGGCCGCCAACCTCGGCGCGTACGCGGCTCCGCACTCCGACGCGATGCTGCTCAAGGCATGCGAACTCCTCGCGGCCACACCGTCGTTCAGCCCGTCCGTCAC
Organism: Streptomyces mutomycini; assembly: GCF_001700505.1. GTDB lineage: Bacteria > Actinomycetota > Actinomycetes > Streptomycetales > Streptomycetaceae > Streptomyces > Streptomyces mutomycini. The sequence continues at coordinate 42,616 of NZ_MAPV01000023.1, forward strand.
CGACTGGGTGGGCGCCGCCTTCGCCGTACGGGAGCGCTGGCCCGAGGGAGGGTCCTCGGTCGCGATCCCCACCTGGTTCTACGGCCACGAGCCTCCGAACGCCTTCGCGGACCACATCGCCAAGTACTTCGCGAACGCCGTGCGCGAGGACGGGCTGCTGGCCCGCTCGACCGCCGGGGTGATCTTCCTGCCGGGTGCGGCGGGCACCGTGCAGGAGATCTTCGACAACGCGACGCCGAACTACTACGAGTCCCGGTCCGCGCCCACCCCGATGGTGCTGGTGAACCGCGCGCACTGGACCGAGAAACTCCCCGCCTGGCCGCTGCTCGGCGCACTGGCGGCGGGCCGGGCGATGGAGTCCCGTATCGCACTCGTCGACACGGTGGAGGAGGCGGCCCCGGCGCTCGCCCGGCTGACGGGCTGACCGGGCGGGACGGACTCAGCGGGCGGCGAGCCGCGCGTCGAGGGCGTCGAAGAACGCCTCCCAGCCGTCCTCGGCCGCGGCGTACTGCTCGGGCGTGAGGTTGCCGCCGCGCTGCCGGAAGGCCATCTCGGTGGACTTCCGGCTCTTCTCGGTGAAGGTCACCGTGACGGTCTCGCCCTCCGCGTCGGGGGGCGCGCTCCGGTCCTTCAGCGTGAACACGAGCCGCTCGGGGGCGGCCACCTCCCGGTAGACGCCGTGGAAGGGCATCTCCGCGCCGGGTACGACGATGACCAGGCTCCACCCACCGCCGGGCGTGACGTCCATCGACACCCGGTCGAGCGGCACGTCGGCGTCGCCTCCGTACCAGGCGGCGAAGTCCTCGGGGACCGTCCAGGCTTCGAAGACCCGCTCCCGCGGCGCCGCGACGCGACGGGTGATGTCGATGCCCTCGCGCGCCGACCGCGTCATGGTGCCTGCCCCTTCCGGATGTTTCCGGTTCCAAGGGCACCACGGTCCGACGGGCGCCGCCAGCCGGTGTGCCGTTGCCTGCGTCAGCCGGCCGGGGGAAGCACCACCGTCTCCGCCGGGTCGAACGTCACGCCCACGACGTCCCCCTCCTCCGGGGTGTCCCGCAGACCGCACTCCGCCTGCAGGGACGGCCCGTCTCCGGGGTGCAGGGCGACGGTGACATGGTGGCCGCGGAAGGTACGGACGCCCACCGTGCAGCGCAGGCCCTCCTTCGGGCCGCCGATCCGCACACCGCCCGGCCGCACGAGCAGCTCGCACTCGCCCTGGGACGAGTCCTCGGGCACCGGTACCTTGCCCCAGACCGTGTCGGCGGCCGAACCGGTGACCGTGGCGTCCACCAGGTTGTCGAAGCCGAGGAAACGGGCGACGAAGGCCGACGCGGGCTGCTGCCAGACCTCCAGCGGGGTGCCCTGCTGAGCGATCCGGCCGTCGCGCATGACCACGACCCGGTCGGCGAGCGCGAAGGCCTCGCCCTGGTCGTGGGTCACGGCGAGCACCGTGGTGCCCAGCCGGCCGAAGAGGGTGCGCAGTTCGACGACGAGGCGTTCGCGCAGGCTCCGGTCCAGCTGGCCGAGCGGTTCGTCGAGCATCAGCAGCTTGGGCCGGGGCGCCAGGGCACGGGCGAGTGCCACCCGCTGCTGTTCGCCGCCGGACAGCGCGGCGACGGCTCGCCGGCCCGCTCCCGGCAGGCCGACCATGTCCAGGAGTTCACCGGCCCTGCGGTCGCGCTCGGCGCGGGGGACACCGTGCATCCGCAGTCCGAAGGCGACGTTGGCGCCGACGTCCCGGTGCGGGAACAGCTGGTGGTCCTGGAACATCAGGCCGAGCCCGCGACGGTGCACGGGCAGGGACGCCTGGTCCACACCGTCCAGGAACACCCGCCCGCCGTCCAGGGGCTGCAGCCCGGCCACGGCCCGCAGCAGCGTCGACTTTCCGCTGCCGCTGGGACCCAGAACACAGACGATCTCGTGGTCCGCGACCTCCAGGTCCACCGCGTCCAGGGCGGTCCGCCGGCCGAACCGGACCGTGGCCGACTCCACTGCCAGCATCTTCAGAACTCCCCGGATCGGTCGGTGCGGATACGTTCGAGCAGGAGCAGCGACACCGCGCAGACGAGCATCAGAATCGTGCTGAGTGCCATCGCCTGGCCGTAGTTGAGCTCTCCGGAGCGCCCCAGCAGTCTGGCGACCGCGACGGGCAGCGTGGGGTTGTCCGGGCGGGCGATGAACACGGTCGCCCCGAACTCACCGAGCGACACGGCGAAGGCGAACCCCGCGGCCACCAGCACCGCCCGCCGGACCAGCGGCAGGTCGACCTCGCGCCAGGCCCGCAGCGGCGAGGCACCGAGGACCGCGGCGGCCTCACGCAGCCGGTCGTCCACCGCGCGCAGGACGGGCAGCATGGTGCGTACGACGAAGGGGACGCCCACCAGTGCCTGGGCGAGCGGCACGAGGATCCAGGAGGTGCGCAGGTCGAGCGGCGGCTTGTCGAGCGTGATGAGGAAGCCGAAGCCGACGGTCACCGCCGACACCCCGAGCGGCAGCATCAGCAGGGCGTCGAAGCCTCGTACGAGCCGTCCCGCGCGCCGCCTGGTCAGCGCGGCGGCGGCCAGGCCGCCGATCACGAGGGCGATGAGTGTCGCGACCAGCGCGTAGCGCAGGGAGTTGCCGATGGCGTCGAGCGGCGGCACCAGGAAGGTGGAGCCGTTGGAGTCCGCGGACTGCAGCGCGCGGTAGAAGCCGAATCCGTAGCCGCCGGAGGTGTCCAGGGAACGTTCCACCAGCACGCCGAGCGGCAGCAGGATGAGCAGCAGCACCGTCAGCAGGACGCCGCCGAGCAGCGCCCGTTGCCCCGCACCGCGTGGAGGCCGGGACGTCTGCGCCGGGTCGACGAGCTTCAACGCCGTCTCCCGGCGCCGCACCGTCCAGGCGTGGACGGCGAGGATTCCGGCGACCGCCGCGAACTGCACCAGGGTCAGGACGGCGGCCGTCGGCAGGTCGAGGAGCTGCGCGGTCTGCCGGTAGATCTCCACCTCCAGCGTGGAGTAGGCCGGACCGCCGAGGATCTGGACGACGCCGAAGGAGGTGAAGGTGAAGAGGAAGACCATGAGCGCCGCGGCGGCGACGGCCGGGGCCAGGGCGGGCAGGGTCACCCGCCGCCAGGCGGCGAGGCGGCCGGCCCCGAGGACCCGTGCGGCCTCCTCCTGGCGGGGGTCGAGCTGGGACCAGAGTCCGCCCACGGTGCGTACGACGACCGCGTAGTTGAAGAACACATGGGCGAGCAGGATCGCCCACACCGTGGTGTCGAGGCGTACGCCCCAGAGCTCGTCGAGGAACCCGCCACGCCCCAGCAGCGCCAGGAACGCCGTACCCACCACGACCGTCGGCAGGACGAACGGCACGGTCACCACGGCACGCAGCAACTGCTTGCCGGGGAAGTCGAACCGCGCGAGGACATAGGCACCGGGCAGCGCGATCAGCAGGGTGAGCACGGTCGAGGCGAGGGCCTGCCAGGTGGTGAACCAGAGGACGTCGAGGATGTCCGGCCGGCTCAGCACCGTGCCGATCCGGCCGAACTGCCAGTGGCCGTCCGCCTTCAGACCCCGGCCGACGATCGCGACGACCGGGTAGGCGAAGAACAGCGCGAAGAACGCGACGGGCACGGCCATGAGGCCGAGCCGCACCGCGTTCCCGCGCGCGTCACCCTTGCCGGTGCGCCCGCCCTTGCCCGAGGGCCGCGCGGTTACTTCACGACGAGCGAGGACCACGACTGGACCCACTGCTCACGGTTCTCGGCGATCTCCTCCGGGGCCAGGGTCGCCGGCTTGTCGACGGTCGCACCGAACTTCGTGAACAGCTCCGGCAGCTTCGCGTCCTTCACGACCGGGTTCACGAACATGTTCAGCGGCATGTCCTCCTGGAACTTCTTGCTGATCAGGAAGTCCAGCAGCGCCTTGCCGCCCGCCTCGTTCCTCGCGCCGTCCAGCAGACCGGCGAACTCGATCTGGCGGAAGCACGTGCCGGTGGCCACACCGGTCGGGGCCTCGGTGGGCTGCGGATCGGCGTACAGCACCTCGACGGGCGGGCTGGAGGCGTACGAGACGACGAGCGGGCGGTCGGCCTTGGCCTTCCTGCCGCCCGCGGAGCCGGAGAACTCCTCGTTGTATGCCTGCTCCCAGCCGTCCACGACCTTGACGCCGTTGGCCTTCAGCTTCTTCCAGTAGTCCTCGTAGCCGGTCTCCCCGTGGGCGGCGACGGTGCCCAGCAGGAAACCGAGGCCGGGCGAGGAGGTGGCGGCGTTCTCGGTGACGAGGAGGTTCCGGTACGCGGGCTTCAGCAGGTCGTCGAAGGTCTTCGGCGGCTCGAGCTTCCTGTCGGCGAAGTACTTCTTGTCGTAGTTGACGCAGATGTCACCGGTGTCGACGGGCGTGACCCGGTGCTTCTCGGCGTCGAGCCGGGTGTCGGCGGCGACACGGTCGAGGCCCTTCGCCTCGTACGGCGTGAACAGGCCGTTGTCGAGGGCACGGGAGAGCAGCGTGTTGTCGGCGCCGAAGAACACGTCGCCCCGCGGGGACCCCTTGGTCAGGATCTCCTGGTTGAGCGCCGCTCCGGCGTCACCGCTCTTGAGTACCTTGATCTTGTAGCCGGTCTCCTCGGTGAACGCCTTCAGGACTTCGTCCGAGGCGCTGAACGAGTCGTGGCTGACCAGCGTGACGGTCTTGGAACTCCTGGAACCGTCACCGCCCGCGGACTCGTCGTCGGCCCCGCCGCAGCCGGCGAGCGCGCCTATGCCGAGCGCGGCGGCGAGCGCCGTCGCCACGTACTTCGTGGTGGTGTTCATCTGATTCCTCCTGGAGATGACCAGGAAGAGACGCGGCCCTGCCCGCTCGGCGAGCGGGCAGGGCGCAACAGCTTGAGTAAGGTCCGAACTTCCTACCCGGAATGACCCGGGCGAGGTTCAGAGGGTCTGCGGCCGACCTTTAATCGGTGCCGCACTCTCAGCGCTGTGGCGCTCCCCTGTCGGAATATGAAGTTGATTTCCCGGCCAGGCTACACCGGCCGGAACCCGTCGGACCGGCCGGATCGCGCCCGTCGGCCGGACCGCCTCAGCGCTCGGATGCCGCCAGCTGCCCGCAGGCCCCGTCGATCTCCTGACCGCGGGTGTCCCGGACGGTGACCGGCACGCCGTGGGCGGCGATCGCCTCGACGAACGCCTTCTCGTCCTCGGGACGCGATGCGGTCCACTTCGAGCCCGGGGTGGGGTTCAGCGGGATGAGGTTGACGTGGACCCGCTTGCCCTTGAGCAGCCGGCCCAGCCGGTCGCCGCGCCATGCCTGGTCGTTGATGTCGCGGATCAGCGCGTACTCGATGGAGATACGGCGGCCGGACTTCTCCGCGTACTCCCACGCGGCGTCCAGGACCTCACGGACCTTCCAGCGGGTGTTGACGGGCACGAGCGTGTCGCGCAGTTCGTCGTCCGGGGCGTGCAGGGAGACCGCGAGGCGGCACTTGAAGCCCTCGTCGGCGAAGCGCAGCATCGCCGGCACCAGACCCACCGTGGACACGGTGATCCCGCGCTGCGAGAGACCGAGGCCGTCCGGCTCCGGGTCCGTCAGCCGGCGGATCGCACCGACCACGCGCTTGTAGTTGGCCAGCGGCTCGCCCATGCCCATGAAGACGATGTTGGACAGCCGCGCCGGCCCGCCCGGGACCTCGCCGTCGCGCAGGGCGCGCATGCCGTCCACGATCTGGTGCACGATCTCGGCGGTGGACAGGTTGCGGTCGAGTCCCGCCTGCCCGGTCGCACAGAACGGGCAGTTCATGCCGCAGCCGGCCTGGGACGAGATGCACATGGTCACCCGGTCCGGATACCGCATGAGGACGGACTCGACGAGCGTCCCGTCGTGCAGCTTCCAGAGCGTCTTACGGGTGGTGTCGTCGTCGCAGCTGATGTGGCGGACGACCGACATCAGCTCGGGGAACATCGCCTCGGCGAGCTTGTCCCGCGAGGCGGCGGGGATGTTGGTCCACTCCGCCGGGTCGTGCGCGAACCGCGTGAAGTAGTGCTGCGACAGCTGCTTGGCACGGAAGGGCTTCTCGCCGGTGGCGGCGACTGCTTCCTTGCGCTCGTCGGGCGTGAGGTCGGCGAGGTGCCGCGGCGGCAGCTTGGCTCCGCGGGGCGCGACGAAAGTGAGTTCTCCGGGCTTAGGCATGGTTCGTCCAGTGTCGCAGACACGCCGTGGTACTCAGGTCCGCCGAGGGACCGGGCTGGACGGGAGGAACACGCGCGGCCCGCTCCGGCCCAGGCCGGCGGGGGTATCACGGCCCACGGACGGCCCAGGGGTGCGCGGACACGGTGACCGATCGCACGAGGTACGCGTCGGCATACGGCGAAGGGGCGGGCCGTCCAGATGGACGACCCGCCCCTTGGTGAATCCGCGACGCGCAGGACTCAGCCGGACCCCACGAACAGCACCAGCAGCAGCCACACGACCGGGGCGCTCGGCAGCAGCGAGTCCAGCCGGTCCATGATGCCGCCGTGGCCGGGGAGCAGCGTGCCCATGTCCTTGATCCCCAGGTCCCGCTTGATCATGGACTCGCCCAGGTCGCCCAGCGTGGCGCTGGCGGCGACGGCGAGGCCCATCAGCAGGCCCTGCCACCAGGTCCCGCCGTCGATGAGGAACTCCATGCACAGGGCACCGGCCACCATCGCGAAGCCGACCGCGCCGAGCAGACCCTCGCGTGTCTTGCCGGGGCTGATGCGGGGAGCCAGCTTGTGCGTGCCGAAGCGCCAGCCGACGGCGTACGCGCCGGTGTCACTGACCACGGTCAGAAGGAGGAAGGTCAGCACACGCCACGCGCCGTCGTCCGCCGTGAGCATCATCGCGACGAACGTGGCCAGGAACGGCACGTAGAACACGGCGAACACACCCGCCGTGACGTCCTTGAGGTAACCCTCGGGAGGCTCCGTCATCCGCCACACGAGCACCGCGAGGGTCGTGAGCGCCATGGCGACCCAGGCGCCCTCCGCCTCCCGCGCATAGCCGGCGACGACCATCGCGGCGCCGCCGACGGCGAGTGGAACGAGGGGGGCGTTGATGCCCTTGCGTTCCTTGAGCCGGGAGGTGAGCTCCCAGAGACCGACCACCACCGCCAGCACGACCACGCCGACGAAGACCGCCTTGACGACGAAGAGCGAGCCGGCGACGAGGGCACCGAGCGCGACCCCGACGCCTATGGCGGCGCGCAGATCACGCCCCGCACGCTTCTTGGGCGGCGGGGACGGCAGCGGGGTGGACATGGGCTCCTGCGGCTTCTCGTCACGGAACAGGGGGCCGCCGGCCCGCGCGGCGTCCCCGTTCCGGTTGTCGCTGTCGTCAGCGTCTCTACCTGCGTCGGGAACGTCCGGCACGATGGGCATGGGCCGAGTCTGCTGGGCGCCGTGCACATCGTATGCAGGACCCGCCGGAGCGGCCCGCATCTCGGGCGCGCCCCGGTAACCGGCTCCCTGCGGGGCGCCCCAGGAAGAGTCGTTCATCAGACTTCGAGCAGCTCGGCTTCCTTGTGCTTGAGCAGCTCGTCCACCTGCGCGACGTACTTCGCGGTGGTGTCGTCGAGCTCCTTCTCCGCGCGGCGGACCTCGTCCTCGCCGGACTCCTTGTCCTTGACGAGCTTGTCCAGCGACTCCTTGGCCTTGCGGCGGATGGAGCGGATCGAGATCTTGGAGTCCTCGGCCTTGGTCTTGGCGACCTTGATGTACTCCTTGCGGCGGTCCTGCGTGAGCTCGGGGAACGTCACACGGATGATGTTGCCGTCGTTGCTCGGGTTGACGCCGAGGTCGGAGTCACGGATCGCCTGTTCGATGTTGCGCAGCGCGGTCTTGTCGAACGGGGTCACCACGGCCATCCGCGGCTCGGGAACCGAGAAGGAGGCCAGCTGGTTGATCGGGGTCAGCGCGCCGTAGTAGTCCGCGACGATCTTGTTGAACATCGCCGGGTGCGCACGGCCCGTGCGGATCGCGGCGAAGTCCTCTTTCGCCACGACGACGGCCTTCTCCATCTTCTCCTCGGCCTCGAGGAGGATTTCTTCGATCACCACGTGCTCCTGCGTGTCTTGAGCGGACCCGGCATCACCGGGCCCTGCGGATCCTGCGTCGCGTCCTCACCTGCCCGGTGTCCGACCGGCAGGCCGTTTCCGTCGTTCGGGCCGTCAGGCCCGGGTGCTCCGGTCGCTCACCAGCGTGCCGATCTTCTCACCCTTGACCGCGCGGGCGATATTGCCCTCCGCGGTCAGCTCGAAGACCAGGATGGGGAGCTGGTTGTCGCGGCAGAGTGTGATGGCGGTGGCGTCGGCGACCTTGAGGTCGCGGGCGATCACCTCGCCGTACTCCAGTGCGTCGAACTTCACCGCGTCGGGGTTGGCCCTCGGGTCGGAGTCGTAGACCCCGTCCACGCCGTTCTTCCCCATCAGCAGCGCCTCGGCGTCGATCTCCAGGGCGCGCTGGGCCGCGGTCGTGTCGGTGGAGAAGTACGGCATGCCCATGCCGGCACCGAAGATCACGACGCGTCCCTTCTCCAGGTGCCGCACGGCACGGAGCGGGATGTACGGCTCCGCGACCTGACCCATGGTGATGGCGGTCTGGACGCGTGAGTCGATGCCTTCCTTCTCCAGGAAGTCCTGCAGCGCAAGGCAGTTCATGACCGTGCCGAGCATGCCCATGTAGTCGGACCGCGCCCGGTCCATGCCGCGCTGCTGGAGCTCGGCGCCACGGAAGAAGTTCCCGCCGCCGATGACGACCGCGATCTCCGCGCCGTCGCGCACGACCGCGGCGATCTCGCGGGCGATCTTGTGCACGACGTCGGGGTCGACGCCGAGGCCTCCGCCGCCGGCGAAGGCCTCGCCGGAGAGCTTCAGCATGAAGCGCCCGGAAATCGTGCCGTCGTCGCGCTTGTGGTCACCGTGTGTGGCGTCCGCGCCCTTGTTCATGGGAATTCTCCTCGTGCGCATACGAAGAAGGCCATTGCCGGTGGGTCTGATGTCCCTCAGCGGCAATGGCCTCCTCGTCAGATCTGCGGTCGTACGGCTGAGTGCGGCCGACGACTGCACCAGACCCTATCGGGTCCACCGTTGTTCGCGGACGGACTCAGATGCCGACCTTGATGCGCGCGAAGCGCTTTAGGCTGACTCCGGCCTCGTCCAGTACCTTCTGGACCGACTTCTTGTTGTCCTTCGCGAAGGCCTGCTCGAGGACGACGACTTCCTTGAAGAAGCCGTTGACCCGACCCTCGACGATCTTCGGGAGGGCGGCCTCGGGCTTGCCCTCCTCGCGCGAGGTGGCCTCGGCGACGCGGCGCTCGTTCTCGACCGTCTCGGCCGGGACCTCGTCGCGGTTGAGGTACTTCGGGGCGAAGGCGGTGATGTGCTGCGCGACGTCCTTGGCGACCTCGGCGTTCTCCTTGTCCAGCTCGACGAGGACGCCGACCTGGGGCGGGAGGTCGGGCATGGTGCGGTGCATGTACGCAGCCACGTAACCGCCGGTGAACTGCGCGAAGCGGTCCAGGACGATCTTCTCGCCGAGGTTGGCGTTGGCCTCGTCCACGAACGCCTGGACGGTCTTGCCGGGCTCGATCTCCGAGGCGAGAAGCGCCTCGATGTCGGCCGGGGACGTCGCGGCGACGTGCGCGGCGAGCGTGTTGGCGACGTTCTGGAACTTCTCGCCCTTGGCGACGAAGTCCGTCTCGCACTTCAGCTCGAGCAGGACGCCCGACGTCTTGTCCTCGGAGATGAGGGAGACGACGGCACCGTTCTCGGCAGAACGGCCTTCGCGCTTGGCGACGCCCTTCTGGCCCTTGATGCGGAGCGCCTCGACGGCGCCGTCGACGTTGCCGTCGGCCTCGTCGAGGGCCTTCTTGCAGTCCATCATGCCGGCGCCGGTGAGCTCGCGGAGCTTCTTGACGTCAGCGGCGGTGTAGTTCGCCATGAGTCTGTTTCTCTCTCGAAGTCTGAAAGATACGGGTGAACGGCGGGGGACGGTGCCGGTGCACCGGCCCCCGCCGTCATTCAGCCGTGACTGACGGGTGTCAGGCCTGCTCGGCGTCCGCGGCCGGAGCCTCGGCAGCGGGGGCCTCGGCGGCGGGGGCCTCGGCAGCGGCCGGGGTCTCAGCCTGCTCGGCAGCCTGCTCGTCGGCGGCGGCGGCCGGCTCGGCGTCGGCGGCCTTCTCGGTCTCGGCGGAGGACTGGACCTCTGCGTCGTCCTTCTTCTCGCCCGTGAGCAGGTCGCGCTCCCACTCGGCGAGGGGCTCGCCGGCGGCCTTCTCGCCCGGCTTCGAGTCACCGGTCGCGGCACCGGAACGGGCGATGAGGCCCTCGGCGACGGCGTCGGCGATCACGCGGGTGAGCAGGGTGACGGAGCGGATCGCGTCGTCGTTGCCCGGAATCTTGTAGTCGACCTCGTCGGGGTCGCAGTTGGTGTCGAGGATCGCGACGACCGGGATGTGGAGCTTGCGCGCCTCACCGACGGCGATGTGCTCCTTCTTGGTGTCGACGATCCAGACGGCGCTGGGCACCTTCTGCATCTCGCGGATACCACCGAGGGTCTTCTCCAGCTTGGCCTTCTCGCGGGAGAGGACCAGGAGCTCCTTCTTGGTGAGGCCGGAGGCGGCCACGTCCTCGAAGTCGACGAGCTCGAGCTCCTTCAGACGCTGAAGGCGCTTGTAGACGGTGGAGAAGTTGGTGAGCATGCCACCGAGCCAACGCTGGTTGACGTACGGCATGCCGACGCGCGTCGCCTGCTCGGCGATGGCCTCCTGGGCCTGCTTCTTCGTACCCACGAACATGACGGAGCCGCCGTGGGCGACGGTCTCCTTGACGAACTCGTAGGCGCGGTCGATGTACGACAGCGACTGGAGCAGGTCGATGATGTAGATGCCGTTGCGCTCGGTGAAGATGAAGCGCTTCATCTTCGGGTTCCAGCGACGGGTCTGGTGACCGAAGTGGACGCCGCTTTCCAGCAGCTCCCGCATCGTGACGACGGCCATGGCCGTACTCCTTGAGGTACTCGGTTGTCGCGACCGCAGGTTTGCTGTCGCGCCTGACGCCCCGACGCGCCGTGCCACGAGGGACCGAGGAGCGCGGCCACCGTCCGCAGAGAGGGAGGTGGAGGGGCGTGCGAAGTCGACCCGGTGACCCGGATCGCCAGAAGAAGTGTACGGGACCCGTCGGGTCCCGGGTGACGGCGATGTCCACAAGGCCCCGGCCGTCCACAGATGCGGACCATGATCCCCGGGAAACGGGCCGTCGGAGGATCGTTCCCCTCATGTGCCGCTCACCCGAGAACCCGCTCGCCGCCCGGCTCCGCCACGCCCGTCCGGCGGCGGCCCCCGCGCCCGGACCCCGGCCGTCCGCGCGGACGCCGCCCCTGCCGGCCGCACTGGTGGCTGCATTGGTGGCCGGGCTGGTGGCCGGACTGCTCATGGTCCTGCTGGGCCCCGCCACCGCCGAGGCCGCGACGGGAGCGCCGGACGGCGACCGGGTCTGGCCGCTCGCGGACCGCCCCCTGGTCGTGCGGGGCTGGCAGCCGCCCCCCGGCCCCTATGGAGCGGGCCACCGCGGAGTCGACCTGGCAGCCCCGCCGGGCACCCCGGTGCGCGCGGCCGCCCCCGGCCGGGTCGCCTTCGCCGGTCCTGTGGCGGGGCGCGGGGTGGTCTCCGTCGACGTGACCGGGAGCGGGGAACCCCCGCTCCGCTTCACCTACGAACCGGTGCGGTCACAGGTCACCGAGGGCGACGAGGTGGCCGCCGGGCAGGTGGTGGGAGTGGTCGGGCCCGAGCCGTCCCACTGCGCCCCGGGCTGTCTGCACTGGGGGCTGCGGCGCGGTGGCGTCTATCTGGATCCGCTGTCGCTGCTTCCTCCGGCGCTGCTGCGACGGGGGCCCTCCCGGCTGCTGCCGGTGTTCGGCGTACCGCTCGCCGGGACGGTCCGGAGTCCCGCTCAGCCGCGCACGCCCCGCAGGACCATGGCGACGGCCGTGTCCGCGACGATGCCCGGTTCCTCGGCCGCGCCGAGCTCGATCCTGCGCACCGCGGCGTCCACGGAGCCCTGCAGCAGCATGGCCGCGAGCCTCGGCTCGGTGTGGCCCAGGTCGGCGAGGGCCTCGACGATCATCGCGATCAGCCCGCCGTGCGCGGCGCGGATCTTCTCCCGCGCGCCCGCGTCGAGCTCGCTCGCCGAGATCGCCACCACCGCGCGGTGCCGCCGGTCTCCGACGAGATCCAGCTGCCTGCGCACATAGGCCTCGATCTTCGCCTCGGGTGCGCCGGCCCGCTCCATCGCGTTCTCGACCTCGGCGGCCCAGACGGGGAAGTCGACGGCGCAGAGTTCCTCGACCACGGCCGCGCGGGAACGGAAGTACTCGTAGACGGAGGACCTGGCGAGGCCGGTGCGCTCGGCGAGGGCGGGGAAGGTCAGCGCCTCCGTACCGCCCTCGGACAGCAGGGAGCGTGCGGCGTCCAGGAGGGCGCCGCGCTGCATGGTCCGGTGCTCGGCCACGGAGGCCGCTCGAATCCTGGGCACCCGTCCACTCTACGGCGGCATCGGGGCGGAGCGGGGTCGCGTCTGCCGCCCCTTGGCCGAAGCCGCTCCCGCTCAGCGCCCGGCGTCGGCCAGTTTCGCCCGGAGCTGCAGCACCGACTTGGTGTGGATCTGGCTGACCCTGCTCTCGGTGACCCCGAGGACATTGCCGATCTCCGCGAGGGTGAGGCCTTCGTAGTAGTAGAGCGTGACCACGGTCTTCTCCCGCTCCGGGAGGGTGTTGATGGCGCGGGCGAGCAGCCGTCTGAGCTCGCGGTCCTCGGCGACCTCGACCGGGTTGTCGGCCGCGGTGTCCTCCAGGGTGTCCATGAGGCTCAGCCGGTCGCCGCCCTCGCCGCCGACATGGAGCAGCTCCTCCAGCGCCACCACGTTGGCGAGCGACAACTGGCTGAAAACAGCGTGCAGTTCTTCCAGCGCGATGCCCAGCTCGGCGGCGACCTCGGGCTCCGAGGGTGTGCGCCGCAGCCTCGCCTCCAGCGTGGCGTACGCACGCTCGACGTTGCGCGCCTTCTGCCGCACGGACCGGGGAATCCAGTCCAGCGCCCGGAGTTCGTCGATCATCGCGCCGCGGATCCTGGTGATCGCGTAGGTCTCGAACTTGATGGCCCGCTCGATGTCGAACTTCTCGATGGCGTCGATCAGCCCGAAGACGCCGGACGAGACGAAGTCCGCCTGCTCCACGTTGGACGGCAGCCCCACACTGACCCGGCCAGCGACGTATTTCACGAGCGGCGAGTAGTGCAGGATCAGCTGCTCCCGCAGCCTCTCGTCGCCGGTGGCCTTGTACGAACGCCACAACTCGTCGAGCGAGGAGGGGGCGGGAGGGCGCACAGTGCCACGCGCAGCCGGTGGCGCTGCCGCGCGGTCAGACCCGGAGGTGTGCTGGGGCATGTGGTGCCTTGAGCCGTTCTGCTGTGAAGTGCTGGGACGTGTCTCTGGGGCGGATTCCTCGTGAGCGTAGCGTGACTGAGCTGTTGCGGTGCGCGCAGGACAAGGGAGCCGTGCTGTGCGATTACGTTCCAAATCTCTCGTCGTCCTCCTGCCGTCGGGCAGGGCCGACGACGGGGGCCGTCACCACTCGCACCGCCCCCTGACGCCCGGACGGGTGCCGCCGAGGTCGTCGGCATCACCTTTTCACCCGAATGCTCCGGGTCAAGTAACGGCTCGCCGCGCGTCCCCGTTGCGTGTGCGTCCCGGCGTCAACCGCCATCCATCGCCCTGGCGTTCGACGAACCCCAGTGAGTGCAGTTCGTACAACCTCCCGAGGGCTTCGTCCATTGACGCTCCGGCGCTCCGGGCCACGTCACGCCCGTCCATGACCCCTGTGCCGGGCAGTGCGTCCAGCACCCGTGCGGAGGCGGCGTCGAGCAGGTCCCGGGGCAGGACGGGGCCGGTTCTGGCCGGGGCGAGTTCGCCCATCTCCCCCACCAGCTCGACGACTTCAGCGGCGTCGGTGACCAGGACGCCCTCTCCGCGCAGGAGTTCATGGACCCCGGAAGAGAGACCGCTGGTGGCGGGGCCCGGCACCCCCATGACGAAGCGGCCCAGCCGTTCCGCGTTCCTCGCGGTGGCCAGTGAGCCGCTGCGGTATTCCGCCTCCACCACCACGGTGCCTCGCGTGAGCGCCGCGATCACCCTGTTCCGCAGGACGAATCTGCTGCGCGTCGGATGGTCCGAGGGCGGCAGTTCACCCATGACCATGCCCTGTTCCACGATGCGCCCGATCAGCTCGGCGTGACCCCTGGGATAGGCCACGTCCACCCCGCAGGCCAGGACCGCCATGGTCGCCCCGCCGGCGGCCAGCGCACCCCGGTGGGCGGCGCCGTCCACCCCGAACGCGGCGCCGGAGACCACCACCCAGCCCAGCTCGGCCAGGCCCGCGGCGAGCGTCGCGGACATGTGCGCCCCGTAGGGCGTACAGGCCCGGGCTCCTACGACGGCGACCGAGCGCAGGGCCCAGAGGCGCAGGTCGGACCGGCCTCGCACCCAGAGGCCGATGGGCCGCGCGTCCCTCAGGTCGTCGAGCTGGCTGGGCCACTCCCGGTCGCCGGGACAGACGAACCGCCCTCCGATCGCGGCCACGTCCGCCAGGTCCCTCCCGGGGTCGGCACCCGACGCCCGCAGGCGATAGCCGGCGAGCCGTGCCGGAGTCATCCCCTTGAGCGCCTGCGCCGCTCCGTCAGTGCCGGTGAGACACCGGATCAGCTCGACGGGCCCGATCTCGCGGATCCAGCGGCCACCGCGTTCGTCCCCCGGCTCGAACACGCGGGTCAGGGCGGCGCGCGCCAGCCGCTCCCGCTCCCCCTGGGCCGGCGGGGCGTTCACGAGGCACCCGCCCGCATCGGAACCCCCCGCTGGATGCCCGTCCGCAGCTCCAGCGCCACCGCGATGTCCGAGGCGTCCGGGCGGTCGGCGGCCCTCAGGTCGGCGACCGTCCACGCCACGCGCAGGACCCGGTCGAGGCCGCGGGCCGTGAGGACGCCCCGCTCCATGTCGCGCTCGGCCGCCATCAACGCGCCGGGCGCAGTGACCAGCCTCGTCCGCAGTTCGTGCCCGGGCACTTCGCTGTTGGTGGTCCAGGGGGTCCCGGCGAGTCGCTCCGCGGCGCGCTCCCTGGCCTCCCGCACCCGGCCCGCCACCTCGGCCGAGGTCTCCCCGCGGCCGCCGCTCCCCATCAGGTCGGCCCTGCCGACCGGCTCGACCTCGACCCGCAGGTCGACGCGGTCGAGCAGCGGGCCCGACAGCCGCGCCTGATAGCGGCGGACCGCGGAGGGCGGGCATTCGCAGCCGGCACCCGCCAGAGTGTGCCGGCCGCACGGGCAGGGGTTCGCGGCGAGGATCATGAGGAAGCGTGCGGGCAGCCGGACGACCCCGGCCGCGCGGGCGACCACCACGTGCCCGGACTCCAGGGGCTGGCGCAGCGCGTCGAGCGCCCTCCCGGAGAACTCCGGGGCCTCGTCGAGGAAGAGAACGCCCCGGTGCGCCAGGGACACCGCACCCGGCCTCGGCAGGCCGTTCCCCCCGCCCACCAGTGACTGCATCGTCGCCGAGTGGTGGGGGGCGCAGTACGGCGCCCTGCTGATCAGTGGTTCGCCCGGAGGGAGGATGCCGGCGACCGAGTGCACCGCCGTCACTTCGAGGGATTCCTGCCGGGAGAGCGGCGGCAGGATCGCCGTGAGCCGCTCGGCCAGCATGGTCTTCCCCGCGCCGGGCGGCCCGGAGAGCAGCAGATGATGCCCTCCCGCGGCCGCCACCTCCAGTGCCTTGCGCGCCCGGCCCTGGCCAGCCACATCGGCCAGGTCCGGCCGGTGTGCAGTGCCGTCGGAGGACAGTGGTGCCAGCCCGGTGCCGAGGCCGGCTCCGGGCACCATCAGTCCGGCGAGCATCGCGTCGGGGCGGCCCCGGTCGGCGGCCGGCTCCTCGGGCACGGGTTCGTCGCCGAGGACGGCGATCAGCTGACGCAGGCTCCGGACGCCGAGGACGGAGACGCCCGGCACGAGCGCGGCCTCTCCCGCGGTCTGCTCCGGGACGACCACCTGCCGGTACCCGGCCTCCGCCGCCGCGAGCACCGCGGGCAGCACCCCGCGCACCGGGCGGACCCTGCCGTCGAGGCCGAGCTCCCCGATCATCACCACGTCGGCGATGGCAGCGGGGTCGATCCGCTCCGCCGCGCCGAGCACCGCACACGCGACGGCCAGATCGAAACCCGAACCGCCCTTGGGCACGGACGCCGGGGACAGGCCCACCGTGAGCTTCTTCTGCGGCCACTCGGCCCCGGAATTGACGACCGCGGCCCTGACCCGGTCCCGGCTCTCCACCAGGCTCTTGTCCGGCAGACCGACGAGCGTGAACGCCGCCACGCCCGGTTCCAGATCGGCCTGCACCTCCACCACCACGCCCTCGACGCCCACCAGCGCCACCGAACACGCCCGCGCGAACCCCATCAGGCCACGCCCCGCACGTGCTCGGTCACCGGGGCACCGCGCCTGGGCAGGATCACACCGACCAGATCGATCCGGACCCCGCCCGGCGGCGGCCCGCCATGACCGTCGAGCCAGATCTCGGCGAGCCTGCGCAGCCGCTCCGCCTTGGCCGGTGTGACGGCCTCCATCGGATGTTCGAAGGAGCCCGCCCTGCGCGCCTTCACCTCGCAGACGACCACCGCATCGCCGTCCCTGGCGACGATGTCGATCTCTCCCGCGCGACACCGCCAGTTGCGCTCCAGCACGGTCATACCGGCGCTTGCCAGCAGCCGTGCCGCCAGATCCTCGCCGTACCGCCCGAGTGCACCCCGTGCGTTCATATCGGCACCACCTCCGGCACCGACTGTGACGCGGCCCGCCCGAGCTGGTGGATCTTGGTGGACAACCGGCTCGATGTGAATATCCCGGCCACTCGGACGAGTGAACCGGGACACCGGGCGATGCGTCCGGGATCAGTCGTCGAACCAGGACGCCGGGGGCTTGTCCGGAATCAGCCGCCCGGAAGTTCGAGATCGCTCTTGTTGAGCTCCTCGATGTTCACGTCCTTGAACGTCAGCACCCGGACCTGCTTGACGAACCGGGCGGGCCTGTACATGTCCCAGACCCACGCGTCCGCCATGGAAACCTCGAAAAAGACCTCACCCTGGACCGAGTGCACCTGCATCTCGTAATCGTTGGTGAGGTAGAAGCGCCGTTCGGTCTCGATCACATATTTGAACAGACCGACGACATCGCGGTACTCCCGGTAGAGCTTCAGCTCCATCTCGGTCTCGTACTTCTCGAGGTCCTCGGCACTCATGGCATGTTCCCCTTCAGCCGTGCGTCCCCCCATTGTGCGTCAGCCCCGCGCGCCCCTGGCCGATTAGACGATTTCGGGGGCGAGAACCAGCGGAACACTCGGGGGACCCTCGTCGAGCAGCGTGCGCAGCAGCCCGGCGAGCCTGGTCGGGTACACCGTCTCACGCGTGGCGAGAAGTTCGGCGGAAGTCCACCACCTCAGACCGGCGACACTGCGCAGCTCCAGCTCGGTGAGGCCCTTCTGATCGGTGGCCGTCTGCGGCGTACGGGCCAGGAAGTACCACTCGTCCTGGTCCCAGCGCCGCCCGTCGAACGGGAAGGAGCAGGTCCTCGTCCACAGCAGAGGACCGAGGGAGACATCCGTGATCCCGGTCTCCTCGCCGAGCTCGCGCAGGGCGGCCTCCTCGCGGGTCTCCCCGCCCTCCAGGCCGCCGCCCGGGGTGAACCACCAGTTGTCGGCCGGGTCCCCGGGCTCGAAGCCGTGCAGCAACAGGATCCGGTCGTCCGGGTCCAGGAGCACCACACGGGCCACCTTGCGTGCCTCAGTGCGCACCGGCGGACGCCTTCGGCCGCTTGGCACCGCGCCCGGAGCGGGCCACGAGCGGGCCGTAGGCAGCGCCGCCCAGGATCAGCACCACACCCATCACGAGGGCGCCCGCCTGCAGGGGCAGCGGACCTTCGGACGACACCCCGCCGGGCAGCGCGGCGAAGGCCCCCGGCCGGCCGATCATGCCGTTCATGGGCCAGGCCACGGCGTCCACCCGGGCCTGGACCGCACTGCGGGGCACCGAGCCCTGCCCCGGGTCCTCCAGATGTACGCGGGAGTCCATGGAGGTGCTGCGTTCGTCCCCGAGGAGGAAGAGCTGGCCCTCGGGGACATCGGCCGTGAAGTTCTGGGGGGAGGCCGGCGCCTCGCCCTCCGCCGGGACGAGGGACGAGGCTCCCTCCGCCCGCAGATACGGTTCCTCGACGGGCTCGCCGTTGACCGTGAGCCGCCCGCCCTTGTCGCAGCAGGCGACCTTGTCACCGCCCACGCCGACGACCCGTTTCACCATCGGCATGTCGCCCCACGCCGTGTCGGTGAAGACGACCACGTCCCCGCGCCGCACGTCGTCGCCGTCTATCCGCTCGGCGAGGACCCTGTCACCGGCGTTCACCGTCGGTGTCATCGAGTCGGTCGGCACGGTGTACGGCTTGTACACCACCGCTCCCCAGGCGAAGCCGCCGAGAAAGAGCACACAGCCGACGGCCACGGCCAGGTTCGACAACGTGCTGCCGAGCCGGCCGCGGCCGTCATGACGTCCTGAACCACTCATCCCAGCGCTCCCCATCGGAGATCGACAATCGCTGATCCGAGTCGGCACCCTACCCGGCGGTATGCCCGCGGGTCAGCCTGCGGCGACGCCAGAACACGAGGGGCAGCGCTCCGGCTACACCCAGTGCTCCGGGCACGGCGACAGCGGCAGCCGCGTCGAGGCCGGGCTGGTCGAACGTGCTCGGCACCGGAAGGGTCGCCCAGCGGTTGACGGGCCAGGCCACGACGACGGCCCGCCCGACCACCTCGTCCGTGGACACGGTGCCCTGACCGGGCAGCTCCTGGTGGTAGCGGGAGTCCAGCGAATTCTGCCGGTGGTCGCCCATCACCCAGATCCGGCCCTCGGGCACATTGATCGGTCCGAACGGCTCGTCGTCGCAGGCGCTGTTGCCGGCGAAGATGAACGACTTGTCGTCGAGCGCCTTGCCGTTGACCGTCACCGGCCCGTTCTTCTTGCACTCGACGGTGTCGCCGCCGACGGCGATCACCCTCTTGATCAGGTCCTTCTCCTCCGCGGAGGGCATCAGCCCGATGAAGCTCAGGAACTTCTGCACCGCGTTGGGCTCGGGCGTCGCCGTGTCCTCAAGCCAGCCGCCCGGATCGTGGAAGACCACGACCTCTCCGCGCTCGGGCTCCGAGCCGAACCACGGCGTCAGCTTGTCGACCAGCACCCGGTCACCCCGCTGCAGGGTGTTCTGCATCGAGTCCGAGGGAATCGAGAACGCCTGCACCAGGAACGTCTTGATCAGCAGCGCGAGAATGAGCGCGATACCGATGAGGAGCGGCAGCTCCTTCCAGAAGGAACGGGGCTTCTTCACCGCCGTACTTCCACTGCCCGGGGACTCGCCGTCACTCTCCGCCTCCACCGGGACCCCGTTGTTCGAAGGCCGGTCCTCGGGTTCGTCGTGTCCGGATCGTGCGCCGACCGCCAAATCCCCCACATCCACTCCTCACTCCGTGCCACCGCCCACGCCCGATTCGGCGCAGGCCCACCACTCCCATAACGAGCGGGAGTTCCGCAGGGGTCGGGAGCAGGACCATTCCGTTGCGATCCTGGGAGGACACACTATTCGACCGGGCCGTCCCAGCTGTCGCTCCGGCGCTCCCGTCAGGGACGGAGGCGTATGTTCCGGGCTCCTCCAGCCTGCGCCAGTGCCCGAACGGCCATGCGATCACCACGGCCCGGCCCACGACCTCGTCCTCCGACACCGTGCCCTTCCCCGGCTTGTCGAGGTGGAAGCGTGAGTCTGCGGAATTCGACCGGTGGTCGCCCATCACGAAGATGCGGCCCTGGGGGACCTTCACCTCGAATTTGAGAGTGGACGGCACGTCACCGGGATTCAGATACGGCTCGTCGAGCGCCACGCCGTTGACCGTGATCCTGCCGTCGGTGCCGCAGCACTCCACGGTGTCACCCCCGACCGCCACCACCCGCTTGATCAGGTCCTGCTCGTCCGCCGACGGCAGCAGCCCGATGAAGGTCAGCAGTTCCTTGACCTGTTTGACCCCGGCGGGCGGGTCCTCGGGTACGGCGCTCTCCTGCTGCAGCCAGCCGCCCGGGTCCTTGAAGACGACGACGTCCCCACGCTGCGGTTCGGAGCCGAACCAGGGGGTCAGCTTGTCCACCAGCACCCGGTCACCGATCCGGATGGTCTGCTCCATCGATCCGGAGGGGATCACGAAGGCCTGGACGAGAAAGGTCTTGAGCACCAGCGCGATCAGCAGTGCCACCAGGACGAGGAGGGGTATCTCCTTGATCGCCGACCGGCGCCTGCGGCGTTTCACCTTGCGGGCCAGCTTGCGGCGCTCCGCCCGCGTGGGCAGCGAGCGGGTCCCGGTGCGCCTCGACCCGGTGGGCAGCGGCTGACCCCTCTCGGGTGCCGCCCTCCTCCGCCCCCGGTTACCCATGGTCCCCGTCCGCCGGCCGTACGCCGGTGAAGGCGTCGGTGCCCTCCAGGGAGCCGAGCCTGCCGAGGGGCCAGCCGAGCCAGTCGACGCGTCCGATCACCCGCTCGACGGGCACCATGCCACCTCCGGGCTGCCCCAGATGGTCACGGGAGTCCCGCGAGTTGCTGCGGTGGTCGCCCATCACCCACAGCTTGCCGTCCGGCACCACGATGTCGAAGGCGACGTCGGACGGACGGTCACCCGGGTGCAGATACGGCTCGTCGAGCGGAGCGCCGTTCACCTCGAGCCTCCCCCGCTTCTCGCAGCAGACCACACGGTCGCCCCCCACGCCCACCACCCGCTTCACGAAGTCGGACCCGGCGGGTTCGGCCAGCCCCAGGGACGCGGCCGCCCCCCGCAGCAGCGTGCCGACGGCGTTCCCCCCGGCCGCCGTCTCCGGTACGAAGGATCCGGTGCCGTCGAAGACCACCACGTCGCCACGCCGGGGCTCGGTGCCGAAACGGTACGCCAGTTTGTTGACGAGGACCCGGTCCCCGATCTGGAGCGTGGGCTGCATCGAGCCACTGGGTATCAGGAAGGGCTGCAGGACGAAAGCGCTGAAGAGCAGCAGAGCGGCCGTGCAGAGCATGCCGAGGAAGACGGTCCGTCCCCAGGACATCGACGCGGCCGGCCGCTCCCGGACATGCGTGGAGCGCGACCCCTCCTCCGTCCCGTCCGCGGGGCCGGAGGAGCGATCGCGCTCCATGTGCTGTGCTTCGGTGTCCATCGGGGCCGAATCCTATCGGGCCATGCTGTGGACGCCGGAGGTGAATCAGCGGTCGCGCTTCTCCTTGATCTTCGCGGCCTTGCCGCGGAGCTCACGGAGGAAGTAAAGCTTGGCGCGACGGACGTCACCGCGGGTGACGAGCTCGATCTTCTCGAAGATCGGGCTGTGCACCGGGAAGGTGCGCTCGACGCCGACGCTGAAGGAGACCTTGCGGACCGTGAAGGTCTCGCTGACGCCCGAGCCCTGGCGGCGGATGACAACGCCCTTGAACTGCTGGATACGGGAGCGGTTGCCCTCGATCACGCGCACGTGGACGTTGACGGTGTCACCGGGGCGGAACGCCGGGAGGTCGGTACGGAGCGAGGCGGCGTTGACGCCATCGAGCAGGGAAGTCATGTTGTCTGCTTTCTTCGCCGATGCCACAGGTCATCGACGGGAGAGAGTGAGGTTCGGATGCTGATCACATCGGGCGGGCGTCTTTCCCCCTGTGGCAGGGGCGCGCGCCGGACGTACAGCGGGCCTATTCTTCCACGGCCTCGGGCCTGCGCCAAAATCGTCCGTCGGGACCCGGGGACCAGCCCAGGATGGACAGCATCTCGCGGTCCTTCTTGTCGAAGCCGGTCGCCTCGCAACGCTCGATCAGATCGGGCCTGTTGAGAGCGGTGCGGCGGAAGGCCTCGTCCCGTCGCCAGCGTGCGATCCGGCCGTGATGGCCACTGAGAAGCACCTCGGGGATGGCGCGCCCGCGCCACTCGGGGGGCTTCGTGTAGACCGGGCCCTCGAGCAGGTCGGCCATGGCCCCGGGCGCGAAGGAGTCGTCGCGGTGCGACTCGGCGTTGCCGAGCACCCCCGGCAGCAGCCGGGCCACGGCCTCGGTGATCACCAGGACTGCGGCTTCACCGCCCGCCAGGACGTAGTCCCCGATGGACACCTCGATGACCGGTATCCGGGTCGCGTACTCATCCATCACCCGGCGGTCGATGCCCTCGTAGCGGGCGGGGGTGAAGATCAGCCACGGTCGCTCCGAGAGCTCGACGGCCAGCTCCTGGGTGAAGGGCCTGCCGCTGGGCGTGGGCACCACGAGCACCGGGGAGTGCGCCCCGGCCTCGTACCCGCCGGCCAGCGCGGTGTCCAGCGCCTCGCCCCAGGGCTCGGTCTTCATGACCATGCCGGGGCCGCCACCGTAGGGGGTGTCGTCCACCGTGTTGTGCCGGTCGTAGGTCCAGTCCCGCAGGTCGTGGACGTGTACGTCGAGACTGCCCCGGGCGCGCGCCTTGCCGACGAGGGAGACGTTCAGGGGGTCGAGGTATTCGGGGAAGATCGTGACGACGTCGAGCCGCATCACTCGTCGCCCCTCTTCCCGTCGCCCGCCGCGTCACCCTCGGCAGCGTCCTCGTCACGCGTGGAGGCGACGACGGCCTCGCTCTCGTCGATCAGCCCCGGCGGCGGGGTGATGACGGCCCGCTGCTCCTCGAGGTCGATCTCGGCGACGATCTCCTCCACGAACGGGATCATCACCTCGCTGCCGTCCGGCCGTTCCACGATGAACAGGTCCTGGGACGGCAGGTGCGTGATCTCGGTGATCCGGCCGATCTCGGTGCCGTCCGCGAGGACGACATCGAGGTCCATCAGCTGGTGGTCGTAGAACTCCTCGGGGTCCTCCGGCAGTTCCTCCGGGTCCACCTCGGCGATCAGCAGGGTGTTGCGCAGCGCCTCGGCGGCCGTACGGTCGCGCACGCCCTCGAACCGCAGCAGCAGCCTGCCGCTGTGCACCCGGCCGGTCTCGATCGTGAGCGGCCCGGTGCCGGCGGGCTCCGTGGCCAGCACGGCCCCCGGTCCGAGCCGGAGCTCGGGCTCGTCGGTGCGCACCTCGACGGTGACCTCGCCCTTGATGCCATGGGCGCGACCGATCCGCGCAACTACCAACTGCACGCTGTTTCTCCCGGTGGTTTCTTACTGAGGAGGCGGTCATGTACGGACGACAAAGGCCGGGGACGGCTCGAAAGCCCTCCCCGGCCCCGGCCGGTGTTCAACTCTTTCAGCGAACGTGGTCCACATCGACGAGGTCGACACGGATCCCACGGCCGCCGATGGCACCCACGACGGTACGCAGGGCGCGCGCGGTGCGGCCGTTGCGGCCGATCACCTTGCCGAGGTCGTCGGGATGGACCCGGACCTCGAGCACGCGTCCACGGCGCAGGTCACGCGAGGCGACCTGCACATCGTCGGGGTTGTCGACGATGCCCTTCACGAGGTGCTCAAGAGCCTCCTCGAGCATGCTCAGGCCTCGGTCGACTCGGTGGACGCTGCAGCGTCAGCCGCCTCGTCCGCCTTCTTGTCCGACTTCTTGGCCTTCTGGGTGATGGCCTCACCCTTGGCCTCTTCGCCGTCCGTGGCCAGGGCCTCGAACAGGGCGCGCTTGTCGGCCTTGGGCTCGGGCTGCAGCAGCGGCGCGGGGGCCGGGAGACCCTTATGGGCCTGCCAGTCACCGGTCAGCTTCAGGATCGCGAGGACCGGCTCGGTCGGCTGGGCGCCGACGGACAGCCAGTACTGCGCGCGCTCCGCGTTGACCTCGATGCGAGAGGGGTTCTGCACCGGGTGGTACAGGCCGATCTCCTCGATGGCCCGGCCGTCACGGCGGACGCGGGAGTCGGCGACGATGATGCGGTAGTGAGGCGAACGGATCTTGCCCATGCGCTTCAGCTTGATCTTGACTGCCACGGAAGTGGTGTCTCCTGGTCTCTGACGTGGTTGGGCACAAAAGATGCCACGTGGGGTTGCGGTACTCGGGTGCCCGATGGACGCGTCAGCCGGAGGAGAGAGGGGTCCTGTGCGACTGTCGAGTACAGCTAGCCATTGTGCCACATCACGTCGGGTCACCCCACCGCGACCGCCGCTTCCGGGATGCGGAAGGGCTTGCCGCAGCCGCCGCAGACGATCGGCGCCTGCGCGAGGACCGAGGGGACGACCCGGACGTTGCGCCCGCAGTCACAGACGGCCTTGACCCGCACTCCTCCCCCCGAGGACCCGTGGCGCGCGGCAGGACCGCGGAAGGAGCGCTTGGTGTCCGCCGCGGTGGCCACGGTGTGCGCCTTGAGCGCACGCTGCAGCCGCTCCGCCGTGGGGCGGTATCTGCGCTTGGCCTCGGGATTGAGCGTCACCAGCGAGAATCCGCTGCTGGGGTGGGGCTCCTCGGCATGATCGAGGCCCAGCTCCTCGGCGATCGCGAGGAATCGTCGGTTGTGGTATCGGCCGGCACGGGAGGTGTCCCGGACACCTCTCGCGGCAGCGATGCCGTGGACTGCCTCATGGAGCAGCCGTTCGAAGGAGAGCTCGGCGCCACAGGCGGACGAGGACTCTCCGATCAGGGACTCTGGCGCGGCTAGATCGGGCAGCTCGGGGTGGTACCGCTGAATGTCGGCCCACGCCTGTGCCAGCTCTGCGGCAAGTACAGGTGGTGTCGTGCTCACGTCGTGACAACGAGCCTGAGTGCTCCGGTGTTCCTATTCCGGGGCATCCCAAATAATTTGCACGTACCAGTCAGTTGCCCTTGATGCGTCCGGACGAGGGCGGGTGCGCAGAACAGCGGAGAAGTCTCACAGCTCGCACCAAGGTAGGACGTAGCAACGCGTACGCACCGGTCTGGACAGGCGCCCCCGGGGGACAGTACCGGGCACGGAACGGCGGCCGCACACCGGTCGCGAGCCGGGGCGGGGGCGCTCGACGTGCTGCGCCCCGTGTGTCGGGTAAGACTGTGAGGAAGCGAGCAGCAGGCGTGCTGTTCCCGGCGTCCGCATCGCGCACGCGGCGGCCGGGGGCGCACGACCGGAGCACGCGGGCAATGCCATCCCACCCCGTCCGGCCTCTGGACGGGACCGCCGATGCGGAGTTCCCTGACATACGGGGGCTGTGGGCACGCATACACAGCACACAGACATGGGGGACCTCACTCGGGCACGACCGACCTCACGGCGGATTGGGGCGCATTCCATGACACCTACGCTCGTCCGGCACCACAGGTACGCGGATTCGTCCGCCCCGGTGGACACCGGTACCCGCGCCCGTGACTGGGCCGAGATCCAGGAGCGCATGCTGGCGCCGCTCTACGAGGCGGTGTACGCGCGCCTCGAAGTCGGGGCCGGTACGCGGATGCTCTCCCTCGGCTGCGGTTCCGGGCTCGCGCTGCTGATCGCGGCCTCGCGCGGGGCGCGCGTCACCGGCGTCGACACCGACCGCGACCGGCTGGCCCTGGCCCGTGAGCGCCTGGCCGCCGAGCCGGGGCAGGACACGGGCCGTGCGGGCCCGCGGGCGAGGCTCGCCGAGAGTGTGCCGGCAGCCGCGCCGGACGGTGAGGCCCCGTACAACCTGCTGACCGCCTTCCAGCCGATCGGCTGCACGGCCGGAGACTCCGAGGGGCTCGCTCCCGCGCTGGCCTCGGCCATGCCGCTGGCCGTACGGGGGGCCACGGTGGTGCTGGCGGGCTGGGGTCCTCCGGAGCGGTGTGCCACCGCTCCGGTGCTCAGGGTGGCGGCCCGGCTCACCGAGTCGGCGCGCGCCCCGCGGTCCGGGAGCGGCTGGCGGCCGGCGCTGCGGGACGACCTGGAAGAGGTGGCGGCCCGGGCCGGCCTCAAACCGGACGGCTCGGGCCGGGTGTCCTGCCCGTTCGGCTACGCGGACGTGGACAGCGCGGTGCGCGGCCTGCTGTCGACCGGCCTGTTCGACACGGCGATACGGGCGACGGACCGCACCCAGGTGGAGAAGGAGGTCGCGGAGGCCATGCATCCGCATCTGCGGCCCGACGGCACGGTGTGGATGCCGAACGTCTTCCGCTACCTGGTGTGCGTGACGTAACGGGACAGCGAAGGGGCGCCCCGCCGAGCGGGGCGCCCCTTCTGCCGTGCACCGGGCCGGTCAGCCCATGAACTTCTTGAACTCGTCCGGCAGTTCGAAGTTCTTGTCCTCCTGAGCGGGCAGGTTGAACGCACCGCCCTGCGCCGCCTGCTCGCGGCGGGCCGCCTCGGCCTGCTCCTCAGCCTTGCGCTTCATCGGGTTGCCGCTCTTGCGCTTGCCCTTGGCCTGCTTGACCTGCTTCTTCTGCCGGCCGGGGCCGCCGCCCATGCCCGGCATCCCCGGCATCCCGGGCATGCCGCCGCCCTGGGCCATCTTCGACATCATCTTGCGGGCCTCGAAGAAGCGCTCCACCAGGTTCTTCACGGCGGAGACCTCGACACCGGAGCCCTTGGCGATACGGGCCCGGCGGGAGCCGTTGATGATCGTGGGCTCCGCGCGTTCCTTCGCGGTCATCGACTTGATGATCGCGGCCGTACGGTCGACGTCGCGCTCGTCGATGTTGTTGATCTGGTCCTTGATCTGCCCCATGCCGGGCAGCATCCCGAGCAGCTTGGAGATGGAGCCCATCTTCCTGACCTGCTCCATCTGCGCCAGGAAGTCGTCGAGCGTGAAGTCCTTACCCTTGCTCGACGCCAGCTTGGAGGCCATTTTGGCGGCCTCTTCCTGGCTGAAGGTCTTCTCCGCCTGCTCGATCAGGGTGAGGAGGTCACCCATGTCGAGGATGCGGGAGGCCATGCGGTCGGGGTGGAAGGCGTCGAAGTCCTCGAGCTTCTCACCGTTCGACGCGAACATGATCTGCTTGCCCGTGACGTGCGCGATCGACAGGGCGGCGCCACCACGGGCGTCACCGTCGAGCTTGGAGAGCACGACACCGTCGAAGCCGACGCCGTCACGGAAGGCCTCGGCGGTGTTGACCGCGTCCTGGCCGATCATCGCGTCGACGACGAAGAGGATCTCGTCGGGGCTGACGGCGTCGCGGATGTCCGCGGCCTGCCGCATCAGCTCCTCGTCGATGCCGAGGCGGCCGGCGGTGTCGACGATGACGATGTCGTGGACCTTGGCCTTGGCGAACTCGATGGAGTCCTTGGCGACCTTGACCGGGTCGCCGACGCCGTTGCCCGGCTCCGGTGCGTACACCGCGACACCGGCACGGTCGGCGACGACGCTCAGCTGGTTGACGGCGTTGGGGCGCTGGAGGTCACAGGCGACGAGCAGCGGGGAGTGGCCCTGGCTCTTGAGCCAGAGACCGAGCTTTCCGGCGAGGGTGGTCTTACCGGCACCCTGCAGACCCGCGAGCATGATCACGGTGGGCGGGTTCTTGGCGAACCTGAGCCGCCGGGTCTCGCCGCCGAGAATGCCGACGAGCTCCTCGTTGACGATCTTGACGACCTGCTGGGCGGGGTTCAGCGCCTGGGAGACCTCGGAGCCGCGCGCCCGCTCCTTGATGTTGGCGATGAACGCCCGGACTACGGGGAGCGCGACATCGGCCTCGAGCAGGGCGATACGGATCTCGCGAGCCGTGGCGTCGATGTCCGCCTCGGACAAGCGGCCCTTGCCCCTGAGGTTTTTGAAAGTCGCGCTAAGGCGGTCGGAGAGAGTATCGAACACGGCGCTCGTCGGTCCTCAGGGTCGGGGGCGTGGCAGGTCAGTCGCCCTCCAGGGTATCCGGACCCCGGGGAACGCGAAGCCCTCGCCCGTTTCTCGTGACGAACGGGCCTGGGACAGGAGGTCAGCCCAGCTCCTTCTCGACCTCCCGGGCCACCTCCGCGGCCCGTTGCGGGAGGAGCGGCTCACCGGCGGCGTCGGTGACGTAGAAGGCGTCCACGGCGTTCGCGCCGAGCGTGGAGACATGGGCGCTGCGCACTCTGACCGCGCTCCGGTCCAGCGCGCGGCCGATCCGGTGCAGGAGGCCCGGGGCGTCCTGGGCGCGGACCTCGATCACCGTGGCCAGGCGCGATCCGGCCGCGGGGACGGTCACCCGGGGCGGCGGGGCCTTCACCCCGCGCCGCCGTGGATAGGCGGCTTCGCGTTCGGCGAGCCTGGCCCGGATGTCCAGGGAGCCGTCCAGGGCGCGTACCAGGTCGGCGCGGAGCCGAGTGGCCTGCGGGAGTGAGCCGTACTCGGCCGCGACCCGCCAGCTGAGCACGAGGAGGTCTGCCGTGTCGCCCAGCTCGGTGGGGAGCTCGACGGCGCGCAGGTCGGCGGCGCGCACGGTGAGGCGGTGCAGGGCGAGGACGCCGGCCGCCGCGGGCAGGACGCCGGGGCGGTCGGGCAGCGCGATGAGGAGTTCGACGCCGACGGGTTCGGGTTCGCCGTCCTCGGAAGCCGGTTCGGGCCGGGTGTGCAGGGAGAGGACGGGCTCGCCGGTGCGCAGGGCCTCGACGGCGAGCCGTTCCTGCTCGGCGCTGGGGGCGAGCGGCTCCGGCACGGGGGGTTCCTCGCCGGCCAGGAGAGCGGCGACCCGCTTGACCAGGTCGGTGACGAGGGAGGCCCGCCAGGAGCTCCAGGCCGCGGGGCCGGTGGCCAGTGCGTCGGCCTCGGTGAGCGCGTGCAGGAGTTCCAGGGTGGAGGCGTTGCCGACGGCCGTGGCGACGGCGCGGACGGTCGCGGGGTCGTCGAGGTCGCGCCGGGTGGCGGTGTCGACGAGCAGCAGGTGGTGCCGTACGAGCGTGGCGACGACGCCCACGTCCTGCTTGTCGAAGCCGATGCGGGCGGCCATGTCGCGGGCGATGACCTCGCCGACCACGGAGTGGTCCCCCGGCCAGCCCTTGCCGATGTCGTGGAGCAGGGCGGCGATCAGGAGCAGGTCGGGGCGGCCGACACGGCGGGTGAGGTGGGAGGCACGTACGGCTGTTTCGACCAGGTGCCGGTCGACGGTCCAGGTGTGGACGGGGTTGCGCTGCGGCCGGCAGTGGACCCGCTCCCAGTCGGGCAGCAGCCGGGTGATGATGCCTTCCGCCTCGAGGGCCTCCCAGACTCCTACGGTGGGTTCACCGGCACCGAGCAGGGTGACGAGTTCCTCGCGGGCCTGGGCGGGCCACGGCACGGGCAGCGGCTGGGCCGCGGTGCCAAGGTGGCGCACGAGGTGGCGGGAGAGCGGCAGCCCGGCCTCCGCCGCCGCGGCGGCGGCCCTGAGGGTGAGCACGGGGTCGCGTTCGGGGCGGGCGGTGCGCGCGAGGACGACCTCGCCGTCGGCCTCGACGACGCCCTCGGCGAGCGGGGTGCGTTCAGGAGCGGCCTTGGCGCCGCCGAGGATCGTGCGCAGCCGCGGTCGTGAGGAGCGGGCCCGCAGGACGCGGTTGACCTCGCGCCAGGTGACGTCGGTGGCGTACGAGACGGTCCGGGCGGCCTCGTAGACCTGGCGCAGCAGCGCGTCGGCGTCCAGGAGACCGAGGGCCCCGGCGACCTGGTCCTGCTCCTGCAGGGCGAGGCGGTCGGTGGCCCGGCCGGTGGTGAGGTGGAGTGCGTCCCGGGCGTCGAGGAGCGTACGGCGGGCTTCCGCGAGCCCTTCGCGGGGCGCGTCCGCGACCCAGGAAGCGGCGACGGCGCGCAGGGCGGTGGCGTCGCGGAGGCCGCCCCGGGCCTCTTTGAGGTCGGGCTCCAGGAGGAACTGGAGCTCGCCCATGCGTTCGGCCCGCTCGCGGCAGAGCTCGTCGAGGGCGGGGAGGCGTTTGGGTGCCTGGTTGCGCCAGTCGGCGAGGATCGCGGTCCGCAGGCCGGCGACGAGGCCGAGGTCTCCGGCGACCGGGCGCGCGTCGAGCAGTCCGAGCTGGACCTTGAGGTCCTCCCCCGCGGTTCTGCGTGCTTCGCCGGGGGTGCGTACGGAGTGGTCGAGGGCGAGGCCGAGATCCCAGACGGGGTACCAGATCCCGTCGGCGAGGGCGGCGACGGCTCCGGCGTCGGCGTTGCCGTCGTGCAGGAGCAGGAGGTCGAGGTCGCTGCGCGGGGAGAGCTCTCCGCGGCCGTATCCGCCGACGGCGACGAGGGCGGCGCCGCGGACGCCCGCCCGCTCGGCGGCCGTGGTGAACAGACCGGTCAGCCAGTCGTCGGTGAGCCGGGCCAGTGCGGCACGGCGCGGCGGCCCGGACCGCGTCTCCTCCTGGAGGAGGCGCAGCCGGGCCGCCGCGTAGCCGCTGGGTCCCGAGTCCTCGGATTCGGTGGTCACTTCGGTGCTCGTCACCCAGCTGCCTTTCCGTTCACGGGGGGGCCTTCGGTTCAGAGTGCGTCCGGGCCGCGTTCCCCGGTCCGCACACGGATCGCGGTCTCGACCGGGACGCTCCAGACCTTGCCGTCACCGATCTTGCCCGTACGCGCGGCCTTGACGACCACGTCGATGAGCTGTTCGGCGTCCTCGTCCTCGACGAGTACCTCGATGCGGATCTTCGGCACGAGGTCGACGGTGTACTCGGCGCCACGGTAGACCTCGGTGTGTCCGCGCTGACGCCCGTAACCGCTGGCTTCCGTGACCGTGAGGCCCTGGACGCCGAAGGCCTGGAGGGCCTCCTTGATCTCGTCCAGCCTGTGCGGCTTCACGACTGCGGTGATGAGCTTCATGCGTCCACCTTCTTGTTCGTCGGGGCTGCCGCGGCGCCGGGCGCCGGAGGAGTGGTGCGGGCGACGGAGCCGCCGCCGGCGCCACTGAAGTCGTACGCCGTCTCGGCGTGCTCGACCTGGTCGATACCGGACACCTCGTCGTCCTCGCTGACCCGCATCCCGATGGTCTTGTCGAGGACGAACGCCAGGACCGCGGAGACGACCAGGGAGTATGCCAGGACCGCGAAGACTCCGACGGCCTGCTTGCCGAGCTGGTCGAGTCCGCCGCCGTAGAAGAGGCCCTTGGCGTCGGACTGCACCCCGCCGGTGGCGAAGAAGCCGACGAGGAGGGAGCCGATGATGCCGCCGACGAGGTGGACGCCGACGACGTCCAGGGAGTCGTCGTAGCCGAACTTGTACTTGAGGCCGACGGCCATGGCGCACAGGACACCGGCGATGACGCCGACGGCGATGGCGCCCAGCGGGCTGACCGCACCGCCCGCGGGTGTGATGGCGACGAGGCCGGCGACGGCGCCGGAGGCGGCACCCAGGGTGGTGAAGGAGCCGTGGCGGATCTTCTCGTAGGCGAGCCAGCCGAGGACGGCGGCACCGGTGGCGACCTGGGTGTTGACGAACATGACGGCGCCGACGCCGTCGTCGTTGCCGAGCCACGAACCGGCGTTGAAGCCGAACCAGCCGAACCACAGGAGGGCGGCGCCGAGCATGACGAGCGGCAGGCTGTGCGGCCGCATCGGGTCCTTCTTGAAGCCGACCCGCTTGCCGATGACGAGGATCACGCCGAGTGCCGCGGCACCCGCGTTGATGTGGACGGCCGTACCGCCGGCGAAGTCGATGACACCCAGCTCGAAGAGCCAGCCGCCCGCGCCCCAGACCCAGTGCGCGACCGGGAAGTAGACGATGGTGACCCACAGGGTGATGAACAGGGCCCAGGAGGTGAACTTGACGCGGTCCGCGAGGGCGCCGCTGATGAGGGCCGGGGTGAGCACGGCGAACATCAGCTGGAAGACGGCGAAGACGTAGGTCGGGATGGTGTAGCCGTCCCAGAGCTCGGTGACGCCGATGCCGCTGAGGCCGACGTAGTCCGAACTCCAGCCGATGACGGAGCCGACGTCGGTGCCGAAGGCGAGGCTGAATCCGTAGAGCACCCACAGGATCGTGACGATCCCGAGGCTGATGAAGCTCATCATCAGCATGTTCAGGGTGCTCTTGACGCGGACCATGCCTCCGTAGAAGAAGGCCAGACCCGGGGTCATGAGCATCACCAGCGCTGTGCAGATGAGCATGAACCCTGTGTTGGCGGCAGACAGCTCAGGGGCGTCTGCGGCAAGCGTCGTGATGCCTGGGGGCATCGGCGTCTCCTCGTCGTCGGTGCGGCCACGTGCGGGGGTGCGGGACCACGGTGAAAAGGTGCGGGCCGGTTATGCGCCATGACATTCGCGCAGCGCGGTTTCCACGAATGCCGCACGATGTTTCACCGCAGTGACGAAGGAGCTCCGCGTGTTACGTCCCAATGAACCAGGAGTGTCCGGCCCGGTGCGCTGCCTACCATGCCGGCGGCGCCGCATACGGTGCGGTTGGAACGCCCGGGAACGTGAACCGGCCACGACGGCGCCCCGCTGACCTGGCACATGGGGGAGCCGAGTCGAGTGGTGCGGGCGGCGTCGTGGCCGGTGGAGGTGGACCCGGTCAGACCGCTTCGGCGGTCTCCGGGAGCTGCTCGGCGAGCAGGTCGGTGAGCCGGGCGACCTCGGGAACGTCCCCGAAGTCCCTGGCAGCGGTGTCGACGGTCTTGCGGAGCCGGGTGTTGACGCGCTCCGACCTGACCTTCCTGGCTACCTTGAGGGCCGTGGTGGCGAGGACGGTCGACTCCTCGGGCTCGCGCTTCAGGAGATGCACGGTGGCCATACCGATCAGATTGAGCGCGTAGGACCTCTGGTGCTCGTCGTCCTCGCCGAAGAGCTCGACGGCACGGGCCATGACGGGCTCGGCGAGCGAGGCGTACGTGGGGCTGCGGCCCGCGACATAGGCGAGGTCACGGTAGGAGTGGGCGTTCTCGCCGTGCAGTTCGGCGTCGGAGAAGAAGCGGATCCAGTCGGGCTCGGGCTCGTCGTCCAGGACGGCGTCGGCGAAGGTTTCCTCGGCCATCCGGACCGCTCGCTTGCACTTGCTCGGCTGGCCCATGTTGGCGTAGGCGCGGGCCTCCATCGCATACAGCATGGCCTGGGTCCGCGCGGTGGCGCAGTCGCGGCTGCCGTACTGCGCGAGGTGGACGAGTTCGAGCGCGTCGTCGGGCCTGCCGAGGTGGATCATCTGGCGGCTCATGCTGGAGAGGATGTACGAGCCCAGCGGCTTGTCGCCCGCCTCCTTCGAGGCGTGCAGGGCGAGCACGAAGTACTTCTGGGCGGTGGGCTGGAGGCCCACGTCGTAGCTCATCCAGCCCGCGAGCTCGGCCAGTTCGGCCGCGCAGCGGAACAGCCGCTCGGCGGTGGCCCTGGGCTGCGGTTCCTGCAGCAGGTCGGTGACCTCGTGGAGCTGGCCGACGACCGCCTTGCGGCGCAGCCCGCCACCGCACTGGGCGTCCCACTGACGGAACATCGCCGTGGTGGATTCCAGCAGGTCGAGCTCGGGGCCGGAGAGCCGCGAGGGGCGGCTCTCCGCGGTCGGCAGCTCCGGTTCCGGCTCCCCCGTGCGGGCCACGGGCACCAGCCAGCGCTGCATGGGTTCGATGAGGGTGGGGCCGGCGGCGAGGGCGAGGGAACTGCCGAGGAAGCCGCGCCGGGCCAGCATGAGGTCGCTGCGGGAGAACTCGCTGAGCAGCGCGACGGTCTGCGGTCCGGCCCAGGGCAGGTCGACTCCCGCCACCGAGGGGGACTGGTGGGCGGTGCGCAGTCCGAGGTCCTCGACGGAGACGACGGCTCCGAAGCGCTCCGAGAAGAGCTCGGAGAGGATGCGCGGGATCGGTTCGCGGGGCTGTTCGCCGTCGAGCCAGCGGCGCACCCGGGAGGTGTCGGTGCTGATGTGATGGGCACCCAGCTGGCGTGCCCGGCGGTTCACCTGGCGGGCGAGCTCGCCCTTCGACCAGCCGCTTCGCATGAACCACGAGCCCAACTGCCCGTTGGGGCGCTTTCCGGCATTCGTGTCGCCCGCGCCGCTGTCACTCAAACTGGAACGCCCCCCATCCCGCTGAAACCTGTCGCGCGAACCTCTATCAGAATGCCGCGCCCCGGCGCCGTCCGTACGGGCGTTGGCCACCTTCGAACGAATCATCGAATTGCCCGAGGCATACTCAACTGCAGATGCAATTGCAGGTTCGGGTACCCACGGTAATCCTACGATCACCGCCCCGGCGAGGGCCGTTGCGGAAACGCCACCATTCGCCACCCCTTCGGGTGAACCCGATCGGCGCGGTCCACGATTCACTTGACAGGTCGCGATCAGCGACTGGCGGAGTGAAGCACTCAGGGGCGCATGACGCGCATCGCGCACCCCCGCTACGCCACCCATGCGCGCCGGTGGATGGGCGGCGGAGGACGACGTCGAGCACTCCGGGTCGTAACCACCACTGAGTCGGACCCGTTGGAGGGGGCATGGGCTTCACGATCGGCGGCATCCGGGAGATACGGTCGGGCACACGGCGCCGCGGCCGGGCGGGCGGGGCGACCGAGGTGGCCGAGTACACAGGACTGTGGGGCTGGGCGGTGGCTCCGGGCGCACAAGCCGCGGCAGGGGTCTGCTCGTGCGGCGACCCGGCGTGCGGGGCCCCCGGCGCGCATCCGCTGGACTTCGCTCCCGAGGTGCCTCCGGGCGCCACCCTCGGCACGGCCGCGGACGCCTGGGCCGAGGTGCCGGGCGCCTCGATACTGCTTCCCGTGGGCCGGACCTTCGACGTGCTGGACGTCGCCGAGGCCGCCGGCCGGCGCGCGCTGGTGCGCATGGAGCGGATGGGGCTGCCGCTCGGGCCGGTGACGGTCACACCCACCGGCCGAACGCAGTTCTTCGTCGCCCCCGGGGCCGCGGCGGGGCTGCCGGGGCTCCTCTACCGGA
Source organism: Streptomyces mutomycini (assembly GCF_001700505.1). Taxonomy (GTDB): domain Bacteria; phylum Actinomycetota; class Actinomycetes; order Streptomycetales; family Streptomycetaceae; genus Streptomyces; species Streptomyces mutomycini. The sequence continues at coordinate 77,375 of NZ_MAPV01000023.1, forward strand.
TGGGCTGGGACGACGCGGACCTCGATCTGCGGGCGCTGGGCCCCGGTGCCTACGTCACCGCTCCCCCGTCGGACCTCGGGGGCCTCGGCCCGGTCCGCTGGCTGCGTCCGCCGGTGCCGGACACGGCCGCCGCTCCCCCGCAGGCCCGGCTGCTGCTGGGCACCCTCGCCTACATATGCCACCGCTGGTGAACGCCGGAGGGCGGTGAACCCCTCTCGGGTCCACCGCCCTCAGCCCGTACGCGGCGATACTCCGGTCAGTCGCCGATCAGCGCGTCGACGAAGGCGCCCGGCTCGAACGGAGCCAGGTCGTCCGGGCCCTCACCGAGGCCGATGAGCTTCACGGGGACGCCCAGCTCGCGCTGGACGGCGATGACGATGCCGCCCTTCGCGGTGCCGTCCAGCTTGGTGAGGACGATGCCGGTGATGTCGACCACCTCGGCGAAGACCCGCGCCTGGACCAGACCGTTCTGCCCGGTCGTGGCGTCGAGGACGAGCAGGATCTCGTCGAGCGGCCCGTGCTTCTCCACGACCCGCTTGACCTTGCCGAGCTCGTCCATCAGGCCGGTCTTGGTGTGCAGCCGGCCCGCGGTGTCGATGAGCACCACGTCGGCACCCTCGGCGATGCCTTCCTTCACCGCGTCGAAGGCGATCGACGCGGGGTCGCCGGCCTCGGGACCGCGAACCGTACGGGCGCCGACCCGCTCGCCCCAGGTCTGGAGCTGGTCGGCGGCGGCGGCGCGGAAGGTGTCCGCGGCGCCGAGCACGACGCTGCGGCCGTCGGCGACCAGCACCCGGGCGAGCTTGCCCGTCGTGGTCGTCTTGCCGGTGCCGTTGACCCCGACGACCATCACGACGCCGGGGGTCCCTTCGCCGCCCTCGGTCTTCACCTCACGGTCGAGTTCGGGGCCGAGCAGAGTGACGAGTTCCTCGCGCAGCAGGGTGCGGAGCTCGTCGGGCGTACGGGTGCCGAGGACGCGAACCCGCTCACGGAGCCGCTCCACCAGCTCCTGGGTGGGTGCGACACCGACATCGGCGGTGAGGAGGGTGTCCTCGATCTCCTCCCAGGTGTCCTCGTCGAGGTTGTCGCGGGACAGGAGCGTGAGCAGCCCCTTGCCCAGGGAGTTCTGCGAACGCGCGAGCCTGGCGCGGAGCCTGACCAGGCGGCCGGCGGTCGGCTCCGGGACTTCGAGCCGGGGGGCCTCCGGCTCGATGACTACAGGGGTTTCCTCGACGGGAGTCCCGCCGGGGAGTCCGACCTCCTCGGTGGTGCGCCGCGCTTCGTCGCGCGGCGTCTCGGCTTCCTCGCCGACACGGGGCTCGGCGGGAGGAGTGATGGTCGGCGTGCTCGACGGCGCCGAGGGCGGCAGCTGCTTCTTCTTGCGGCTGCTGACCACGAGCCCGCTGATCAGGCCGACCGCGACCAGGGCGATGACTACAGCAAGGATGACGATTTCCATAACGTGTCCAGTATCGGCCACGACCGCGGCCGGGCGCGGTCGCTGACGACCACGGACACCCACCGCAGGGCCGGTATGCCACGTTTGGGGGTAAAGGTACGCTGCTGCCCGTGGAGAACCGCGGCCTGGATCCCGTCCCCGATCACGAGCGCACCGGCCGGGTCCGCACCCTCTTCCCCACCTGGGTGACGGCCAACATGACGGTGCTGCTGCTTACCGTGGGGGCCGGACTCACCGTCTTCAACGGCCTGAATCTCTGGCAGGTGCTCGTCGTGGCGGTCACGGCGTCCGTGCTCGCGTACGGGCTTGTCGGCCTGGTCTCCATCGCCGGCAAGCGCGGCGGGGCGCCTGGCATGGCACTGTCCAGGGCCGTTTTCGGGCAGCGCGGCAATCTCTTCCCCGGAGCCCTGCTGTGGGTGGTCCGCTGGGGCTGGGAGACCGTGAACGCGGTCACCGGCTCCTACGCCGTGCTGGCCGTACTCGATCTTCTGTTCGGCGTCCGGAGCACGCACTCACTGATCCTGGTGATCCTGACGGCCTTCGTCGCCGCGAGCTTCCTCGTGTCGGGGCTCGGGATCCGGGCACTGCGGATCTGCTCCCGGGTCTCCGTCTGGCTCTTCGGGGCCACGAGCCTCCTCGTCCTGGTCCATCTGATCGTCTCGACCCCGTGGCGGACCGTCCTGGACCGGCCTCCGGGGCCGACGGCGATGATGATCGCCGGGATCGGGACACTGGCCGCCGGAGGTATCAGCTGGGTTCCCTCGGCGCCGGACTTCGCCCGCTATCTGCCGCGCTCCGCGTCCGGCCGGGCGATGGTCGGCGCGGCCGTGGGCGGGGCCCTGGTCACGATCCTGCCGATGGTGATGATGGGCGCGGTCATGGCGGTGAGCTCACCACACCTGGCCGTCACGAAGGACCCCGTGGCGTTCATCGGCGAACTGCTGCCGGGATGGATCTCCGTGCCGTACCTCCTGACCGCCGTCGTCGGCATGGCACTGATCAACGCGATGTCGATGTACTCCGCCGGCTTCACCGCTCAGACGCTCGGATTCGCGGTCCCCCGCGCCTGGGCCGTGGGCGTGAACGCGACGATCAGCCTGCTGCTCGGCGGAACGCTGATGATGGTGGCGACGAGCTTCATCGACACGTTCCTCTCGTTCCTCACACTGCTCGGCGTGACGTTCTCCGCCTGGATCGGGGTCTTCGGGGTGGATCTGCTGCGCGGCCGCAGGTACGACTCCGCGGCCCTGATGGACACCACTCCCACCAGCGGCTACTGGTACGCGGCCGGGTTCAGCAGGCAGGCGATGGGGGCGTGGGGCTCGGCGCTCGTGACCGGGCTGCTGTTCACCGACGTGGAGTGGTTCAGCGGCCCGCTCGCCGCCTCCTGGACCGGGCGCCACGGCCTGGGCTGGGCGGCCACGATCCTCGTCTCGGCGGGTGTGTACGCGGCACTGCCGCGGCCGGCGGACAGAACCGCCGGCGCGCCCGCCCGTTTCTGACTCCCCGCCGGCCGGACAGCCAGTGGCACGGAAGGACACCGGGCCGTGCCGGCCCTGGACAGAACGCTGCCCCGGGCCGGCATGGGCCGGACCGGGGCAGCGGGTCGAGGAGAGGGGCAGCGGGGATTAGCCCATCTCCTCCAGCGCCTTGCCCTTGGTCTCCTTCACGAACTTGAGCACGAAGGGGATCGAGAGCACGGCGAAGCAGGTGTAGATGATGTAGGTGCCCGAGAGGTTCCAGTCGGCGAGGCTCGGGAAGCTCGCGGTGATGGCCCAGTTGGCGATCCACTGCGCGGAGGCGGCGACACCGAGGGCGGCGGCACGGATGCGGTTCGGGAACATCTCGCCGAGGAAGACCCAGACCACGACACCCCACGACAGTGCGAAGAAGAGCACGAAGACGTGGGCCGCGATCAGGGCGACGGTGCCTTGCGTGGTCGGCAGCTTGCCGTCGACCAGGTCCGCGGAGAAGGCCCATGCCTCGACCGCCAGGGCGACGGCCATACCGGTGGAGCCGACGAGCGCGAGCGGCCTGCGTCCCACCCGGTCCACCAGGATCATGGCGATCACGGTGCCGATGATGTTGATGATCGACGTGGTGAACGAGTAGAAGAACGAGTCGGTCGGGTCGATGCCGACGGACTGCCAGAGCGTCGCCGAGTAGTAGAAGGCGACGTTGATACCGACGAGCTGCTGGAAGACCGACAGACCGATACCGACCCAGACGATCGGCAGGAAGCCGAAGCGGCTCCCGAGCAGGTCGCTGAACTTGGACTTGTGCTCGCGGTGCATGGCCGTCTCGATCTCGTGCACGCGGGCGTCGAGATCGACGTTCTTGCCCTCGACCTCTTCGAGGATCTTCCGGGCGCGGTCCTTCTTGCCGACGGAGATCAGGAAGCGCGGCGACTCGGGGATGGCGAAGGACAGCAGGCCGTAGAGGATCGCCGGGACGACCATCACTCCGAGCATCCACTGCCAGGCCTCGAAGCCGGCGATCTCGCCCCGCTGGTCGCCGTCGGCGATCTGGAGGATGCCGTAGTTGACCAGCTGCGAGATGGCGATGCCGATGACGATGGCGGCCTGCTGGAAGGATCCGAGGCGGCCGCGGTAGGCGGGCGGCGAGACCTCGGCGATGTAGGCCGGGCCGATGACCGAGGCCATGCCGATCGCGAAGCCGCCGATGATCCGCCACATGGCGAGGTCCCAGAGGGCGAACGGCAGCGCGGATCCGACGGCACTGATGGTGAAGAGCACCGAGGCGATCTGCATGCAGCGGATACGGCCGATCCGGTCGGCGATGCGTCCCGCCGTGGCCGCGCCGATGGCACAGCCGATCAGGGCGATGGCGATGACCTGCGCCAGGGTCCCTGACCCGATGTCATAGCGGTCACGAATGGCCTCGACGGCGCCGTTGATCACGGAACTGTCGTAGCCGAAGAGGAAGCCGCCCATCGCTGCGGCCGCCGTGATGAAGATGACATGGCCGAGATGGTCCGGGTGGGCCTCTCGGGCTCCGGACTCGGGTCCGTGCGCTGTGCTGGTCACATGAACTCCTGGTACCTGGCCGCGACGTCAGGTGTGGGGGGTGAGCCCTCCCAGTGGCGCACAACTTCCAGCCGACCACCACTTGAAGGTAAAAACAACATTGCTGAGGTTATGCGTTCAAGTTTCGAAGTCAAGAGCTGGGTGCATGCGAGAGGGTCCTTCACAAGTACCCAGGAGCACCCAAAAGGTGCGTTGAAGTGTTGAAGATTGAGTAAAGACGGTGTGACCACCCGTCAGCCGGTGCCCGAGGGCTTCAGCGGAGCCGCTGGCTGATCACCTTGGAGACCCCGTCACCCTGCATCGAGACGCCGTACAGCGCGTCGGCGACCTCCATCGTCCGCTTCTGGTGCGTGATCACGATGAGCTGGGAGCTCTCCTGGAGCTCCACCATGATCCGGATCAGACGCTGCAGATTGGTGTCGTCCAGTGCCGCCTCGACCTCGTCCATGACATAGAACGGGCTCGGCCTGGCCTTGAAGATGGAGACCAGCAGGGCAACGGCCGTAAGGGACCGCTCACCGCCGGACAGCAGCGAGAGCCGCTTGACCTTCTTGCCCGGCGGCCTCGCCTCCACGTCGAGACCCGTCGTCAGCATGTTGTCCGGGTCGGTGAGGACGAGACGGCCCTCCCCGCCGGGGAAGAGCCGGGAGAACACGCCCTCGAACTCCCGGGCGGTGTCGCGGAACGCCTCCGTGAACACCTGCTCGACCCGCTCGTCGACCTCCTTGATCACCTGCATCAGGTCGGCCCTGGTCTTCTTCAGGTCTTCGAGCTGCTCGGAGAGGAACTTGTGGCGTTCCTCCAGTGCCGAGAACTCTTCCAGGGCGAGGGGATTCACCTTCCCGAGTTGCTGATACGCCCGTTCGGCCGCCTTGAGCCGCTTCTCCTGCTCCGCCCTGACGAACGGCTTCGGCTGGTTCCGCGGATGTTCGGGGTCCGCCGGGAGCTCCTCCCCCTCCGCGGCGGGGGACGGCTGCACCAGCTGTTCCGGCCCGTACTCGGCGGCCAGGCCCGCCGGCTCGACACCGAACTCCTCCAGCGCCTTGGCCTCCACCTGCTCCATGCGCAGCCGCTTCTCGGCCCCGAGCACCTCGCCCCGGTGCACCGAGTCGGTGAGCCGGTCGAGCTCGCCCTTGAGGTCACGGCCACGGCCGCGCTCGGCCGCCAGGTCCCGCTCGCGCTCGGCCTTCGCCGCCTCGGCCCGGGTCCGTTCCTCCTCCGCCCGTACGACCGAGACCTCGACATGGGTGAGCAGCTGCCGGGCTCCCGAGGCCACGGCGGTGGCCACGGCGGCCTCGTGGCGCAGCCGGGCACGGCGCTGCTCGGCCCGGGTGCGCGCCTCGCGCTCCGCTCGGGCCCCGCGGTCCAGGGCGTCGGCCCGTCCGGCGAGCGCCTTGACCCGTTCCTCATGGGTACGGGCCTGGAGGCGGGCCTCCATCTCGGTCTGGCGTGCGTTGGCGCCGTCGGCGGCGAGCCGGTCCCGTACGGAGCTGTCGGGCTCCTCCTCCACGGGATTCTCCTGCGCGACCAGCAGCCGTTCCGCCAGCTCCTCGGCCTCCTCGGTGGCCCGCTGCAGCGCCTCCTGCGCCCGGGACGCGGAAGCGGTCATCCGCTCGGCCTCCCCGGCCGCGCCACGGGCCTGCCCGGCCAGCCGCCCGAGCTGCTGCGCCACCCCGGACTTCTCCCGCTCGGCGGCCCGGCGCCGCTCCCCCAGTTCCTCCACCCGGGCGGCGGCATCGCCGCGCCGGCCGGCGGCCGCGCGCTGGGCCGAGGCGAGTTCCTCGCAGCGCACGGCGAGCTCGGCCAGCTCGGCGGCCGCCTCGTCGACGGATGCCTGGACCTCCAGCAGGCTCGGCGCCCCGGCGGATCCGCCGTGTGCGAAGTGCGCTCCCAGCACATCGCCCTCGGCGGTGACGGCGGTCAGCCCGGGGTGGGCGGCGACCAGTTCCTCGGCGTCCTCCAGCGTGCCGACGACGACCATGCCGCGCACCCGCCTCCGCACGGCATCGGTCAGCCCGGCGGGCCCGTGCAGCAGTCCGGCGACGGCGGTCACGGCGCGGTCCCCGGTGGCGGCGTCCACGGGGAGCAGGCCCGCGGCCGTACCGTGTTCCGCTCCGGAGGTCACGGGACGGTGCTCGGCCGCGGGGACACCGGCTCCGTGCTCCACGGCTGCGTCGCCCGGGGCGGCGGAGGCGGCGGCCGCGGGACCGTGGTCCGCACCGGACGCCTGCCCGGGTACCTGGGCCGCCGGGGAGCCGGCGGGCCCGGCCGGATGCTCCGTACCCTGCGCGGGGACCTGCCCGGCACCCGCGCCGCCCGGTACCAGCGCCGCGCGCCCCGCGTCCTGCTTGCGCAGCAGACGGATCGCGGCCGCCGCCGCGGCCGGGTCCGTCACCGCGACGGCGTCGGCTGCCACGCCGAGCGCGGCGGCCACCGCGACCTCGTAGCCCGGGGCCACCGTGACCAGCTCCGCGACCGGCCCGAGCAGCCCGGAGAGCCGGTCGCCCGCGCCGAGCAGCACGCCGGTTCCGTCCTTGCGCCGCAGCCCCAGCGACAGCGCCTCGTGCCGGGCGGAGACCGCCGCCCGGCTGCGTTCGGCCGCGGTGACCGCCTCGCGCGCCGCGCTCAGGGCCGCCTCCGCCCCGGCGAGCTCCCTCCTGGCTGCCTCGTGCTGCTCCGCGAGCTCCGCGTCGCCCGCGTCCAGTCCGTCGACCTCGGCCTTGAGCTGCTCGTACTCCTCCTGCGCCGCGACCGCCCGCTCCTGCGCCTCGTCCCGTGACGCGGCCAGCCGGTCGATCTCGGCCTGTGCCGAACCGGCGCGGCTGCGGGCCGCGTTGACCTGTCCGCTGAGCCGGGCGAGCCCTTCGCGCCGGTCGGCGATGGCCCGGGCAGCGTCCCTGAGCCTGCGCTCCTCGGAGGCCAGCTCCCGCTCCAGTTCGGCCCGGTGCGCGGTGGTGTCCTCCAGGGCGTGCTCCGCCGCCTCGAGTGCCGCCTCCAGCTCCGCCTCCTGCTCGCGGATCCGGGCGGCCTCACGCTCCATGTCCTCCGGGTCGCGTCCGCGCCGCTCCTCCTCCGGCGCGGCGGTGGCGCTCTTCACCCGGGCGTCGGCGAGCGAGATCGTGCCCCGCACGCGTTCGGCCAGCTGCGAGAGTTCGTACCAGGTCTGCTGGGCCCGCTGCAGCCGCGGGGCCAGCCGGCGTACCTCGTCCTCCAGGTCCGCCTCGCGGACGAGCGCGGCCCTGAGCTCGGTCTCCGCCGCTTCCCTGCGCTGTTTGAGGGCGGCCTCGTCGGCGATCTCGCCGCGCAGCGCCTCCCGCAGCCGCACCAGGTCGTCGGCCAGGAGCCGGAGCCGGGCGTCCCGCAGATCGGCCTGGATGACGGCGGCGCGGCGGGCCACCGCAGCCTGCCGGCCCAGCGGTTTCAGCTGGCGCCGGAGTTCGTCGGTGAGGTCCTGGACGCGGGCGAGGTTGGCGCCCATCGCCTCCAGCTTCCGCAGCGCCTTCTCCTTGCGCTTGCGGTGCTTGAGGACACCGGCCGCCTCTTCGATGAAGGCGCGTCGCCCCGTCGGATCGGCGTGCAGGACCGAGTCCAGCCGGCCCTGGCCGACGATGACGTGCATCTCCCGTCCGATACCGGAGTCCGAGAGGAGTTCCTGGATATCGAGCAGCCGGCAGGTGTCCCCGTTGATCTGGTATTCGCTGCCGCCATTGCGGAACATGATGCGGGTGATGGTCACTTCGGCGTACTCGATGGGCAGCGCACCGTCGGAATTGTCGATGGTCAGCGACACTTCCGCGCGGCCCAGTGGCGGCCTTCCCGTGGTGCCGGCGAAGATCACGTCTTCCATCTTGCCGCCGCGCAGGGATTTGGCCCCCTGTTCGCCCATGACCCAGGAGAGCGCGTCCACCACATTGGATTTACCCGAACCGTTGGGACCGACGACACAGGTGATCCCCGGCTCGAACCGCAGGGTGGTGGCGGAGGCGAACGATTTGAAACCACGGAGGGTCAGGGCCTTGAGGTGCACGCCGCCGGACTCTACCTTTCACTCTCGGTTTCGCTGATGAAGGTGCAGGGCACATCAGACGGTAAGCGAAGAGCGATAGGCCGGTGACGGCCCCGGGGGGAAAGAAAAAAGGGACGCCGGAGCGTCCCTTGTCATTCCTGCACGATGCTGCTGTGCAGTCGTTCCGGCACAGCCCTGCGTGACGGATCGCGAACGGACGGGATCACATGCGATCCCCGGTGGTCCAGGACGACGATCCGTGACGAAGACTTCGTTGGTTGAATCCCGAGCGGCTGACGTCCGGCCCGACCGGCCCCGGCAGGGCCTTGCGGTCAGGTCAGCGCCGGCTCCGCCTGGGGTACGTCGATGTCGATGCTGTCGAGCAGCGACTCCTGGTGCTGGGCGGCGGCGTTGAGCGCGTCGTTCTCGTCCTGGATCCGTGTGAGCTCGGATTCCAGGTCCTGGACGCGCTTCTGAAGCCGTCGCATCTCGGCGAGGAGTCGCGGGTCGGAACCGCCGACGTAACCGAGAAGCGCCTTTGCCATGATGGATGGTCCTCCACACTGAGTGACCGACCGTTGCGGTGTGGGTCGTGGTCGTGAGGGAATCGCACCCGCGGTGCTCGGCAGTGATCTTTTTCCACTGCTGTTCCGCTGTCTCCAGCTCTGCCGAACAGCTAAGGTGCGCGGGGTTTTCAGCGTCTCACCAAAAAGTTTGACGGTCAACACGATCACACGCCAGGGGACCGGGTGTCCCGGGGGCGCGCGGCCGGACGATCATGCGGCGCGACTCTCCTGCGGGTTCCCGAAGGGCATGGGGATCTTCGTCAATCCCGCAGCCTGGCACGGTGTGCGCCTCTTGGCAACCACGTACATGGCCCGCTTGTTCCGCAGGTCATTTCGGGTGTGGAGCCCTCGCCACCCGGCCGGTCACCGCTCGCCGCCCCTGGCGCACACAGCGGTTCCGGCCCGTGTTTCCCGCCCGCGGTCAGCGGATCGCGAATCCTTCATATCCCCCGCGAGGCGTGTCCCAGATCTCAGTGACGCCATCCACGCGGCCGGGTGTGTCGTCGGAGCCGAGCCAGTCGAGCAGGCGGTGGCAATTCTCACGCGGCCCTTCGGCCACCACCTGCACCCGGCCGTCGTCGAGATTGAGTGCGAAGCCGGTGAGTTCTCCGATCTCCAAAGCATTTGCCCTGGTGAACCAGCGGAACCCTACTTGCTGTACTCGGCCGCGTACCCATACGACGAGTCGTGCATCTTCGTTCATGCCCGAACGCTAACCGGCCAATTGAACAAGCGGCACGCCACCCCAATCAGCCATGGCGTATGGTCCCCTCGCAATAGCTTCACTCGTACGGGTGAGCTTGATCTTGAATACGGTGACGTCGGAACGACGCGCCCGGAGCACGAGGAAGGCACAGCGCATGGGACGGCATCGACGCGCAGGCGCGGCCCCCGCCGCTGAGCAGCACGCGGCAGACGCGGAGGACGGGCACCGCGGTGCCCGCCGGAGGAAGCGAGCCGGCTTGCCCGTGCGCGCAGGACTCCTCGGCGTCTCCGCGGCCGTGGCCGTCGGAGCGGTCGCCGTGGCCTCCGGTCTGCTGCCGGGCGGCGGCAGCTACGAGGTGAGCGGCGGCGGGGCCTCGAACCAGGTCGACGCGGGTGGCGCTCCCGACCTGCTGACCCAGGGCGAGTCGTCCGCAGAGCCGACCGGCCGCACGTCGGCCTCCGCGTCCGCCGAGGCCGGCCGGGGTGCCGGCCGCTCCGCCGCACCGTCGAAGTCGCCCTCGGCCTCCCCGAGCGGAAAGCCGAGCACGAAGCCGTCGGCCACCGCGTCGAAGCCTGCGACGAAGGCACCGTCCGCGCCCGAGCGGACGAAGGCGCCGGCAGCGGAGCCGAGGAGGACCACGTCGCCCAAGCCGGCGTCCAGCACCCCGGTCGCCGCCAAGCCCTCGTCTGCCGCCCCGAGCAGCAAGGCCCCCGCCCCGGCGAGCCCGTCCGCCACCTCCGCACGGACCACCGTGCTCGACCTGGTCAACCAGGAGCGCGCGAAGGTCGGCTGCAGCCCGGTCACCACCAGCGCCTCGCTGACGGCGCTCGCCCAGGACTTCAGCGAGGACATGGCCGCCCGGGACTTCTTCGGCCACACCGACCCGGACGGGGCGACCCCCTGGGACCGTGCCGCCGAGGCCGGCGTGCAGGGTCTGGGCGGCGAGAACATCGCCCGCGGCCAGGCCGACGCACAGGCCGTGATGGATGCCTGGATGAACAGCGACGGGCACCGCGCGAACATTCTCAACTGCGACTACAAGACACTCGGTGTCGGCGTTCACCTCGGTTCCGGCGGCCCCTGGTGGACCCAGGACTTCGGCTTCTGAGGAGATCGACGGCGAGCTGCTGAGCGGCGACGGAGAACGCTGTCCAGTCGGCCACGCAGGCCTACAACCATGCCCCCTTCGCAGGAGTCTTGATCTTCGGCAGTCACCGTCTCCTGGGACAGGAGCGACGACCCCGGCCTCGCCCACTACCTCCTGCTGCGCGGCACCCTGGCCGACGGGCGGTGGACGTACACCCCGGTACCGCATCCCTCGAACTTCAAGCCGTGGGAGATCAAGGAGACGACGTTCCACGACTTCCTGCCCGCGGACGGGCAGCAGGTCCGGTACGGCGTCGTCGCCGTGGACCAGTACGGGAACCAGCTCACCCCCGGGACCGGCGCCTCCGCGGCGACGTCACCGAGCTGGACCTCCGCCCGACCGCCCCGGCTGCGACGGGGGCGCCCCTCGCCCATCTCGGTTCCGACCAGAACGCCTGGATTTCCTGGGCGCTCGGCGGCTCCGGGAGCCTTGCCGACGTCACCGGTTTCGCCATCCGTCGCTGGAACCCGCAGACCGTGGCACTGGTGGGACCCTGCCGCCCCGCCCGCGAGCACGGTCTACTACCGCGTCTCGGTGCTCTACGCGGACGCCACCGAGTCGGGTGCGAGCGAGACCGCCGTCGTGACCCGCTGAGCACGCCGGTGCAGCGCTTACCGGAGGTGAGCGCTGCACCGGCGTAAGCTGGCCCGCATGAGTGAGACGGCTACGGAATCCGTACGGGACGGCGACGACCGGGCCTTCGACGTCTTCTCACGGCAGTGCCCCTCGCGCGGGACGCTGGAGCACGTCACGGGCCGCTGGGGCAGCCTGACCCTGGGCGCGCTGTACGAGAGCGGCGCCCGCTTCAACGAGCTGCGCCGCCGGGTCGACGGTGTCAGCGAGAAGATGCTCTCCCAGACGCTGCACGCGCTGGAACGGGACGGGCTGGTCCACCGCGACGCCCGGCTGACGAATCCGCCGCGTGTCGACTACGACCTGACGGCACTCGGCCGTGAGGTCGCGGGGCGGCTGATGGACCTCATCCAGCTCGTCGAGGGCCGGATGCCCGAGGTCGTGGACGCCCGGAGCCGGTACGACGCCGCCCGCGAAGCCTGATCCGGGATCGTCAGGAGATCCGCGGCGGACGCTGGCAGCGCGGGCAGAAGTAGCTGGAGCGGTTCATCCACGGCCGCCTGCGCATCGGAGTACCGCAGCGGCGGCAGGGCTCGTCCTCGCGTCCGTACGCGTCCAGCGACCGGTCGAAGTAGCCGGACTCGCCGTTCACATTGACGTACAGGCTGTCGAAGCTGGTGCCGCCCTGGTCGAGGGCCTCCCGCATCACGTCCCGGACATGGCCGAGCAGCTCCGCCGTCCTCGGACGGGTCAGGGTCGCGGTGGGCCGCTCGTAGTGCAGCCGGCTGCGCCAGAGCGCCTCGTCGGCGTAGATGTTGCCGACGCCGCTGATCAGGGACTGGTCGAGCAGGGCGCGCTTGACCGTCGTACGGCGCAGGCGCAGGGCCAGGTGGAAGGCGGTGTCGTCGAAGGCCGGGTCGAGGGGATCGCGCGCGATGTGCGCGATGACGTCGGGCAGGCCGTCGGGTGTGTTGTCGTGCAGTGAGAGCCCGCCGAAGGTGCGCTGGTCGACGAAGCGCAGCTCGGTGCCGAGCGCGTCGTCGAAGCGGATCCTGATCCGCAGGTGCTTCTCGTCGGCGGCCTCCTCGGGCTGGACGAGCAGCTGGCCGCTCATGCCGAGGTGGCCCAGGAGCGAGGACGCCGCATCGTCGAGGGGAACCCAGAGGTACTTGCCGCGGCGCATCGCCGTGCCGAAGCGCAGGCCCCGGAGCCGGGCCGCGAAGTCCGCGCCGCCCGCGAGGTGCCGGCGTACCGCACGCGGATGCAGGACCTCGACGGCCTCCACGATCCGCCCGGCGGTCCAGCGCTCCAGACCCCGTCGCACGACTTCGACCTCGGGCAGTTCGGGCACGGCGGGCACTCCTTCGGGGGGAACGGGGCAGCGAAAACCCCCCGGTGCGCGGAGGCACCGAGGGGTTTCACGGATCATTCAGCCGGAGCGGCGTCCGAGTGCGGCGACGGGTCGGCAGGGGTGTCGGCGGCCCCTCCGTCGGCGGCGGCCTCGGCCACCGCCTCCCGTGCTTCCGCGGCGGCGCTGATCTCGCGCCAGGCGGACTCCGCCGCCTGCTGCTCCGCTTCCTTCTTGCTACGGCCGGTGCCGGTGCCGTACGAGACACCACCGACGCGAGCGGCAGCAGTGAAGGTCTTCTCGTGATCGGGGCCGGTCTCCGTGACGAGGTACTCGGGGACTCCGAGGCTCTCGCTCGCGGTGAGCTCCTGGAGACTGGTCTTCCAGTCCAGGCCGGCTCCGAGGTTGGAGGACCTGTCGATCAGCGGGTCGAAGAGCCGGTGGACCAGCTCCGAGGCCGCGCTGAGGCCCTGGTCGAGATAGACGGCGCCGAGCACCGCTTCAAGGGTGTCGGCGAGGATGGAAGCCTTGTCCCGGCCCCCCGTGCCCTCTTCACCGCGGCCGAGCCGGATGAAGGAGCCGAGTTCGAGGCCGCGGCCCACTTCCGCAAGTGCACGCGAGTTGACCACCGCGGCCCGCAACTTGGCCAGCTGGCCTTCGGGCAGGTCGGGGTGGGTGCGGTACAGCGTGTCCGTGACCACCAGGCCGAGCACCGAATCCCCGAGGAATTCGAGCCGCTCGTTGGTGGGCAGACCGCCGTTCTCGTATGCGTACGAACGGTGGGTCAGCGCACGCACCAGAAGGGCGGACTCGAGGTGGTACCCGAGCCGCCCTTCCAGAAGCGTGTGGGACGAGGCTGTGTTGATGTTGTCTGCCTGCTTCTTGGCGCTGGACAACTCAGACATCGGGCCTCTCACCAGCCGCTCAGACCTCGAGGACCTGGCGCTTGTTGTAGGTGCCGCAGCTCGGGCACGCAATGTGCTGGAGCTTCGGCTCCTGGCAACGCTCGCACGAAACCAGGGTGGGGACCGCAGCCTTCCACTGCGACCGGCGGTGGCGCGTGTTGCTGCGCGACATCTTCCGCTTCGGAACAGCCACGGCTACTTCTCCTGCTTCTCGTCGACGCCCGGTTCGGCGCCGCCCATGTTGTCCTTCTCGCCGTCCTGAACGGTCTCGGCGAGTCCTTGCAGTGCCGCCCAACGTATGTCGGCGACGTCGTGGTGGTGGTCCGGATTCTCGTCCAGCCTGATTCCGCATTCGGAACACAGGCCGGCACAGGTCTCCTTGCACACCGGCTGCAGCGGCAGTGCGAGCACCACCGCGTCACGCAGCACAGGCTCGAGGTCGAACGAGTCGTCCTCGAGAAAGAACCTGTCCTCGTCGTCCTCGGCGTCGTCGACCGGGTCCGCGGTCCTGCTGCGGTTCCGGTCATCGGCGTCAGGGTACGAGAACATCTCCTGGAAGTCCGCTTGGACCTCGAGGGTCAGCGGCTCCAGACACCTTACGCACTCCCCCTCGGCCGTCGCACGGGCGGTGCCTGTGACGAGCACCCCTTCCATGACCGATTCGAGGCGGAGGTCCAGCGCCAGGGGCGCGTTCTCCGGCACGCCGATGACCCCGTCGATGCCGAGGTCCTTCGGTGCTTCCGCCGTGCGGGTCAGCCGCTTCTGGGTACCCGGACGCCGGCCCAGCTCGCGCGTATCGAACACGAGAGGGCTGCGGTGGTCGAGGTGGCCGTTCAGGGCTTTTCCTGCTTTCGAAATCATGTGCGTGGTGCGGCTTCGGGAGGGCCACCCCTGTCCTGATGGAAAGAGGGCAGCCGGGATCGCGGACATACACGCGACCGAAGAGCCAGGATACTGGACGCACCGCCCAGCTCCCAATCCGGTACGGAACGCTCCGGTCAGCGGCCCTGTTCGTAGCGGCGCAGCTGCTCCAGGTCGATCATGCTGGTGTCGAACAGGCTGGTTTCGTCCAGTGCGCTCTCGCCCTGCTGCGCAGGGGCCTGGGCCTGCTGCGGCCAGCCGTACTCCTGCTGCCGGCCCTGCTGCTGGTTCGGGTCGTACGCCTGCTGCTGGTAGGCGGCGTACGGGTCGGGCTGCTGCTGGTAGGCGGCGTAGGAGCCGTCCTGGGGCTGCTGGTCCTGGTAGCCGTACGTCTGCGCGTACTGCGGCTCGGCCTGGGCCGGGAAGCCGGGCTGCGCGGGGTCCTCGTAGCCGGCCGTCTGCGCGTAGTCCGGCTGCGCGGGCTCGGCGTACGAGTGCTGCCGGGGTGCCTGCCGGGGCTCGGGGGTGGCGATCTCGGCCAGGCCGGCCCAGTGGTCCTCGTCGCTGGTGTGCTGCCCGCCGCCCGCGGCGTCCTGGGCCGCCATGTGCGCGCCGAGGTCGTCGGTGGCGACCCGGCCGTGCAGCTTCTGCCGGCCCCGGCCGACGGCCTCCAGGGTCTTGGCCAGCACCGCCTCGAAGGCGCCGAGCTTGGTGTCCACGTAGTCGTCGGCGCGCCGGCGGAGCGTCTCCGGGTCCGCGCTGCGCTCGGGCGCCTCGGCGAAGTCGGGGTCCTCGTAGCCCTGCTCGTCGACGCCCTGGCCGCGACCCAGGAGCTTCTCGCGGCCCCGGTCCACGGAGCCGATGGTCTTGGTGAGGACGACCTCGAAGTTGGCGAGCTTGCTGTCGACGTAGTCGTCGGCCTCGCCGCGGACCTCGTCGGCCTCCCTGCGTGCTTCGGACAGGATCCGGTCCGCCTCGGCCTGGGAGCGCTGGGCCACCTCGGTGCCGGAGATCAGCGAGCCGCGCTCCGCGCGTGCCGACTCGACGATCCGCTCGGCCTCCTGGCGGGCCTGCTCGACGAGCTGCTCACGGCCGCCGATGAGCTCCTCGGCGTGGGCGAGCGAGCCGGGCAGGGCCTCCCGCACCTCCTCGAGCATCGCGAGCAGTTCGGCCCGGTTGACCACGCAGGACGCCGACATGGGCATGGACCGGGCGTTCCCGACCGTTTCGACGATCTCGTCGAGCTTCTTCTGCACGTCCACCGTGTGCTCGCCACTCTCTGCTGCTGTTGGAGACGGACGGGACGACTGTAAGGCCAGTCGCCTCCCGTCCGACACCTGGTGACGGTCCGTCAGCGCATCACTTCTCACCGAGACGCTTCACGAGGGCTTCGTGGACCGTCGGCGGAAGCAGGTGCGCCACGTCACCGCCCCAGGTGGCGACCTCCTTGACCAGGGAGGACGACAGGAAGCTGTAGGTCGGATTCGTCGGCACGAAGAGCGTCTCGACCCCCGAGAGGCCGTTGTTCATCTGGGCCATCTGCAGCTCGTAGTCGAAGTCGCTGACGGCCCGCAGGCCCTTCACGATCGCCGGGATGTCGCGCTGCTTGCAGAAGTCGACGAGCAGGCCGTGGAAGGACTCGACCTCGACGTTGCCGAAGTCGGCGGTGACCTCGCGGATCATCGCGATCCGCTCGTCGACCGTGAACAGGCCCTTCTTGGACTGGTTGATCATCACGGCGACGTGCACGACGTCGTACAGCTTCGAAGCTCGTCCGATGATGTCGAGATGTCCGTTGGTGATGGGGTCGAACGACCCCGGACAGACGGCGCGGCGCAACGTGGTCCCCTCGCTCTCCGGTGCGGTCATCGTGCGTCTTCGCACGTAGAGGCGGCGCGACCGTACCAAAACGTGGCCTCGCCGTAGCGACGGGACCGCTGCGGCTCGAACCCTTCCGGCCAGTTGAATTCCCCGCCTCTGGTGCTCCGTTCCACCGTGACGAGAGCGTCGCCCTTGAGCCACCCCTGAGCACGGAGTGTGAGCAGGATCTCCCGAAGATCGTCGTCGGTGACGGCGTACGGAGGGTCGAGGAAAACCACGTCGTACGGGTCGGAGGGCGCCGGTCCCGTCACGATCTGTTCCGCTTTGCCCGCACGGAATTCGGCGCCGGGCAGACCGAGGGTGCGGATGTTGTCGCGCACGGTGCGCGCGGCCTTGGCATCGGCCTCCACGAGCAGCGCGTGGACCGCTCCCCGCGAGAGCGCCTCCAGGCCGACCGCGCCGGAACCCGCGTACAGATCGGCGACACGGATGCCGTCGAGCGTGCCCAGGAGCGCTTCCCAGGTGGAGAACATGCCCTCGCGCGCACGGTCGGATGTGGGGCGGGTGCCGGTGCCGGGCGGGACGGCCAGGCGCCGTCCGCCGGCCGAGCCGGCGATCACGCGGGTCATGGGTCTGTTCCTCGGGTCGCGGGCGGCACACCGGACGGGACGTGCGCCGTGCTCCCCACGATATGGCGTCGCCGCGGATCCGCCCGGTCACCCCTTGTCGAGGTACTCCTCCCGGTCCTTGTCGAGGAGGGCGTCCAGCGCGGTGCGCAGCTCCGGCAGCCGCTCGAGCCCGGGGTCGTCGGCGACGACGCGGACGGCCTCCTCGCGGGCCGCGGCGATGACCTCCTCGTCGTCGATGACGCTGAGCACGCGCAGGGAGGAGCGGACACCGGACTGCGCCTGGCCGAGGACATCGCCCTCGCGCCGCTGCTCGAGGTCGATGCGGGAGAGCTCGAAACCGTCGAGGGTGGCCGCCACCGCGGAGAGCCTGGCCCGGGCGGGACTCGCCTCGTGGGCCTCGCTCACCAGCAGGCAGAGGCCAGGGGCGCTGCCGCGGCCGACCCGGCCACGGAGCTGGTGCAGCTGCGACACCCCGAAGCGGTCGGCGTCCATGATCACCATCGCGGTGGCGTTGGGGACGTTCACCCCCACCTCGATGACGGTGGTGGCGACCAGGACGTCGGCCTGCCCGGCCGCGAACCGGCGCATGACGTCGTCCTTGTCGTCGGGCGCCATCCTGCCGTGGAGGACCTCTACGCGCAGACCTGCGAGCGGGCCCTTGGCGAGCTGGTCGGCGATGTCCAGCACGGCGAGCGGCGGCCGCTTCTCGGCGTCGTCCTCGGGGGCGGCCTGCTTGTTCCCCGACTTCCCCTTCTTCTCGCCCTCCTTGTCGGCGTCGTCACCGATGCGGGGGCACACGACGTATGCCTGGTGGCCGTTCTCCACCTCCTCGCGTACGCGTTCCCAGGCGCGGCTGAGGAAGTGGGGTTTGTCCTTGGCCGGGACGACATGGCTGGCGATCGGCGAGCGGCCGGCGGGGAGCTGGTCGAGTACGGAGGTCTCCAGGTCGCCGAAGACGGTCATGGCGACCGTACGGGGGATGGGCGTGGCCGTCATGACCAGCAGGTGCGGCGGCTGCTTCCCCTTGGAGCGCAGCGCGTCGCGCTGTTCCACGCCGAAGCGGTGCTGTTCGTCGACGACGACCAGACCGAGGTCGTGGAACTGGACCTTGTCCTCGATCAGCGCGTGGGTGCCGATGACGATCCCTGCCTCGCCCGTGACCAGGTCGAGCAGTGCCTGGCGGCGTGCCGGGACGCCCATCGACCCGGTGAGCAGCACCACTTTGGTGCCCAGGTCGGAACCGCCCAGCATCCCCCCTTCCGCGAGCTCGCCCATCATCTCGGTGACCGACCGGTGGTGCTGCTGCGCCAGCACCTCGGTGGGGGCGAGCATCGCCGCCTGGCCGCCCGCGTCGACGACCCGGAGCATGGCCCGCAGCGCGACGAGTGTCTTGCCGGACCCGACCTCGCCCTGGAGCAGCCGGTGCATGGGGTGTTCCGTCGCGAGGGCGCCGAAGATCTCCTCGGTGACCTTCTGCTGGCCGTCGGTGAGCGTGAAGGGGAGCGTGGCGTCGAAGGCGTCGAGCAGTCCGCCGGGGACGGGTCCTCTTGCGACCGCTGGGAGTTGGGTGTCGGCGTAGCGGCGGCGGGCGAGCGCGACCTGGAGGACGAAGGCCTCGTCCCAGCGCAGCCGGTCCCGGGCGGAGGCGATGTCGGCCTTGGTCTGCGGACGGTGGATCCGGAGCAGCGCCTCGGGCAGGGGGACGAAGCCACGCCCTTCGCGCAGCGCCGGGGGCAGCGGGTCCACCGCCTCCTGCGCGCTGGGCAGGACGGTGTCGACGGCCTTGGCGATCCGCCAGGAGTCGAGCTGCTTGCAGGCCGGGTAGATCGGCAGCAGCTGCCCGGCGAAGGCGTCGACGGCGTCGGTCGCCTCGCTCTCGTCCTGCGCGTCGAGGAGCTGGTACGTGGGATGGGCGAGCTGCATCTTCCGGTTGAACACGGAGGCCTTGCCCGCGAACATCGCGCGCCGGCCGGGCAGGAGCTCCTTGTGGGGCTTGTGGACCCCGTGTCCGAAGAAGACCAGCTGGAGCCTGCCGCTCCCGTCGGTGAGGGTGACCTCCAGCCGCTTGCCCCGGCCGTTGTTGAACATGATGATCCGCGCGTCGGCGACCTGCGCGACGACCGTGACGTGCTCGTCCAGCGGGAGTTCGGTGAGCGCCGTGAGACGGCCCCGCTCCTCGTAGCGCCGCGGGTAGTGGTGGAGCAGATCACCGACCGTGTGCAGGTCGAGGTGTTCGGCCATCACCTTCGCGGTGGCACCGCCGAGCAGCTTCTTGAGGGGTTCATCGAAAGCGGACACGCGGTCCATTGCACACCACGCCACTGACAGATGCCGCAGGCGCAGCGCGGCGACGTGTCACTCGACGCCGATCAGCAGGGGCGCCGCCTGGTGACCGCCCCGGTAGACGACCGTGTCGACGGCGAGGTAGCCCTCCCGGACGTAGGCGCTCAGCTCGTCGGCCAGGGCGTCGGGCACGTCCTCCCCCAGGATCAGGGTGACGAGTTCACCGCCCGCCGACAGCATGCGGTCCAGGACCGTGCGAGCCGTGCCGGGGACGTCCTCACCGATGACGGCGACGTCACCGTCGATCAGGCCGAGGATGTCGCCGGCCTGGCAGATGCCCGCCATCGTCCACGACTGCCGTTCGGCGACCGCCAGTTCGGCGTACCGGGTGGCGCCGGCCGCCGAAGTCATCGCGACTACGTCCTCGTCGAAGCTGCGGCCTGGTTCGTGGACGGCGAGCGCGGCGATGCCCTGCACCGCGGCGCGGGTGGGGACCAGGGCGACGCGGATGCCCTCGGTCCTGGCCTGTTCGGCGGCTGCGGCTGCGGTGTGGCGCAGTTGTGCGTCGTTGGGCAGCAGGACGACTTCGCGGGCATGGGCCCGGCGGATGGCGTCGACCAGTTCGCCGCTGGCGGGCGGCTCGCCGGGGCGGGCCAGCACGGTCGTGGCCCCCGCCTCGGTGCAGAGGCCGGAGAGCCCGTCACCGGGGACGACCACGACGACCGCGCGCTGGGCGGGTTCCCGGTGGACCGAGCCCCGGTCGGCCGCGAAGTGGGTGATCCGGATCCGGTAGGGGCGGCCTGCCTCGACCCCGGCCTCGACGGCCGCACCCGCGTCGTCGACGTGGACGTGGACGTTCCACAGGCCGTCGCCGCCGACCACGACGAGTGAGTCCCCCAGGGCGTCCAGCCGGTTCCGCAGCCGGGCGACCGCCTCGTCGGGGGCCTCCAGCAGATAGATGACCTCGAAGGCCGGGCCGCCTTCCGGGTCCCCTTCCGCGCAGTCCCCGGTGAGCGGCAGGACGTCGGGGGCGGGCCTGACAGCACGCTCCTGCGTCCGCCCGCCGACCGCTTCCAGCAGCGCACCGAGCACGGTCACCAGGCCCTGCCCGCCGGCGTCCACGACGCCGGCCCTGCCGAGGACGGCGAGCTGGCCGGGGGTGGCGGCCAGTGCGGCGCGCGCCCCTTCGTACGCCGCCTCGACCACGTCCGTGAGGCGGGCGCCGACGTCCGCGGCCCCGGCCGCCTCGGCGGCGGCGGTGGCGACGGTGAGCACCGTGCCCTCGACGGGGTGGGCGACGGCCAGCCGTGCCGAGGCGGCCGCCTCCGTCAGGGCGGTCCGCAGGTGATTCGCGTCACCGGACTCGGACAGCACCGAGGCCATGCCGCGCAGCAGCTGGGCCAGGATGGTGCCGGAGTTGCCCCGGGCACCGATCAGCGCGCCGTGCGCCATGGCCCGCACGGCGTCGGCGGGATCGGGCGTGGTGGAGCCGGTCTCATGGGCGGCGAAGACCGCTTCCACGGCCGCGGCGGCCGATTCGACGGTGAGATACAGGTTGGTGCCCGTGTCCCCGTCGGCGACCGGGTAGACGTTGATGGCGTCGATGGCCGCCCGCTCCCGGCCGAGGGCCTCCAGGGCCAGTGAGCACCAGGTGCGCACCGCGACGGCGTCGAGATCGTCGGGGGGCTGCGGCACCGGTGGTCCTCCTTGGGGACGGCCGTGGGGGGGCTGGCTGCACCGCAGGGTAGCCCTCGTGCGCGGGCCCGGCGGGCGGAGGTGCGGGACGGAGTGCCCGGGGCGCCGTGGTAGTTTCGTATCTCCGAAGCAGGCGTTGTATGCTGCTTCGGTTGCCCGACGAGAGTCGGGACATTCCTCCGGTACCGCCACTTCAGTAAAATGATTCCGGCGCGCCGGAATTCACTGTAAGTGCATCTGAAGTTTTGGAGTGACCCGTGGCTGCCAACTGCGACGTTTGCGGCAAGGGGCCGAGCTTCGGCAACAGCATTTCGCACTCGCACCGCCGTACGTCCCGTCGCTGGAATCCCAACATCCAGCGCGTGCGTGCCGTGGTCGGTCGGACGCCGAAGCGGCTCAACGTCTGCACCTCGTGCATCAAGGCCGGCAAGGTCGCGCGCTGACGTCCCCGTCGTAGCGCAGCCTTCCGGTTGCCCAAAAAGCCGGTCCACCTCGGTGGACCGGCTTTTTGCTGTGCTTCAGCGGGCTTCAACGGGCAGCGCGTGCGAGCCAGCCGTGGTCGACGGGGCCGATGCCGCCTCCCAGTGCGAAGCCGGCCCGGATCGCGCCGGTGACGTACTCCTTCGCGCCCCGCACGGCGGCAGGGACGTCCTGGCCGCGTGCGAGTCCGCACGCGATGGCGGAGGCCAGGGTGCAGCCCGTGCCGTGGGTGTGCCGGTTGTCGTGCCTCGGTGCGCGCAGCCAGTGCTCCTCGCGGCCGTCCGTCAGCAGGTCCACGGCGTCGCCGGGCAGATGACCGCCCTTGATCACCACCCAGCGCGGTCCGTGGCCGAGGATCTCGGCGGCGGCCCGGCGCATGCCCTCCTCATCGATGACGGTGACCCCGGTGAGCTGCGTCACCTCGTCGAGGTTCGGGGTGGCGACCGTGGCGACGGGCAGCAGCTTCGTGCGTACGGAGTCGAGGGCTTCGGCGGCCAGCAGCGCGTCCCCGTGCTTGGAGACCCCTACGGGGTCGACGACGACGGGTACGCCGGTCTCCGCGAGGAGTTCCGCGACGGTGTCGACGAGCACCGCCGAGGACAGCATGCCGGTCTTCACCGCCTGGACGCCGATGTCGTCGACGACGCTGCGGTACTGGGCGCGCACGGCGTCCACCGGCAGCTCCCAGGCGCCCTGGACACCCAGCGAGTTCTGGGCCGTCACCGCGGTCAGCACGCTCATCCCGTGAACGCCGAGGGCCAGCATCGTCTTCAGGTCGGCCTGGACGCCCGCACCGCCGCCCGAGTCGGATCCGGCGACGGTGAGGACACGGGGCGGTACCGGGGCAGGTGCGGTCATGCCCCGGAATCTACTAGGGCGTGCTTGGGAAGTAGCGCCGTCCGCCCGGAGGGCGGGCCTGGCGGCGTCTGGTGCGTGCGATCGCAAGGCGCGGAAATGGTCTTGTAGCGGAGCTACCAGGGCATTTCTGCAACGCCGCGAGCGTGCGTGCCAGACGCCGCCAGGCAGGCGGGACTTCCCAAGCACGCCCTAAGCGTCCTCGATGGATCCGAAATGGTCCCAGCCGCCCTTGCTCGTCCACGGCGCCCCGTCGACGGTGACCTGGGGCAGCGCGGACGGGTTGAGGACCTCGCCGATGACCTTCCAGCGGGCGGGGAGTTTCACGTCGGACGGGAACGTCGCCACGATCGCGTGGTCCTCTCCCCCGGTGAGCACCCACTGCAGCGGGTCGACCCCGACGGCCTGGCCGATGTCGGACATCTGCGAGGGAATGTCGATGAGCCCGGACCGCAGGTCGATACGGACCTTGCTGGCCTCGGCGATGTGCCCGAGGTCGGCCACGAGCCCGTCGCTGACGTCGGTCATTGCCGTGGCGCCGAGGCCGGCCGCCGCGGGGCCCGCGTGGTACGGCGGTTCGGGGCGCCGGTGGGCCTCGACGAAGGCACGTGGCGAGCGGAACCCCCGGGAGAGCACGGCGAATCCGGCCGCGGACCAGCCGAGCCAGCCGGTGACGGCCACGATGTCGCCGGGCCGCGCGCCGCCACGGGTGACGGGTTCGTGGTTGCGCAGGTCACCGAGCGCGGTGATCGCGACGGTGATGGTGTCGCCGCCGACGACGTCACCGCCGACCACCGCCGCGCCGGCCACCTGGCATTCGTCGCGCAGCCCGTCCATCAGCTCGGCGGCCCAGGTGACCGGGAGGTCCGCCGGTACGACGAGGCCGAGCAGCAGTGCGGTGGGCACGGCGCCCATGGCCGCGATGTCGGCGAGGTTCTGTGCGGCGGCCTTGCGGCCGACGTCGTACGCCGTCGACCAGTCGCGGCGGAAGTGCCGCCCTTCCAGCAGGATGTCCGTACTGGCCACGACCCTGCGGTCGGGAGCGGCGACGACCGCGGCGTCGTCGCCGGGCCCCAGCCGCACCGCCGGAGTGGTGGTGAGCCGGGACGTGAGCTCTCTGATGAGCCCGAACTCCCCCAACTCGCCCACGGTTCCCTTCACCGAGTCTCACCTCTCATCTATCGCACCGGACACCCGTCCGGGCTGCTTCAGCGGCCGGAGGTCCGGACCGTGGGCGGACGGCCCACGGGAGCCGGTGGCCCCGGGACGTGCAGGCATCACTGTCCCCCCTTCCGCACCGGTGGGCTTGCGGTCGCGAGCCCGAACTGCTGTCGGTACCGTCAAGGGATACGTCAACTTGCGTGGTGCGTACGCCACGCTGAGGGCGTCAACAGGCCCGTAGGTCTCCCCGCGGCCCGCGGCGACGCGATAACGTGGCGTCTCTTTCCCCCACATGATCCTCGTGGCCGCCCTGGAGGTTCCGTGGTACAGGCGTACATCCTTATCCAGACCGAGGTGGGCAAGGCGTCGATCGTCGCCGAGACCATCGCCAGGCTTCCGGGAGTGATCCAGGCAGAGGACGTCACAGGCCCCTACGACGTGGTGGTGCGCGCGCAGGCCGACACGGTCGACGCACTCGGCCGCATGGTGGTCGCCAAGGTCCAGCAGGTGGACGGCATCACGCGTACGCTGACCTGCCCGGTCGTCCACCTCTGACCCCTGTCTACGCTGGTCCGGTGACTCACTCCCGCCGCCGGTCCCCCCGATACCGTGCTCTCGCCCCGTCAGCCGCACTGCTGGTCCTGGCCGGGGCGGGCTGCTCCTCCGGCGGTGCCCAGCCCTCGGTGGCGGTGCCCACGCCGTCGTCGTCGGAGGCCGCCGGGTACTGCGGGAAGCTGCACGAGGAACTGCCGGAGACCGTCGCCGGTCTGGAACGCGGTGATCCCTCGCCGGATTCGGACCTGACCGCCGGCTGGGGGGACGGGGCGATCGTACTGCGCTGCGGCGTCCCGCGGCCCCCGAGGATGGATGATCCCCAGTCCAGGGCCGTCGACGCCGACGGCGTCAACTGGCTGCTGGAGCAGCGCGATGACGCCGGGCCGCGCTTCACGACCACCTACCGCAAGGCGTACGTCGAGGTGACGCTCGGGGTCGAGTACGCCCATGACATCACCCCGTTGTCCGCGTTCGCCGTGCCCGTGAGGAAGACGGTCCCCGACAGCCTCTGAGGGCCGCCTCGCGCGAGGCGGCCCTCAGGGAGGTCAGCGCAGACCGGTGGAGCGGTTCAGCGCGGCCGTGATCAGCCGGTCGACCAGCTCCGGGTACTCGACGCCGCTCGCCTGCCACATGCGGGGGAACATCGAGATCGGGGTGAAGCCCGGCATGGTGTTGATCTCGTTGATGACGAACGTTCCGTCGTCGGTGAGGAAGAAGTCGGCGCGCACCAGGCCTTCGCAGGAGGCGGCCTCGAAGGCCGCCACGGCGAGCCGCCGCACCTCGGCCGTCTGCTCGTCGGTGAGCGGTGCGGGAACCAGCCCGGCCGCCGAGTCGATGTACTTGGCCTCGAAGTCGTAGAAGTCGTGCGCGGTGACGGGCGGGATCTCCGCGGGCACACTGGCGCGCGGTCCGTCCTCGAACTCCAGCACGCCGCACTCGATCTCCCGGCCTCGCAGCAGGGACTCCACGAGGAACTTGGGGTCGTGCCGACGGGCCTCCTCGATCGCCTCGTCGAGCCCGGCCGCGTCGTCGACCTTGGTGATGCCCATGGAGGAGCCGCCGCGGGCGGGCTTGACGAAGAGGGGCCAGCCGTTCTCGGCCGCGAACTCCATGATGCGCTTGCGGGCGGCGGGGCGGTCGGACTCCCACTCCCGGGGGCGGACGACCTCGTACGGGCCGACCGGCAGCCCGAAGGAGGTGAACACCCGCTTCATGTACTCCTTGTCCTGCCCGACGGCTGAGGACAGGACACCGGCGCCGACATAGGGCACGCCTGAGAGCTCCAGGAGCCCCTGGAGCGTGCCGTCCTCGCCGTAGGGGCCGTGCAGCATGGGGAAGACGACGTCGACCTCGCCCAGGACCGTGGGCACCGAACCGGGTTCACCGACGACGACGTCGCGGTTGCCGGGGTCGACGGACAGCGTGACGACGCCCTGCCCGGACTCGGCCAGCTGGTCCACGTCGGGCACCTGCCGGTCCGCGATGGCCATGCGGGCCGGATCGTCGGACGTGAGGGCCCAGCGGCCGTCCCTGGTGATGCCGATCGGCAGGACGTCGTACTTCGTCCGGTCGATGGCGCTCATGATGGCGCCGGCCGTGACGACCGAGATGCCGTGTTCGGAGCTCCGGCCGCCGAACACGACGGCCACGCGCGGCTTGCGGCCCTGCTCGGACCGCAGGGGGCTCTCAGTGCTCTGGGGGAGGTTCTGGCTGCTCATATCGGGTTGAGCGTACCTGCTGGTAGGGCTCGAGTCAGCGTCGCTCGGGCTTGGCGCTGCGCGACATCAGCTCCTTGAGCGCGACCACCGGCGGCTTGCCCTCGTGGACGATGCCGACGACGGTTTCGGTGATCGGCATGTCGACACCGTGCCTGCGCGCCAGATCGAGTACGGATTCGCAGGACTTGACGCCCTCGGCGGTCTGCCGCGTGACGGCGACGGTCTCCTGGAGCGTCATCCCGCGCCCGAGGTTGGTACCGAAGGTGTGGTTGCGCGACAGCGGCGAGGAGCACGTCGCCACCAGGTCGCCGAGGCCCGCCAGTCCGGAGAAGGTGAGCGGGTCGGCGCCCATGGCCAGTCCCAGCCGGGTCGTCTCGGCGAGGCCGCGGGTGATGAGTGAGCCCTTGGCGTTGTCACCGAGGCCCATGCCGTCGGCGATGCCCACGGCCAGGCCGATGACGTTCTTCACCGCGCCGCCGAGCTCGCAGCCGACCACGTCGGTGTTGGTGTACGGGCGGAAGTACGGGGTGTGGCAGGCGGCCTGGAGGCGCTGGGCGACGCCCTCGTCCGAGCAGGCGACGACGGCCGCCGCGGGGCGGCGCTCGGCGATCTCCTTGGCGAGGTTGGGGCCGGTGACGACGGCGATCCGGTCCGGGGTGACCTCGGTGACGTCCTCGATGACCTCGCTCATCCGCTTCGCGGTGCCGAGTTCGACGCCCTTCATCAGGGAGACGAGCACCGTGCCGGGCTCCAGATGCCGCGCCCAGTCGGCGAGGTTGGCGCGCAGGGTCTGCGAAGGCACGACGAGAACGGCGAAGTCGGCGCCGCGCAGCGCCTCGGCGGGATCGGTCGTGGCCCGGACCGAGGCCGGCAGTTCGACGCCAGGGAGGTAGTCGGGGTTGGTACGGGTCGTGTTGACGGCCTCGGCCACCTCGGCGCGCCGGCCCCAGAGGGTGACCTCGCAGCCGGCGTCGGCGAGGACCATGGCGAAGGCCGTACCCCATGAGCCGGTTCCGAAGACGGCCGCCTTTGCGGGGTGCGTCACGTCGATCCCTTTCCCTCTGCCTTGCGCCGCTGTTCAGCGCGGGCCTTACGGTGATCGTAGAGCTCGGCGGGCGCCTTCTCGCCGCGTACCTCTTCGAGCTGGCCGGTGATGGCGGCCATGATGGTCTCGGTCGCCTCGCGCAGGACCTCGGGCGTCGGCTCGAGGCCGTAGTAGCGGGAGAGGTCGACCGGCGGACCCGCCTGGACGCGCAGCGTCTTGCGGGGGAACAGCCGGAGCTTGTTCTCCCTGGCGTAGGGCGGCATCGCGAGGTTGGCGCCCCACTGGGCGACGGGGATGACCGGGGCCTCGGTCATCAACGCGACCCGGGCGGCACCGGTCTTGCCGGCCATCGGCCACATGTCGGGGTCGCGGGTGAGCGTGCCTTCCGGGTAGAAGGCGACGCATTCGCCCCGCTCGATGGCGTCGACGGCGGCGCGGAAGGCGTCGAGCGCGTTGGTCGTCTCCCGGTAGACGGGGATCTGCCCGGTGCCGCGCAGGATCATTCCGACGAAGGGCGTCCGGAACAGCCCGGCTTTGGCGAGCAGCCGCGGCACGCGTCCGGTGTTGTACTGGAAATGCCCGTACGACAGCGGGTCCAGATACGAGTTGTGATTGACCGCGGTGATGAATCCGCCGTCGGCCGGAATGTGTTCCATTCCCCGCCAGTCCCGCTTGAACAGAACCACCAGGGGCGGTTTCGCGATGGCCGCCGCCAGGCGGTACCAGAAGCCGATTCTGCGGCGGGACACTCGGACGCCTTCCTTTAGGAACTGAGCTGCTGCGCGGCTCGCGGCGGTACGTGCCCCACCCCGGGCCCCTGCTGTGTGGAGAACACCGTACGCCTCACCCCTGGGGGCGGACCTCCGGGTTGTCGTGCGGGCAGGCGAGAATATGGGCTGACGCGTACGGAGGGGGAGATCGCCACGAACACCGACCCGACCGGTCCCTGGTCCCTGGTCGTCCCGTTGAAACCGCTCGCAGGGGCCAAGAGCAGGCTCGGCCCCGCGGTGGGCGGGGATCTGCGTCCGCGCCTGGCCCTGGCGTTCGCGCAGGACACCGTGTCGGCGGCGCTGGCCTGCCGGATGGTGAGGGATGTGGTGGTCGTCACGGACGACGCGGTGGCAGCGGCCGCGCTGGCCGCGCTCGGCGCGCGGGCGGTGGCCGACACCCCGGCCGCCGGGCTCAACGCGGCGCTGGAGCACGGTGCGCGGTCGGTGCGGGCGCGGCGCGGGGACGCAGCACTGGCCGTGCTCAACGCGGACCTGCCCGCACTGCGGCCGGATGAACTGGCGCGGGTGCTCGAATTCTCCGCGGAATTTCCACGCGCATTCGTCAGTGATGCTCAGGGAATCGGCACCACATTTCTTTCCGCGGCGCCCGGAGTGGAATTGCGGCCGTCCTTCGGCGGGACGTCGCGCGCGCGGCACCTGGCGTCGGGGGCGGTGGAGGTCGCGCTGCCCGGCCTCGGTTCGGTCCGCAGGGACGTGGACACCGGCGGCGATCTGGAAGCGGCGCTGGCGCTCGGGGTGGGGCGGTTCACAGCGGGGCTGACGGCCCCGGTCGCGCCCGCCGCCGACCGATAGGCTGCGGTTCATGCAGGCGACCTCGTTCACGTACGACTCCGAGACCCGCACCGGCAGCGTGCTTCTCGACGACGGCACCCCGGTGGACTTCGACGCGGCGGCGTTCGACGCGGGCGGGCTGCGGCTGCTGCGTCCGGGGCAGCGGGTGCGGATCGAGACCGAGGGCGAGGGTGCCTCGCTGCGGATCACCCTGGTGACGCTGCAGACGCTCTGAGCGGGGCCTGAACAGCCCGCGGGCCGGGCTCCCCGAGGGGAGCCCGGCCCGGCGCGTGTGAGAGCGAGCGGTGCCCGGTCTCACTTCTTGCGTGCGGTGACCTTCTTGGCTGTGGTCTTGCGTGCCGTGGTCTTCTTCGCGGGCGCCTTCTTCGCCGTGGCCTTCTTGGCGGGCGCCGTCTTGGCGGCGACGGTCTTCTTCGTGGCCGTCGTCTTCTTGGCCGGCGTCGCCTTCTTCGCCGCCGCCGTGGTCTTCTTCGCCGCGGTGGTGGTCTTCTTGGCGGTGGTCTTCTTGGCCGGTGCCGTCTTCTTCGCCGCCGCCGTGGTCTTCTTCGCCGCGGTGGCCTTCTTGGCGGTGGCCTTCTTCGCGGCCGCCTTCGCCGTCGTACGGGTGGAAGAACCGCCCGAGAGGCTGCCCTTGGGGGCCTTCTTCACGGCTACGTCGTTCTTGGGGAGCTTCTTGGAGCCGCTGACCAGGTCCTTGAAGCCCTGTCCCGCACGGAAGCGGGGCACTGAGGTCTTCTTGACCCGTACGCGCTCGCCCGTCTGCGGGTTGCGGGCGTACCGGGCGGGGCGGTCGACCTTCTCGAACGAGCCGAAGCCGGTGACCGAGACACGGTCTCCCGCGACGACCGCACGGACGATCGCGTCGAGCACCACGTCGACTGCGTCCGCGGCCTGCTGGCGGCCGCCGACCTTGTCGGCAATCGCTTCTACGAGCTGTGCCTTGTTCACGTCTTCCCCTTCGGAGACATTGCCGGAACGAAACTGTTCAGGCTTTTTCGCACGTTAGGCAGATATATACCGCAAATCAAACACGAAACGGGCTAATCACCCTAGTGCCGCAACGAAGTCGACCGCTGCGCTGTCCGCAGAGTCAGTCACCTTCGGGGAATCGGCCCTCATCGAGGTCCTTCATCAACCGGTCCAGACGCCTTGCCGCGCCTGGGAGATCGTGCTTAGCCGCGGCCGTGACGACCAGCAGCTTCCGGGACAGCGCCATCCGTACGCCCTCCGGGACTTGCAGTGCACGCACCTTTGCGTGCGC
Source organism: Streptomyces mutomycini (assembly GCF_001700505.1). Taxonomy (GTDB): domain Bacteria; phylum Actinomycetota; class Actinomycetes; order Streptomycetales; family Streptomycetaceae; genus Streptomyces; species Streptomyces mutomycini. The sequence goes on from NZ_MAPV01000023.1 coordinate 107,079, forward strand.
TTCCTTCAATCGGTCGGCGACTTGGCCATAGAGCTCGAGTTGGCTGTCGCGTTCCATGCACCGATTGTGCCATCTGGGGCGAGTTGTCGCCCGAGGGGGTCTCAACAAGCGACTGCGCCCCCTGCCTTCCGGCAGAGGGCGCAGTTCGGGAAAAGCGCTGCTCAGGCGTCAATCGTACGCGGCTTGTGGGACGGCCTCGCCGCCTCATAAGTCGCAATGTCCGCTTCGTTCTGAAGAGTGAGGCTGATGTCGTCGAGCCCGTTCAGCAGTCGCCAGCGGGCGTTCTCGTCGAGCTCGAAGTCGGCTGTGATGCCGTCGCTGAGGACCTGTCGCTTCTCCAGGTCGACGGTGACCTCGGCCGTCGGGTCGGCCTCGGTCAGCTCCCACAGCCTGTCGACGACCTGCTGGTCCAGGACGACGGTCAGCAGACCGTTCTTCAGCGAGTTGCCACGGAAGATGTCGGCGAAACGGGAGGAGATGACGGTCTTGAAGCCGAAGTTCTGCAGGGCCCAGACCGCGTGCTCACGCGAGGAGCCCGTACCGAAGTCGGGGCCGGCGACCAGCACCGAGGCGCCCTTGCGCTCGGGGCGGTTGAGGACGAAGTCCCCGTCCTTGCGCCAGGCCTCGAAGAGCCCGTCCTCGAAGCCGTCGCGGGTGACCTTCTTCAGCCAGTGCGCGGGGATGATCTGGTCGGTGTCGACATTGCTGCGGCGCAGCGGGACGGCCCGGCCGGTGTGTGCGGTGAATGCTTCCATGGCTCTCAGACTCCGGCGGGCGTACGGGCGTCGGACAGATCGGCGGGCGAGGCCAGATGGCCCAGCACTGCGGTGGCGGCGGCGACCTGCGGGGAGACCAGGTGGGTGCGGCCGCCCTTGCCCTGCCTGCCCTCGAAGTTCCGGTTCGAGGTGGAGGCCGAGCGCTCGCCGGGGGCCAGCTGGTCGGGGTTCATGCCGAGGCACATCGAGCAGCCCGCGTGCCGCCATTCGGCACCGGCGGCGGTGAAGACCTTGTCCAGGCCCTCCTCCACGGCCTGCAGGGCGACCCGGACGGACCCGGGAACGACCAGCATCCTTACGCCGTCGGCGACTTTACGGCCGCCCATGATGGAGGCCACGTTACGCAGGTCCTCGATGCGACCGTTGGTGCAGGAACCTACGAACACGGTGTCCACGTTGATCTCGCGCAGCGGCTGTCCGGCGGTCAACCCCATGTATTCCAGGGCCTTTTCGGCGGCGTGGCGCTCCGAGGCGTCCTCGTACGAAGCGGGGTCGGGGACGGCGGCCGACAGGGGTGCGCCCTGGCCGGGGTTGGTGCCCCAGGTGACGAACGGCGCGAGCGCCGTGCCGTCGATGACGACCTCGGCGTCGAAGACGGCGTCCTCGTCGGTGCGCAGCGTCCTCCAGTACTCCACCGCGGCGTCCCACTCCTCGCCCTCGGGAGCGTGGTCGCGGCCCCGCAGATAGGCGAAGGTGGTCTCGTCGGGGGCGATCATGCCCGCGCGGGCACCGGCCTCGATCGACATGTTGCAGATGGTCATCCGGGCCTCCATCGAGAGCTTCTCGATGGCGGAGCCGCGGTATTCGAGGATGTAGCCCTGGCCGCCGCCGGTACCGATCCTGGCGATGATGGCAAGGATGAGGTCCTTGGCGGTGACACTGTCGGGGAGTTCGCCCTCGACGGTGATCGCCATCGTCCTGGGGCGGGCCAGCGGCAGCGTCTGGGTGGCCAGGACGTGCTCGACCTGGCTCGTGCCGATGCCGAAGGCCAGTGCTCCGAAGGCGCCGTGGGTGGAGGTGTGCGAATCGCCGCAGACGACCGTGGTGCCGGGCTGGGTCAGGCCGAGCTGCGGGCCGACCACGTGCACGACGCCCTGTTCCACGTCACCCAGCGGGTGCAGCCGGACGCCGAACTCCGCGCAGTTCTTGCGCAGGGTCTCCAGCTGGGCGCGGGAGACGGGGTCGGCGATCGGCTTGTCGATGTCGAGGGTCGGGGTGTTGTGGTCCTCGGTGGCGATGGTGAGGTCGAGGCGCCGTACAGGCCGGCCTGCCTGGCGCAGACCGTCGAACGCCTGCGGGCTGGTCACCTCGTGCAGCAGGTGCAGATCGATGAAGAGGAGGTCGGGCTCGCCATCGGCGCGCCGGACGACGTGGTCGTCCCAGACCTTCTCCGCGAGTGTCCTACCCATCGCTTTCCCTCCGGCCGGCGTCTTCGCCGGCCCAACTAGAGATTCGGGTGCCGCCGTCCGGACCCCCGAGCGGGGCGGTGGCTGCGGGCCGTTGTACGGCCGCCTGTACAGGTTCGCAACTTCCGGGGAAAATTGAACTTGCGTTTCACAGAGTGAGACGCGAGTATCGTCGTATGGACAACTCTAGTGGCGTCGGCGTTCTCGACAAGGCAGCTCTGGTATTGAGCGCCCTGGAGTCCGGTCCGGCCACCCTCGCCGGGCTGGTCGCGGCGACAGGGCTCGCACGGCCCACGGCACACCGACTGGCCGTGGCACTCGAACACCACCGCATGGTGGCGAGGGACATGCAGGGCCGCTTCATTCTCGGCCCCCGGCTGTCGGAACTCGCGGCCGCGGCCGGCGAGGACCGCCTCCTGGCGACGGCCGGACCGGTGCTCACACATCTGCGTGACATCACCGGCGAGAGCGCCCAGCTCTACCGCCGGCAGGGCGACATGCGGATCTGCGTGGCGGCGGCGGAGCGGCTGTCCGGCCTGCGGGACACCGTGCCGGTCGGCTCCACGCTCACCATGAAGGCGGGCTCCTCCGCGCAGATCCTGATGGCGTGGGAGGAGCCGGAGCGCCTGCACCGGGGCCTGCAGGGCGCCCGGTTCACGGCGACGGCCCTCTCCGGCGTACGGCGCCGGGGCTGGGCCCAGTCGATCGGCGAGCGCGAGCCGGGCGTGGCCTCGGTCTCGGCCCCGGTCCGCGGGCCGTCGAACCGGGTGGTCGCCGCGGTGTCCGTCTCCGGCCCGATCGAGCGGCTCACCCGCCACCCCGGCCGGATGCACGCCCAGGCCATCATCGACTCGGCGGCGCGCCTGAGCGAGGCCCTGCGCCGCACGGGCTGACCCGGCCCGCTTCGCCCCCTCCGGCCGCCCCAGCGTCGTGGCGGCCCAAGTCGCCTGCCCCGCACCGGAGATGGGCATCATCTCCGTAGCCCGATTCCGGCGAAAGCCTGCGCCGCACACACACAGAAGGCCCTCCACCGAGGTGAAGGGCCTTTCCGTACTGCCGTGTTGTACCCCCGACCGGATTCGAACCGGCGCTACTGCCGTGAGAGGGCAGCGTGCTAGGCCGCTACACAACGGGGGCTTGTTACTTCGGTCTTGCGCTGGGCTACCAGGACTCGAACCTAGAATGACGGTACCAGAAACCGTAGTGTTGCCAATTACACCATAGCCCATGGTGTGACAAGTACCCCCGACCGGATTCGAACCGGCGCTACTGCCGTGAGAGGGCAGCGTGCTAGGCCGCTACACAACGGGGGCCCTAGCGATCCTGCATCAAGAACGTGGGTGCGACCCAGGTGTTCTCGCGGGAAGGATCTGTACCCCCGACCGGATTCGAACCGGCGCTACTGCCGTGAGAGGGCAGCGTGCTAGGCCGCTACACAACGGGGGCTTGTTACTTCGGTCTTGCGCTGGGCTACCAGGACTCGAACCTAGAATGACGGTACCAGAAACCGTAGTGTTGCCAATTACACCATAGCCCACTGAAACGCAACCCCTTGGGGTTCTGTTTCTGTCTGCGCTCCCCGCCCGGATCTTTCGTCCCGCTCGGGTGGCGCAGGAAGAACATTACCTGAAGGTGTCCGGCGCTCCAAAACGGGTATCGCCCGCCAGCAGGCCGGGAAGCTCGTCCAGACCGGTGATCCGCGTGAGTTCGGGACGCCCGCCCCGCCCCTCGCGGTCCAGCCAGATCCCGGTCAGCCCGGCGGCCACCGCACCGCCGGCGTCGATGTCGGGCTCGTTCCCGACGTACGCCACCTCCTGCGGTTCGAGAGCGAGCACCTCGCAGGCGGCGTGGAACGCCCCCGCGTCCGGCTTGGAGATTCCCAGCTCCACCGCGCACACCACCGCCTCGAAGCGGTCCCGGACCCCGAGGGCGCGCAGCTTGCGGTCCTGGTTGTGGATGCTCGAGTTGGACAGGACGGCGTGGCGGAAGCTTCCCGCCAACCGGTCCAGGACGGGCATGGTGTCCGGGAAGAGGGCCCACGCCGCCTCGTAGTGAGCCGCGTGCCGGCCGAACCAGTCATCGGCCTCGGCATCGCTCAGCACCCGCGCGAGAAAGGCACGTACGCGTTCCCGTCGCTGCCCCTGGAAGTCCAGCTCCCCTGCGGCGAAACGCGCCCACTGCACATCCGTGATGGCCTTCCACGCGTCGAGGGCAAGCTCCAGGGTGGCGTATCCCCCGGGAAAGCCCTCGTGCTCCAGGTGCTTGCGCATACCGGTGCGGTCCGCCCCGGAGTAGTCGAAGATCGTGTCGTCGATGTCCCAGAGAACCGCTCGGATCGGCATGCCGGCCAGATTACCGGCACGGCCACCGCATGCCGAGGGGGTGGCCACCCCGGCTCGGGCGGCCACCCCGTCGTGGGAGAACCGGACGCTACGCGGCGAGCTTCGCCAGCGCCGCGTCGATGCGTGCGATCGTCTTCTCGCGGCCCAGGATCTCCAGGGACTCGAAGAGCGGCAGGCCGACCGTGCGGCCGGTGACGGCGACGCGGACCGGGGCCTGCGCCTTGCCCAGCTTCAGACCGTGCTTCTCACCCGCGGTGAGGACGGCGGTCTTGAGCGCCTCGGCGTTCCACTCCGCGGCGGTCAGCTCGGCGCGGGCGGTGACGAGCAGGGCGTCGGAGCCCGCCTTCATGGCCTTGGCCCAGGACGCCTCGTCCTCGACGGGCTCGTCCAGGAAGAGGAAGTCCACGTTGGCCGTGATGTCCGAGAGGACCGTCACACGGGTCTGGGCGTGCGGGGCGATCTCGGCGAACTGCTCCGCGTCGAACGCCTCGGGCGCCCAGGGGGCGAAGGGGGCCTTCAGCCAGGGGCCGCATGCCTCGGTGAAGGTCTTCACGTCGAGCATGCGCAGGTGCTCGGCGTTGATGTGCTCGGCCTTCTTCAGGTCGAAGCGCGCCGGGTTGGCGTTGACGTCCGCGATGTCGAACGCGGCCACCAGCTCGTCCCGGCCGAAGATGTCGCGGTCCTCCGCGATGGACCAGCCGAGCAGCGAGAGGTAGTTGATCAGACCCTCGGGCAGGAAGCCGCGCTCGCGGTAGAGGTTGAGCGAGGCCTGCGGGTCGCGCTTGGAGAGCTTCTTGTTGCCCTCCCCCATGACGTACGGCAGGTGGCCGAAGGCGGGGGTGTCCTTCGCGATGCCCAGCTCGATGAGCGCCCGGTAGAGGGCGATCTGGCGGGGGGTGGAGGAGAGCAGGTCCTCGCCGCGCAGGACGTGCGTGATCTCCATCAGGGCGTCGTCGACCGGGTTGACGAGCGTGTAGAGAGGAGCGCCGTTCGCACGGACGATGCCGAAGTCCGGGACGTTCTCCGGCTGCACCGTGATGTCGCCGCGGACCAGGTCGGTGAAGGTGATCGCCTCGTCGGGCATCCGGAAGCGGACGATCGAGGTGCGGCCCTCGGCCTCGTACGCGGCCTTCTGCTCCTCGCTCAGGTCGCGGCAGTGACCGTCGTAGCCCGAGGGCTTGCCGGCCGCGCGGGCGGCGTCGCGGCGGGCGTCGAGCTCCTCGGTGGTGCAGTAGCACGAGTAGGCGTGCCCGGCGGCCTGGAGCTTCTCCGCGACGTCCTTGTAGAGGTCCATCCGCTCCGACTGGCGGTACGGGGCGTGCGGGCCGCCGGTCTCGGGGCCCTCGTCCCAGTCGAGGCCGAGCCAGCGCATCGAGTCGAGCAGCTGGCCGTAGGACTCCTCGGAGTCGCGGGCCGCGTCGGTGTCCTCGATACGGAAGACCAGGGTGCCCTGGTGGTGCCGGGCGAAGGCCCAGTTGAACAGGGCGGTGCGGACCAGGCCCACATGCGGGTTGCCGGTCGGGGAGGGACAGAAACGTACGCGGACGGGTGCCACTGGTGCGTTAACCACGCTTGATCACCTTGTTGGTGAGAGTGCCGATGCCTTCGATGGTGACGGCGACCTCGTCGCCGACGTGCAGGGGCCCGACCCCTGCGGGGGTCCCGGTGAGGATCACGTCGCCCGGGAGCAGCGTCATGGCTTCCGTGATGTGGACGACCAGATCCTCGATGGAGCGGATCATGTCGCTCGTCCGGCCGAGCTGACGCTGCTCGCCGTTGACCGTGGCCTGGATGGCCAGGTTGCCGGGGTCGACGTCGGTCTCCACCCAGGGGCCGAGCGGGCAGGAGGTGTCGAAGCCCTTCGCCCGGGCCCACTGCTTCTCGCGCTGCTGGACGTCGCGGGCGGTGACGTCGTTGGCGCAGGTGTAGCCGAAGATGACGTCCTTGACGCGCTCACGCGGAACTTCACGGCACATACGGCCGATCACCACGGCCAGCTCGGCCTCGTGGTGCAGGTCGTCGGAGAAGGAGGGGTACTCGATCGCGTCGCCCGAGCCGATCACCGAGGTGGTGGGCTTGAAGAAGGCGATGGGCACATCCGGGACCTCGTTGCCGAGTTCGGCGGCGTGTTCCGCGTAGTTGCGGCCGATGGCCACGACCTTGTTGGGGAGCACGGGCGGCAGCAGCCGGACCTTCTTCAGCGGGACCTTGGTCCCGGAGAGCTCGAAGTCGGCGTACGGAATGCCCTTGATGATGTCGAGGACGAGGCTGTCGGGGCTGTCGCCCTCGACCGCGCCGAAGGCGACATTGCCGTCGATGGAGAACCTGGCGATGCGCACGGGATGCTGTCGCCCCTCACTTGCTGGCTGGCTGAAGTCTGACGCTCCAGGCTAACGCGGGTGAGGGGGGCGGCAGCGCGCATTGCGGCCGGGGGTGGGCCGCTACTTCGCCGCCGTGACCGGGGCGACCATCAGGATGGTGCGGCGCGGGTTGGCCGTCTGGGTCGGCAGGTCGACGGCGTGCTCCCGCTGCTCCGGCTTCCGCAGCGCTTCGGCGTCCTCGAGGTGCGCCAGCGTCGTGCGCCGGGGGTTGGCGATGTTGCGGAAAATCATCGTCGTCTTCATCTGCCGTTTTGACCCTTGTCGCTGGGGCGCCGCCCGGGGGCTCGCCGGTTTTCGGATTCGCTATCCCTGTAATGCGCCAGGCTAAACATCCGATTCCCCACCGGGGCCGGGATGAGACGGCGATCATGATGTGAGTTTGCTCACGAAGTTGCCGACAAAATGCCCATTAGGGGCAGTTGATCTTGGTGCGCAAACAAGACATTACGTCACTGAATCTGGCATTCCGCTCCCGATCATGGCGTCTGGGACACCCGCCACCCTCAGGAAGCCCACCCTTAATTGCCCGTTTTGACCATGAACACGCTACACGCCTTGTTACTCGGCCATCACACCGTGTCATCCAGGTCACAGCCCGGTACGTGGGCCTTGTTGGAGATCCTCCACTGTGCTGGAATTCCACGCACCGCCGCGGGTTTCAGGCCCAGCGCGCAGGGGCGCAACGCAGCGCCGAGTGGCGGCGGGAGGGGGAAGTACGCCGGTCACTCACGACCACCATGGGGCGCGTCCAGCGCCCCACGACGCCGACACCGTTCAGCCGCGCCATGCGCGGAGGGACGCCTGGTCCAGAGGTTGCGACGCTAGTGCAGGGACGTTTCAAGAGGGATGGCATGGGGTCGCCCCAGCCCCGCCAGGGCCGAGGGGAAACCCCGGCTGATCAGGAGCCGCGCGGCGGGAACGACCGCGGTTCCTCGCCCCAGCACGCCCAGAATCCCGGCGCGTCCGGTGACGGCGGTGACCGCGCGCAGCGCTCCGGTACGACGAGCGGCACGGCGGGCACCGGCGGTGCCGAGACCGCGGCCCCTCCCAAGTCGGCCGGTCTCCCCTCTTCCGGCTCCCGCGTCGCCCTGCGCAACTGGCGCATCAGCACGCGTCTGGTCTCCCTGCTCGCCCTCCCCGTGGTCGCGGCGACCACCCTGGGCGGTCTGCGCATCAACGAGTCCATGAACGACATGGACCAGCTGGAGCACATGCAGCTGCTCACGAAGATGACCAAGCAGGCGACCGCGCTCGCCAACGCGCTCCAGGAGGAGCGCGACAAGTCGGCCGGCCCGCTGTCGAACGGCGTGAAGGCCACCGACTACAAGGTCACCCAGCCCCGTGAGCGCACCGACCGCGCGAAGGCCGCCTTCTTCGAGGCCACCGACGAGATCGGCAACACCCCCGGCGACGCCGCGCTGGACAGCATCCACGCGAGCGTCAGCCAGATCGGCACGCAGCTGGGCAACATCACCAGCATCCGCAAGGACGCGTACGCCGGTGACAGCCCGAGTCTGAACACGGTCGACCAGTACAGCCAGCTGATCACCTCGCTGCTGAGCCTGTCGCAGGACATGGCGCAGGCCACCAGCAACCCGGAAATGATCAAGCGCACGCGAGCGCTGGCCGCCTTCTCCTCCTCGAAGGAGTACGCCTCCGTCGAGCGCGCCATCATCGCCGCGGCGCTGCCCGGGGGCGACAGCGACAAGACGCACCTGAACGACAACGACCAGGCGTTCGGCCGCAACGCGCTCGGCAAGGCCGGCACGACCCTCAAGACCTTCGAGACGACCTACGAGTCCACCGGCAGGAGCTCCGCCGAGCTCCTGGCGCCGCTGGACAACGGGAATCCCGAGATCACCGCCGCCGACATGTACGCCAAGAAGGTGCTCGACAGCCCCCTGGGCATGGAGGGCAGCGGCAAGACCCGTACGTACATGGACTGGTACGACCAGAGCTCCAACAAGATCCAGGCCATGAAGACCATCGAGGAGACGCTCCTCGGTGAGATGGAGAGCAAGGCCCGCGAACTCCGTGAGGAGTCGCAGCGGGACGCGATCCTCAACGGTGCGATCATCCTCATCGTCCTCGGGGTGTCGCTGGTCGGCGCATTCGTCGTGGCGCGGTCCATGATCCGCTCGCTGCGCCGGCTCCAGGACACCGCGACCCGCGTCGCCCAGGACCGGCTGCCCGAGCTCGTCAGGCAGCTCTCCGAGACGGACCCGCAGGACGTCGACACCTCCGTCGAGTCCGTCGGTGTGCACTCCCGGGACGAGATCGGCCAGGTGGCCGCGGCCTTCGACGACGTGCACCGCGAGGCGGTCCGTCTGGCCGCCGAGCAGGCGCTGCTGCGAGGCAACGTCAACGCGATGTTCACCAACCTCTCGCGCCGCAGCCAGGGCCTCATCCAGCGCCAGCTCTCGCTCATCTCCGAACTGGAGTCCCGCGAGGCCGATCCGGACCAGCTGTCCTCCCTCTTCAAGCTCGACCACCTCGCGACCCGTATGCGCCGTAACGGCGAGAACCTCCTCGTCCTCGCCGGCGAGGAGCCCGGCCGTCGGTGGACCCGGCCCGTGCCGCTGGTCGACGTACTCCGTGCCGCCGCCTCCGAGGTGGAGCAGTACGAGCGCATCGAACTGGCCGCGGTGCCCGCCACCGAGGTCGCCGGCCGCGTCGTCAACGACCTCGTGCACCTCCTCGCCGAGCTGCTGGAGAACGCCACGTCGTTCTCCTCGCCGCAGACGAAGGTCCGGGTCACCGGTCACGCGCTGCCCGACGGCCGTGTGCTCGTCGAGATCCACGACACCGGCATCGGCCTCTCCCCCGAGGACCTGGCCGCGATCAACGAGCGGCTCGCCTCGCCGCCCACCGTGGACGTCTCGGTCTCCCGCCGCATGGGTCTGTTCGTGGTCGGCCGGCTGTCCCTGCGTCACGGCATCCGCATCCAGCTGCGCCCCTCCGACTCCGGTGGTACGACCGCGCTGGTCATGCTGCCCATGGAGGTCGCGCACGGCGGCAAGCAGCCGCCGAAGCAGGGCCAGGGCGGCAAGGGCCAGCAGGGCGGCGCCCCCGGCGGTCTCCTCGCCGGTGGTGGCGCTCCCGCCGCGGGCGGCCAGCGTCCCGGCCTCGCCGGTGCTGCGTCCGGTCCCGCGAAGGGGCTGGGCGCGCCCGCCCAGCGCGGCCAGGTCGGTGCGGGCTCGGCTCCCCGGGCCGAGCTGCCCTCGCGCGACGGCGGACCGCGTCAGCCTCAGCAGGGTCCCGGACCGCTCGGCAACGGCCAGCAGGGCCCCGGTCCGATGGGCCAGGGCCGGCCGGAGGCTCCGCGTCAGGGCGGCGGTCTCGCCGGTGCCTTCGCCGGTGGTGCCCGTCCGGGCGCCCGTCCCCCGCAGGGCCCCCCGGCCGGTGCGGACTCGGGCCGGCCCAACCTCTTCGGCCACTCCGGCCAGCAGAGCGGTCCGTCCGCACGGCAGACCCCGCAGCCGCAGCAGAACCAGCTCGGCCAGGGCGGCCCGCAGCAGTCCGGCGGTCCCGGCCGCCAGCTCCCGCCCTCCGGCGGGCCCCGGGCCGAACTGCCCGGCGGCAACCCGCAGCCCCAGCGCCCGCAGGGCACGAGCTGGGGCGTCGAGGAGCAGACTCCCCGGCGTACGCAGCAGGACTCACCGCGTGGTCACGAGGAGCACGAGGCAGGCCGGTTCTCCCGGCCGGGCACCTCGGGTCCCAACCAGTCGTTCAGCCCGCCGAACCAGCGTCCGCCGATGAACGACCGTCAGGGCCCCGGCGCAACCGCCGAGTTCGCCCGCCCGGACTTCTCGGCACCGCAGGCACCGCAGTCGCAGGACCCGGCGAGCACCACGCAGTTCGCACGCCCGGACTTCAACGCCCCGATGCCGCAGGACCAGGGATACGGTGCCCAGGCCCCGCAGCGTCCCCAGATGCCCGCACCGCACCGGCAGGACAACGGCGGCTTCGGCGCGCCGCGCCCGCCGGTCCCCGACGCGGGTGAGCCGCCGCGCCGTCCGGCGCTGCCTCAGCAGTACGAAGGGCTCCCCCCGGCCGGCCCCGGTGAGCTTCCGCCGGCCGGTCCGGGTGACGGGCGTACGCCGCTGTTCGACACGCTGGAGACGAACTGGTTCCACGGCCCGCAGCAGGGCGGCCAGCAGCCGCCCGCCGCCGAGCCGCAGGCACCGGCCGCCCCTCAGCAGGCCGACAGCCCGCTTCCGCCCATGCCGCGGCGTGGTGCGGCCGACACCGCCGCCACCAGTTCATGGCGCGCTTCACCCAACGACGAACTCGTGCGGCAGGCGGAGCGGGTCAAGAAGCCCGCCGCCGGCGGGATCACCACATCCGGACTGCCCCGCCGTGTTCCACGTGCCAATTTGGTGCCGGGCACTGCTCAGCAGGAGAATCACCAGTCCGGACCTCAGGTTTCGCGTGCGCCGGATGACGTACGCGGCCGTCTGACCAATCTCCGCCGGGGCATCCAGCAGGGACGACAGGCCAACAACGGCCCGTCTACCGGCAGTTTCCAACTCGGCCCCACTCACCAGCAGGAGCGTTAGTTGAGCCCCATGAGTCAGGCCGCGCAGAATCTGAACTGGCTGATCACCAACTTCGTGGACAACACCCCAGGGGTGTCCCACACGGTGGTGGTCTCCGCGGATGGCCTGCTGCTGGCGATGTCCGAAGGTTTCCCGCGCGATCGCGCCGACCAGCTGGCGGCTGTCGCCTCCGGCCTGACGTCGCTGACCGCGGGCGCCTCCCGGATCTTCGAAGGCGGCGCCGTGAGCCAGACGGTCGTGGAGATGGAGAGGGGCTTCCTCTTCCTCATGTCCATCTCGGACGGATCCTCACTGGCCGTCCTCGCTCACCCGGACGCGGACATCGGTCTGGTCGGGTACGAGATGGCACTCCTCGTCGACCGGGCGGGGACCGTACTCACCCCTGACCTCCGCGCCGAACTACAGGGAAGTCTGCTGCACTGACCGGCCATGCGACAGACACCTGACACGATCCCCCCAGGTACTACTCAGAACCCTCACCCGTCCGGCCGACACAGCCCCTCACCGGCCACCTTCAGACGGCAAGCCGACACCCTGCTGTCACGCCCGGAGGATTTATGACCCCGCCACCCGCCTCACCCGATCCGTACGGCGCGCTTCATCACGCGTCGTACGACGGTGAAGGCGACCAGCCGCTGGTCCGCCCGTACGCCATGACCGGCGGCCGGACACGGCCGCGCTACCAGCTCGCGATAGAGGCGCTGGTCAGCACCACAGCGGACCCCGCAAACATGGGGACCCTGCTCCCCGAGCACCAGCGGATCTGCCACCTGTGCCGCGAGGTCAAGTCGGTGGCCGAGGTCTCTGCCCTCCTCTCCATGCCCCTGGGTGTGGCGCGGATCCTCGTGGCGGACCTGGCGGAAGCCGGCATGGTGGCCATCCACCAGCCGGGCAACGGAGAGGCCGGCGGCGCGCCGGATGTGACACTGCTCGAAAGGGTGCTCAGTGGACTTCGCAAGCTCTAGCGGCGGTACGACGGCTCGTGCCACCACCTCGGCGAAGATCGTGGTG
>NZ_MAPV01000230.1 GCF_001700505.1 Streptomyces mutomycini
CGGCGGGCGCCCGCCGGGCTTCGACACGGCGCGATACAAAGATCGCAACACGGTGGAGCGGACGAACAAGCTGAAGCAGTTCAGAGCGGTCGCCACCCGCTATGACAAGCGCGGATACGTCTTCCTCGGCACTGTCACCGCCGCCGCACTCCTCATCTGGCTCCGCTCGTGACCACAGCGACGAACTGATTGTTGCTGCATCGTGCCCCGCCGCCGGAGGCCGAGGTGAGCGAAAACGGGTTGTGCCTGGGCAGATGATCAGCTTGGGTTCGTGCTCGTGACTGACTTGAACGATCTCGTACGTCCGGACCGCTATCCGCGCTCCTCTCGCTATGACCCCGCCTGGTTGCTCAACCTCGACATGGGACCGAACCCGCTGTGGCTGCTGGAAGACCTCACCCGGGATCTTGATCTGCGTCCGGGGATGCGGATTCTCGACCTCGGCTCCGGCAAGGGCGCCACGTCGGTGTTCCTGGCCCGCGAGTACGGCGCCCAGGTCGTTGCGGCAGACTTGTGGATCGCCCCCGAGGGCGCGGCAGCCGTCTTCGCCGAGGCGGGCGTCGGCGACCAGGTGAATGCCGTGCGAGCTGAGGCGCACACTCTGCCGTTCGAGGAGGAGAGCTTCGACGCCATCGTGAGCGTGGACGCGTTCGAGTACTTCGGAACGGCGGACAGCTACCTGCCCTACCTGACACGGTTCCTCCGCCCTGGCGGACATCTGGCGATGGCGACTCCCGCCATGACCCGGGAGGTCCGTGAGCTCGGAGTCATCCCACCTCACATCAAGAAGGTGGTCGGCTGGGAGGCGATCGCCTGGCACACGGCGGAGTGGTGGCGCTTTCAGTGGGCGATCACCGAGCTCGTGGAAGTCACCTCCGCGTGGTTGCCGCAAGACGCCTGGCGGGACTGGCTGCTGTGGGCCCGGGCAGCGGCCGAGCACACGCCCGACGGCCGGAGCGCGAACCAGCCCGTCATCGACATGCTCACCACAGACGGCGGAGAATTCCTCTCCTTCGCTCTGATAACTGCACGTAAGAACTGACGGGAAGCGCTGCAGCGCGTTGTTCTGGAGGCATAACGGTTACGGCCCGTGCTCCGGAGATCGAATCCCGGCCGATCTGGTTGCACAGTTGCGCCCTGGATGACCTCTTCTCGCCGTACGCCATCGATCCGGTGGTGGCGGAGAGATTGGGACATGGGGCCTGGGTGGGTCTGCGGATTTGTGTCATTGGAGGACGACCGCTGGAGGTGCTTAGCGGCGGCGGTGCGCTACTGGTCTCTTGCTGGGACGTGACAGGCTGACGTGATGCGCAAGCCCAAGACCCGCACCGCGCTCATATCTCTGGCCGCCGCCATCACCGTCTCGGCCGTCGCCACGACCGTTCTCGAGTCCTCGGCCTTCCCCATAAGGGACGACCCCAAAGTCAAGGAAGCGTATGAGCAGGGCTATGCGTGGGTGAAGACCCACACCGAGGCGGAACCTGACCCGACAACGAGGCTAAACCCCACGCCCACGCCCACGCCGTCTACGCCGTCGCCGAGTCTCGTGATCCAGAAGGATACGGTCAGGGTCACCGTTCGCTCGGCCGTCGAGTTCGAGTTGGGTGAGATGAACGACCGGGAGATCTGCGACTACTACGCCTCGGTACCCGAGTACACCAGCAGCAGCGTTCCGGCGAAGTACCGGGATGACTGGGTACGCGGCTGCCAGGCGGCCATGGCGCTCCAATCCGACAGCGGACCACGCCCTTTCGGACGGTGAATACGCAACAGCTCGCTCTGCCGCAGAAGAACCTGGCCAGAAGCCTGGGGCGTTGAGCGTCCGAGTTGGCCAGACGGGCCAACTCTGACGGTCAGTGCAACGGCCTTCCGACGGCTTTCCCCCTGAACGGCACCGATTCGGCACCCCCCGCCGGCTCAACAACGAAGGCGGTTGAGTCGCCGAGCCGCTCGTGCACCGTGTGCCGAGGGTTCCCGCCGGGACACGGCGCGGACACGTCGACGCACCAGGCACCGCACCACAGCGGTACTTTACTAAACCTTGACCTAAACTAAACTGCCTACTAGACAACGTTGTCACGACCCGTCAGAGTGTGCCTCGGGGCGCACGGCAACCGCTCCCCCTCACGAAAGGTGATTGACTGTGTACGGAGCACTGGACATCGGTGGCACGAAGATCGCCGGCGCGCTCGTGGACGACGCAGGCACGCTGGTGCTGCGTGCGCAGCGGCCGACTCCGGCACAGAAGTCCGCCCCTGAACTCATGGCAGCGGTGACCTCGGTCATCGACGAACTGGCGGCCCACCCGATGTGGGACGAGATGACCTGTCTCGGCATCGCCAGCGCGGGTCCGGTCGACACCGCCGCAGGCACGGTCAGTCCTGTCAACATCCCCGCCTGGCGGCACTTCCCGCTGGTCGACGAGGTGGCCGCACACCCACGGCTTCCCGTGGGGCTGCGACCGGTTCTGATCGGGGATGCGGTGGCGATGGCCGCGGCGGAACACTGGCTCGGCGCGGCGCGGCAGTCCGAGAACGCTCTCTGCATGGTGGTGTCCACCGGTGTGGGAGGCGGCCTGATCCTCGACGGCCGGCTCCGCACCGGCCGGACGGGGAACGCGGGCCACATCGGGCACATCAGCGTGGATCTGGACGGTTCGCTGTGTCCGTGCGGCGCTCCTGGCTGTGTCGAGGGGCTTGCCAGCGGTACGGCGATAGCCGCACAGGCGCAGGCTGCCGGGTGGTCGACGCCGGCCGGGGTGGCACCGACGGCTGCGGCGGTCGCGGACGCGGCGCGGAAAGGGGACCGGCGGGCTCTGGAGGCGTACGAACGCGCTGCCCAGGCGCTGGCAGCAGCCATCGCTGCGACGGCGGCTCTGGTCGAACTCGACATCGTGGTCATCGGTGGTGGTGTGGCACAGGCCGGTGACACGCTCTTCGTGCCGCTGCGACGGCGCATGGTCGACTACGCCGTCCTCGACTTCACCCGCGGACTTCCTGTCGTGCCGGCGCTCCTGGCTCTGGACGCGGGGCTCATCGGGGCAGCTGCCGTCGCGTCCGCGCAGGCCGGCACCCCCGCGCTCGCGGCTTCACCCCGCCCGTAATTCCTCAGCAGAAGCGAGGGCTTCGCGCGCCGGCGGGCGGGTCCGGACGGCGCTGGTTCACCGGCGAGCATCCATCCCCACGTCGTCAGCGACATCCGGTAGATCCGCGCGGAGGACTTCGCGATGCCCGCGCCGGTGAGGTAGCGCTCGACCGCCGCGGTGTACGACGCCAGCGGGGCGGACAGAGGTACGACCCGAGCGCGCGGCAACCGAAGCGCGCCCCCACTCCCGAGATCGGTCACGGGTTCGATCGTTCACGCCGCCCCGCCCCCCTGACACTGCCGCAGCAAATGCGTACACATCGCCCCGGCGGCCGGAATGGCCCGCCGCCGGTCGCGGTGATCACGGTAGGGGCCCTGTCGCGGTAAATCCGGCATTCACTGCGGCAGTTGCGAACGCGTTTCCGCGATCGAGCATCCGCCCGAACGAGGTTCTGCTGTGCGGACTTGAGGGGAGGGGGCTGTCAGTGCCCGGCGCCGGCAGGCTTACCTGGGTCATGCCCCAGATCCTCCGTCACGGGCAGGCACTCGGCTAGCAGGTCGACGACGTCGCGCCAGGCGCGCTGCGCGTGCCGTGGGTGGTAGCCGACGCCGGGGACCACAGGGTGGCCGACCGGCGGGTGGTGGAAGGCGTGCAAGGCGCCGCCGTAGACCGCGAGGCGCCAGTCGACGCCCGCTGCCTGCATCTCAGCGGTGAACGCGTCCCGTTGCGCGGGCCCCATGATCGGGTCTTCCGACCCGACCCCGGCCCATACCGGGCAGCGAATGCGCGCCGCCTCGCCCGGTCGGCCCGTGGTCAGTGCGTTGACTGTCCCGATTGCGCGCAGGCTGACGCCGCCGCGCCCGAGTTCCAGCCCGACGGCGCCCCCGGTGCCGTAGCCGATGGCGGCGATCCGGTCGGGGTCGGTCCGCGGTTCGGTGCGCAACACGTCGAGCGCCGCATGGCCGACGCCCCGCATCCGGTCGGGATCAGCGAGCAGCGGCAGGCAACGGGCCAGCATCTCCTCGGGGTCGCCCAGATAGCGCCCGCCGTGAAGGTCGAAGGCCAGCGCTACATATCCCAGTTCGGCGAGAGCATCGGCCCGGCGGCGCTCGACGTCGCTGAGCCCCATGCCCTCTGGTCCGAGCAGCACCGCGGGCCGGCGGTCGACACCGGCCGGGAGCGCGAGATGCCCGATCATCGTCAAACCGTCGGCCGGATACTCGACCGTACGCGTCGTAATCGTCGTCATGAACTGGACTGTAGTGATCGTCGAGCCCGGCCCGGCTGGTGTTCTGCCGCTGGCAGATCAGCGCGGGTATCCCTCTGAGATACGGCGAGGGCTCACGAGAACCGTCACAAACCCCGTCCCCACGGCAGCGCTGTCGGATCACCTGCCCAGGCCACGGTATTGGAGGCTGGCCCTCGCTCGCAGCAGGATTGCGGGGTATACCGGCCCGCTACCGTGAAGGGCGTCACCAGCTGGTTCACGCCACGGTTCAGGCGGCCTGGCCGAGGCCGGCGGGGGTCAGGACCTGCTCGCGCAGCGGGGTGAAGCCGACGTCGAGTTTCGGGTCGTACGCCTCGGGCTGGATGCCGAGTTCGTGGGTGCTGTACTCGCCGAACCGGTTGTACGGAGACGGCCACGCGCATCAGGTGGCGGAACTGGGACTCGATCAGGCCGAAGTCGATGATGTTCTGACCCGGCTCTCCGAACAGGGCGTCGATGTGCACGTACTCGCTCTGCTTGGAGGGCCGGTAGAAGGTCAGTTCCTTCCAGTTCCTGATCCTGGGCATCAGGTCGAAGCCCAAGAGGTGGGCGAGCGCAAAGACAGGGAAGCTCTGACCCTGCGTATCTGCGTGCACGGTGGTCGGCTGCACCTCGCTGGTGTTCTTCAGCAGGCCCTTCTTCAGCAGGCCCTCGATGATCTGGACGGCCTCCCAGACGCCGCACGGGATGAAGTGCGTGACCAGCGCGATGTAGGTGTCCGAGACGTGGTGGTAGACGATGCCGCCCGGCTTGCCGTACCTCACGCTCGTCTCGGAGAGCAGGTTGTCGAGGTACGTGTCCATGTGGGTGCCTTCCGCCGCGACGGCGGTCCCGTCGCCCCACGCCTGCGAGATGTCCGGGCGGGCGTGCGCGTTCACCAGGTCGGCGACCGCCTCGTTCAGCAGCACGATCGAGAAGTGCTTGTCGGCGACGTTCCCCTGACACCCATCACCCCGACATCTCCCGCACCACCAAGATCCGCGGCCTCCCCGCACCGGAAAGCGCTGCGGCCTACCCACTGGTCCGGGCGGGGAGGCCGC
>NZ_MAPV01000231.1 GCF_001700505.1 Streptomyces mutomycini
CAACTGTCGGCGATCGGCGACGGGCACCTCCGTGACATCGACCCGCCCACCCCAGACGTGTTCGCCCGCGCCCGCACGGCGACACCGGTCATCGAGTGGCGGGTGCCGTTCACCGTGACCAGAGAGGCGGTCGACGACGTCGAGCGAGGCTCCCAGGACAGCGACTGGCAACCGGTCAAGGACGCGGCTCGCACCTGCGCGTTCGCCGAGGACATGGCGGTCATCGACGGGTACGCGGCGGCCGGCATCACGGGCCTGCGGGACGGTTCCTCGCATCCCCCGCTGCCGCTGCCAGCCGACGCGAGGGACTATCCGACGGCGGTGAGCCAGGCCCTGACCCGGCTGCGGCTCGCGGGCGTCGACGGGCCGTACCGGCTGCTGCTCGGCGCCGACGCGTTCACCGAGGCCACCGAGACCTCCGACCACGGCTATCCGGTGGCCACCCACCTGGCGCGGCAGCTCGACGAGCCCATTCTGTGGGCACCCGCCGTCACGGGTGGGGTCCTGCTCTCGACTCGCGGCGGCGACTTCGAGCTGTGCCTGGGCCAGGACCTGTCCATCGGATATCTGGACCACGACGCCATGAGCATCCGGCTCTACTTCCACCAGGCGTTCACCTTCCGGATGCTGACTCCCGAGGCCGTCGTGCCGCTCATCGCCTGACAGCGCCGACCTGCGAGGCTCTCATCAACGACATCCGCCGTACGCCACCGTCGGATTCCGCGGCAGCCGAGGGATCTCCCCCCGCACCGCGCTCCGACAGATTCGCCGAGGCGCTGCGCCTCGCGGTGGCGCAAGGACTGCTCGGCGAGAAGCGGCCGCTCGCGGGCTTCCTGGACGCGGACGGGATCCGTGAGAGCGTCGCGGCGTTGGAGGACGCCTTTGCGGCCGAGCCGGGCGTACAGGTGCTGCACACCTTCGCCGCGAAGGCCGCGTCACTGATCCCGGTGCTGCGGCTCCTAGCCGACTGCGGGATGGGCTGCGAAGTCGCCGGCCCCGGCGAACTGAGGCTCGCCGTCGAGGCCGGTTTCACCCCGGCTCGTATCGTCCTGGACTCGCCTGCCAAGACCCGCGACGAACTGCGGCTGGCACTGGCGCTCGGTGTCGCCGTGAACGCGGACAGTTTCGGCGAGATCCGCCGGATCGAGGAGATCCGCTCGCCCGGCTCGGCCTCCGTACTCGGGCTGCGGGTGAATCCGCAGGTCGGAGGAGGTTCCATCGGGGCCATGAGCACGGCGACGGCCACCTCGAAGTTCGGCGTGGCCCTGCGTGACCCCGGTGCGCGGGAGCAGGTCGTCAGGACCTTCGCCGAACGTCCCTGGCTCACCCGGCTGCACGCCCACGTCGGCTCGCAGGGCTGTTCGCTGCAGCTCATCGCAGCGGGCATCGCCGAAACGTACCGGCTGGCCGAGGAGGTCAACGAGGTGGTGGGCGTACGCCGGATCACAGGCATCGACATCGGCGGTGGGCTCCCGGTCAACTTCGCCGACGACGAGGCGCGCCCCGCCTTCGCGGACTATGTGGCAGCGCTCCGGGCGGAGGCTCCGGGGCTCTTCGACGGACGCTACGACCTGGTCACCGAATTCGGCAGGTCCCTGCTCGCCAAGAACGGCTTCATCGGGGCGCGCGTCGAATACACGAAGGACGCCGGCGGGCGCCGCATCGCGCTGACCCACGCCGGGGCGCAGATCGCCACCCGCACCGTCTTCATGCCCGATGCCTGGCCACTGAGGGTCGGCGTGTTCGACGGGGAGGGCCGCCCCCGGAACGGGCCTTCGATGGTCCAGGACATCGCGGGACCGTGCTGCTTCGCCGGGGACGTCGTGGCCCACGCGCGGGAGCTGCCCGAACTGCGGGAGGGCGACTTCGTGGTCCTGTACGACACGGGCGCGTACTACTTCTCCACACCCTGGGCCTACAACAGCCTGCCGCGCCCCGCGAAGCCGTACACCGCGGGGCGCGGCAGGCTGTT
>NZ_MAPV01000232.1 GCF_001700505.1 Streptomyces mutomycini
GGGCCCGGCGCCGGGCCCGTGCGGAGGCGGGCATACCCGGCGCGGCCAGCAGCCGTGACGCCGACGACCTGCTGCGCGACGCGGCCATGTTCCTGCGCCTGGTGGAGCGGCTGCTGGTCCTCCAGCCCGTCCTTCCGCAGCCCAGGAAGGACGGCCCCGGACAGCGGCGCGACGCGGAGTGACCGCGGCGGCGGTGCGAGGCAATAGGGTGGAGAGCACCCGTATCACCTGCACCGTTCGCGCTCCGCCGTCCGTGGCGGCACCGTGCCGAGGAGTCAACTGCCGTGTCGGACCAGCTGCGCCCCCGCGCCTCCCTCCGTACCGCCGTGGTCTGGGAGGTCCTCAAGGACGCTCTCGAGCGCCTGGTCAAGGCGACCGGCAGGGATGCCCTGGACGTGCTGGACACGGGCGGCGGGACCGGCAATTTCGCCGTGCCCGTCGCCCGGCTCGGTCACCGGGTCACCGTCGTGGACCCCAGCCCGAACGCCCTGTTCGCGCTGGAGCGCCGCGCGGACGAGGCCGGTGTCGCCGACCGGGTCCGCGGAGTCCAGGGCGACATCCTCGGCCTGTTCGAGGTGGTGGACCGCGCCGGTTACGACGCGGTCCTGTGCCACGGCGTCCTGGAGTACGTGGACGACCCCGCCGAGGGTGTGCGCAACGCGGTCGACGCCCTCCGTCCGGCCGGAGCGCTCAGCCTGCTCGGTGCCGGCCTCGGCGGAGCCGTCCTGGCCAGGGCGCTCGCCGGGCACTTCTCCGAGGCCCGGCAGGCCCTGACGGACCCCGCCGGGCGCTGGGGCGACGGTGACCCCGTGCCCCGCAGGTTCACCGCCGACCAGCTGACGGGTCTGGTCGACGCCGCGGGCCTCCAGGTCGGCGCGGTCCACGGTGTGCGGGTCTTCGGCGACCTCGTGCCGGGTGTTCTCGTGGACACCGAGCCGGGTGCGATGGAGGAGCTCCTCAAGCTGGAGGCGGCCGTCGCCGAGCTGCCGGCTTTCCACTCGGTGGCGACCCAGCTGCACGTTCTGGGGGAGAAGCGCGCCTGAGCGGTGACGGCGACACCGTCGGAGTACGGCCGCGAAAGCCGCAGGAGCACGGCTGATCAGCAACGCAGCTGCAGACGGAGTAGCGCCCGGAACACCCGATCGGGCCGCGGGCCCCGTATGATCGGGTGACACCATCCGGCATGACGGATCGGAGGTCGGGGAATCTACGCCTCAGCAGCCGAGCCGAATTGGCGGTCCGGACTGGCTGAGGCTAGAGGGCGGGTTTCACGGGGGCGAATCCCTGCCTATCCTGGAAGGGCCGCATACCGGTCGCCCCCGCGGCCGACGACGAGGAGGACTCCGTGCCGCTCTCGGAGCACGAGCAGCGAATGCTCGAGCAGATGGAGCGAGCGCTGTACGCCGAAGATCCCAAGTTCGCGACAGCGCTTGAGGGAAGCGGGCTGCGCAGGTACACCCGGCGACGGGTCTACCAGGCGGTGGCTGGCTTTCTGGTGGGTATCGCGCTCCTCATGGCCGGAATGGTTTTCCAGCAGACCTGGGTCAGTGTGGCGGGATTCCTCGTCATGCTGGGCTGTGCCGTGCTGGCGGTCACCGGATGGCGCAAAGCGCCGAAGCCCGGTGAGCAGCAACCGGCGGGGAGTGCGAGCGGGGGCGAAGGCGAACGCCGACATCCCAGGCAGCGCCGGTCGATGATGAACCGGATCGAACAGCGGTGGCAGCGCCGCCGCGACGAACAGGGCCAGTGAGCTTTCCGCTTCCCGGCCGACGGCGGGCAGGACCTGCCGCCGGCCCCGGAAGCGGACCGCGCGCACCGGGAACTTGACGCTGGACCTCACACGTGAGGGGCGGTCGCATCGCGGCGACCGCCCCTCACGCGTTCTCCCGCAGGACTCTGTGCCCCCACTCTGTGCCCCCCCGGGACTCCTAAGGGCGCGGACCTGCCCAGCCTCCACCGGCCGGGCATCGACCTGCGCGCCTTCACCGGCCGGGCGTCGACCGGCCCGGGCCTCCCCGTGCCAGGTCTCGACCCGCCCCGGCCCCGGCTCCCGGGGCCGGGCCAGGGGATCAGCCCCGCTGTCGTGACGGGCGGCGCAGCCGGCCCGCCGGGCGGACACGCCCGACGACGCGCGACCAGCGGCTGCCGAGTTCCGCCAGGCGTTCCGAGACGGCCCAGATCACCCGAACGGCCGACCGGGGTGCGAGCGTCGCCCGCAGCCTGTCCCAGCGGCCGGCCGAGGACCTCAGCCCCTCCCGGACCTCCCGCACGTCCTCGGCAGGTGCCACGGCCCCGCCCGGCTCCGGTGCGTACAGCACCTGCTCGACCGCCCCGGCCACCCGGTGGACCGCTGCGGCCGCCGGGCCTTCGAGGCCACCCAGCCGCACCACACGCGCCGCGGCCCTGCGCGGGGTCTGCGAGTCGTCCGGCGCAATGCCGTGGTCCCAGGCCGTATCAGTGATCTCCCGCCAGGCGGCCATCACCCTGGCCGCCGCATCGGCGGCCGTACGCCCCTTGGAGGAGCCGAGCCGCCGGGCACGGGCCCGCATCCGCCAGAACATCGGCACCAGCGGGAGCGTGAGCACCACCAGGGAACCCAGCACCCACAGCACCACGGTGCCCGCCGGGGTTCCCGGACCGGCGGAGTCCGCCACACCGGGTGCCGTGGACGCACCGCACTCACCCGGCTGACGCCCCTGCGCGGGGCAGGACTCCGAGGCGGAGGGTGCCGCCGTGGGTGCGGCGGAGGCTCCGTCCGTCGGCAGCGCGGGATCGCCCGGGTCCTGCGAGGGCACGTCCGGCAGGGTGTAGGCCGGTGTGCTGCCCCGGGACGGCGTGGGCTCGAAGCGGGTCCAGCCCACGCCCTCGAAGTACAGCTCGGGCCAGGCGTGCGCGTCCCGCAGCCCGACCGACACCGAACCGTCCGCCTGCGCGGTGCCGGGCGTGAAGCCCACCGCCACCCGGGCCGGAATGCCCAGCGTCCTGGCCATCGCCGCCATCGCGAAGGAGAAGTGGACGCAGAAGCCTTCCCTCTCCTTCAGGAACCGCTCGATCGCCGCGGTTCCGGTACCCGACGTCACCGTCGTGTCGTACCGGAAACCGCCCTCCGTGGTGAACCAGTCCTGCAGCTTCACGGCCCGTTCGTAGTCGTCGGCGGCGCCCTCGGTCACCTGCGCGGCGGTCTTCTCGACCACATCGGGCAGTGACGGGGGGACCCGCGTGTACTCACGGGCCAGGTCCGGAGGCGAGGCGGCCGACGCGGCGAGCTGGGCGGCCGTCGGCTCCACCGCCAGGCTGCTGACCTCGTACCGCGCACCGCCCGTGGTCTGGCCGTCGTCGCCGACCAGGGTGCGCCCCTCGGGCTCGTACCGCCAGCGCCCCCTGACGTCGACCTCGCTCGCCGGGTAGGGGAGCGGCAGATACGTCTGCCGGTACGAGCGCGACGCCGAGATGTTCGTCCGGATCTCGGTGACGGCGACATCCGGGCCGAGACCGGCCGGCTGCGGCAGCCGGTCCGGGACGTCACGCAGCCGGCGGGTCGACGGACGCCACTCGCCTCCGCTGAACTGGTCCAGGGCCAGGATGCGCAGATAGAAGCCCTCCGGACTCGCGGAGTTGGTGCGGTACGTCATCACCTCCCGGTTCTCCGGCTGATTCAGGTTGTTCTGGAGCGAGACCAGCGGGTTCACCGCGGAGATCGTGCCCCCGCCGCTGCCGCCGCCCTGCCCGGGGCCCGTACCGCCCAGCAGCCCGCCGTCCAGCGCCGGCAGGGCCGCGGGCACGGCGAGTGCGATGCCCAGCGCCACCACGCCGATGCGCCGCCCCGTACGGACCGGTGCCAGGGCATGCCCGGAACCGTCCGGGCCGGCCGCCGGACCGCCCGGCGCGCGGGACGCACCACCGAAGACCCGTCCCCACCGGGACAGCCGGTCCCGGCCCTCGGCCAGCAGGAGCAGCAGGTAACCGCACCCCGCGAGCACGAACCAGAGCCATCCCGCCCCGCCGTCGGAGAGCCCGGCCGCGACCGAGTACAGCGCGAGCAGCGGCAGACCGGCCGCGGCCGCGGCGCGGAAGGTCACCGCGAGGACGTCCACGGCGAGCCCCACCAGCAGCACTCCGCCGATCAGCATCAGCAGGATGCCGTCGGTCGCCGGTGCGGGAATGGCGTACCTGCCGACGTCGTCGGCGCCCGTGGTCAGCAGCACGGCGAGCCGCTGGACCGCCTGGGGGCCGGGCAGCACACCGAACAGTGCGTGCTCCCTGGCGAACGCCACGGTCAGCGTCAAGAGGGTGGCGAGCGTCTGGAGGGAGACCGTCAGGATCCTGGCCAGACGCATCCTGCGGGCGAGCGCACCCACGCCGCTCTGCACGGCCAGCAGGAACGCGGCCCGCAGGAGCCACGTCGACGTCTCGACCAGGGGCAGCAGGGCCCCCGCCGTCATCATCGTGGCCGCGAAGGCGCACAGCGCCAGCCGGGTACGCCCGCTCATGACCATCCCCCGGTCTGCCCCGTGGCCGATCCAGCCCCGGACGGCCCGGCGCCGGTGCCCTCCTGGCCCGCCTGTCCCCACAACCGGGCGAGCTCCGCCCCGGGCGGTACCGCCACCGCCGTCCAGCCCGCCTCGCGCAGCAGCCGCAAGCGGTCGGCGGCCGGTGCGCCGGTCACGGCTGCCTCGCCGCGTGCCCAGTCGTCACCGTCCAGCACGAACGCGACGGCCCCGCGGGTCCGCTGCCGCATCCTGGCCGCCACAGCCGTCTGCTCCTCGTCGAGATCCCCGAAGAACGCCACCAACAACCCCTCGTTGCTCCCGCGCAGCACGTCGTACGCCCGGGAGAGACCACCGCCGTCGGAGTGGTCGACGACCGCGAGGGTGTCCATCATCAGACCGGCCGAGTCCGCGGACTCCTGGGACGGACCCGCGAAGCCGTCGGCGCTCTCACCCGGCACGGCGCTGCCCTCGTCGGTGAGCAGCCGCACCGAGAACCCGCGCTCCAGCATGTGCACCAGTGCGGACGCGGCCCCGGACACCGCCCATTCGAAGGCCGATCCTGGTCCGGCCCCCTCATAGGCCGTCCGCCGGGTGTCCAGCAGCACCGTGCATCTGGCCCGCTGCGGCTGTTCCTCCCGCCGCACCATCAGCTCGCCGTGGCGCGCCGTGGAGCGCCAGTGCACCCGCCGCAGATCATCACCATGGCGGTAACCGCGGGGAATGATGTCGTCCTCGCCGGCCAGTGCCAGAGAGGACTGCCCGCCTTCGCCGTATCCGGAAGCCGCCCCGGCCGTCCGCAGCGCCGGGAGCGGCTCGGTGCGGGGTATGACGACGAGGGTTTCGTAGGCGCTGAAGGAGCGCGTCAGCTCGCACATACCGAACGGATCGCTCAGCTGCAGCTGGAGGGGCCCCAGCGGGTAGCGCCCGCGCAGGTCGGAACGGACCCGGTAGGACACCTCCCGCACGCCGCCCGGCTCCACCCGGTCCAGCACGAACCGGGGCCGGGGGCCGAGCACGTAGGGAACACGGTCCTGGAGCATGAGCATGCCCGTCTTCAGCCGGGAGGCGTTGTCCATCCGCAGATGGACCCGCGCCTCCGAGCCGGCCGGCACCCGGGACGGCGACAGCCGCCGGCTGCCGGACACCGTGCAGCGGGTGCGGTGGAGGACGGTGGCGCAGATCAGGGGCAGCACCGCCAGCAGCAGCCCGACCCGGAGCAGGTCGCCCTGGCCAAGCACATAGGCGCAGACCGCCGCGGCCACACCGGCGGCCAGGAAGGACCGCCCCCGCGTCGTCAGCCCGCTCAGAGCCGCCCGCAGGCCGCCCCCGGTGTCGCTCTCGTCCACGGGGCCGGGTGCCCCGGCCGGCATCACAGCCGCCGTGCGCCGGGCTGCCGGCCGTACACCGGGCCGCCGGGCACAGGCTGCGCGGAGGCGGCCGCGCCACCCGACGTCGGCACCGGGACGCGCTGCAGGATGTCCAGCACGACCTGCTCCGCCGTACGCCGGTTGAGCTGCGCCTGCGCGGTCGGCAGCAGCCGGTGGGCGAGCACCGCGACCGCGAGGGCCTGGACGTCGTCCGGCAGGGCGTAGTCCCGCCCGGCCAGCGCCGCCGAGGCCTTCGCGGCGCGCAGCAGATGCAGGGTCGCGCGCGGTGAGGCGCCGAGCCTGAGGTCCGCGTGCCGGCGGGTGGCCGCCACCAGCTCCACGGCGTACCGCTTGACGGACTCGGCCACGTGGACCGTGCGCACCGCGTCGATCAGCTTCACGATGTCGTGGGCGTGCGCCACCGGCTGCAGGTCGTCCAGCGGTGAGGCCCCGCCGTGCACGTCGAGCATCTGGAGCTCGGCCTCCGCACTCGGGTAGCCGATCGAGACACGGGCCATGAAACGGTCGCGCTGCGCCTCGGGGAGGGGGTAGGTCCCCTCCATCTCCACCGGGTTCTGGGTGGCCACCACCATGAACGGGTCGGGCAGCTCGTAGGTGTGCCCGTCGATCGTGACCTGGCGCTCCTCCATGGACTCCAGCAGTGCCGACTGGGTCTTGGGTGACGCGCGGTTGATCTCGTCGCCGATCACGATCTGGGCGAAGATCGCGCCCGGCTTGAACTCGAAGTCGCGTCGCTGCTGGTCGAAGATGGATACCCCGGTGATGTCCGAGGGCAGCAGGTCCGGCGTGAACTGGATACGCCGGACCGAGCAGTCGATGGACCGTGCCAGGGCCTTCGCCAGCATCGTCTTGCCGACCCCGGGCACATCCTCGATCAGGAGGTGCCCCTCGGCGAGCAGCACGGTCAGCGAAAGCCGTACGACCTCAGGCTTGCCCTCGATCACACCCTCGACCGACCTGCGTACCCGCTCCGCGGTGGTGGTCAGATCTGTGAGGCTCGCTCGATCGTCATAGGTCGTCACCCGGCCCTCCTCGGCCCTTTGTGCACGGGCCCGCGCGCAAAGCGCCCGGCCCGCCCCGAAATACGGACACTCCCCGGCGGACCCGGAGAGATGTCACACCCGCATTCTTGTTGCCGTTACCGCTTCGTGTCACTCGCCTGTGGGCAAGCGGGGGCGATATGCCGGATGTGGTCCGTATGTCGAGGAGGGCTTCAGGGTGCGGGCGTGATCTCGCGCAGCTTGCCGGTGGTCACGTCGAAGACGAATCCGCGGATGTCGTCCGTGTGCAGGAGGAACGGCGAGGTGCGTACCCGCTGCATCGACTGCCGTACGTCCTGGTCGGCGTCCGAGTAGGCCTCCACCGCCCAGACCGGGCGCTGCCCGACCTCGAGCTCCAGGTCCTTCCGGAACTCCTCGGTCAGCGACTCCATGCCGCAGTTCGTGTGGTGGATCAGCACGACGCTGCGGGTGCCGAGGGCCCGCTGGCTGATGGTCAGTGACCGGATGACGTCGTCCGTGACCACACCGCCGGCGTTGCGGATGGTGTGGCAGTCGCCCAGCTCCAGGCCGAGCGCCGCGTGGAGGTCGAGACGGGCGTCCATGCAGGCGACCACAGCCACGTGCAGTACGGGCCGCGCGTCCATGCCCGGGTCGGTGAACTTCTCGGCGTAACGCGTGTTCAGCTCGACCAGGCGATCGGTGACTGTCCCTCCGGAACGCGCTGCGGAGGTGGTGGGGGAATCGGTCTCGGCGGAAGGCTGCGCAGAAGTCGACATGGCTACGACGTTAGCCTTCGCGACTGCTCCCGGCGTGCTGTGGAAAGGGACAAAGAACGTCAACGCGTCTTGTTGTGAGGTAACCCACAAGCCTCACCTGCAGGCACCCGACCGGGTGAGGTTCCCGGTCCGGCGCGGCGGTGCGACGCGCTGCGCGGTTCGTTGATCGCGAATGGATCCGATGGCAGGGTGGACTAAAGTGACGCGAAGTTACCGACACGCCTGCACATTCCGCATGTTCCACATGCTTCGAGTTCCCCGTGATGTGCGGCGTACATGCGGCCCGGCCCTCTCCCGCCCGTCGGCCGGCCGACGCCTCCTTCCCCGGCGCCGGCCGACCTCCCCTTCCGGGCGGGTGGGGACCAGGCCGTATGTGCGGCCACACGGGACAGAGCCTGAGAGGGCGCTTTGAGCCAGACCCGACACGTCCCGGTGATGCTCCAGCGATGCCTGGACCTGTTGGCCCCGGCTCTGGAGGTGACGGGACCAAAGCCCCCGGTCGTCGTCGACTGCACCCTGGGTCTGGGCGGGCACAGCGAGGCCCTGCTCGCCGCCTTCCCCGAGGCCCGGCTGGTCGCGCTGGACCGGGACAAGGAGGCGCTGCGGCTCTCCGGCGAGCGCCTCGCCCCCTACGGCGACCGCGCCACCCTGGTGCACGCCGTCTACGACGAACTGCCCGAGGTCCTCGGCCGGCTGGGGATTCCCAAGGTCCAGGGCGTGCTCTTCGACCTCGGTGTCTCCTCCATGCAACTGGACGAGGCCGACCGCGGCTTCGCCTACGCCCAGGACGCACCGCTCGACATGCGCATGGACCAGACGACCGGCATCGGCGCTGCCGAGGTGCTCAACACCTACCCGCCGGGCGAACTCGTGCGGATCCTGCGCGCGTACGGCGAGGAGAAGCAGGCCAAGCGGATCGTCTCGGCCATCGTGCGCGAACGCGAGAAGGAACCGTTCACCAACAGCGCCCGGCTCGTCGAGCTGATCCGCGACTCCCTTCCACAGGCCGTCAAGCGCACCGGCGGCAATCCGGCCAAGCGCACCTTCCAGGCCCTGCGCATCGAGGTGAACGGTGAACTCACCGTCCTGGAGCGGGCCGTTCCGGCCGCGGTGCAGAGCCTCGCCGTCGGTGGCCGGATCGCCGTCCTCTCGTACCACTCGCTCGAGGACCGCCTGGTCAAGCAGGTCTTCGCGGCCGGTGCGGCCAACACGGCGCCGCCCGGCCTGCCCGTCGTCCCCGAGCGCTACCAGCCCAGGCTGAAGCTGCTGACCCGGGGCGCCGAACTGCCCACCGAGGAGGAGGTCGCCGAGAACAGGCGCGCCGCCCCCGCCAGGCTGCGCGGCGCCCAGCGCATCCGCGAGGAGGAGCGATGAGCGGATCCCGCCGGGCCGGCCGTCCCGGTCACCGGAGTGCCACCGTCCCGTTCTGCGTCCCGCCGGCCCGGCGGGATCCGCTCATCGCTCCTCCTCGC
>NZ_MAPV01000233.1:0-902 GCF_001700505.1 Streptomyces mutomycini
CGGTACACCGGCTGTGCCGGGTTCCTCACCGACCGCGCTCTGGAGCGCCGATGACCACGACACCCGCCCGTCTCCTCCATCACCGTGCCGAGGGGCCGACGAGCGCTCCCCCGCTCCTGCTCGGCCCGTCGCTCGGTACCTCCACCGCGCTCTGGGACGGAGTCGCACCCGAACTCTCCGTCAGACACCGGGTCGTGCGGTGGGACCTGCCGGGGCACGGCGGCTCGCCCGCCGAACTGATCGGTCCGGGGGCGGGGATCGCCGATCTGGGCGCTCTGGTGCTGGCCCTCGCCGACTCACTGTCCCTGGAGCGGTTCTCGTACGCCGGGGTGTCGCTGGGCGGCGCGGTGGGCCTCTGGCTCGCGGTGCACCACCCGGAGCGCGTCGACCGGCTTGCCGTGGTCTGCTCGTCCGCCCACTTCGGCGACCCGGGGCCATGGCGGGAGCGGGCCGCCCTCGTGCGCGCAGAGGGCCTCGGCAAGGTCGCGGAGAGTGCGGCTGGCCGCTGGTTCACGCCCGGATTCACCGAGCCCCGGCTCCTCGACGACCTCCTGGCCACCGACCCGTCGGCGTACGCCGCGTGCTGCGACGCGCTCGCCGACTGCGATCTGCGGTCCGGGCTGTCGGGNNGACACCCGTCGAGCACGCCCGCGAGATCGCCGACGGCATCCCCGGTGCCGCACTGACGGAACTGCCGCGCGCCTCCCACCTGGCCCCCGCCGAGCGCCCGCAGGCCGTACGGGAGGTCCTGGGGGCGCACTTCGCGCCCCGCGAGCGCGGCAGCGGGACCGCCGTGCGCCGGGAGGTCCTGGGCGATGCGCACGTGGACCGTGCGCAGGCGGCGACCACGGAGTTCACCGCGCCCTTCCAGGACTTCATCTCCCGCTACGCCTGGGGTGAGA
>NZ_MAPV01000233.1:945-8861 GCF_001700505.1 Streptomyces mutomycini
CGCAATGGCCTCGGCCCCCGGGAGATCGGGGCCGCGCTGCTGCAGGCGGGGGTCTACTGCGGCGTTCCCGCGGCGAACGCGGCCTTCGCGGTGGCCGAGCGGGTCCTGACGGAGATGGAGGGGTCGGAGCGGATGAGCCGGGGGCCGGGCGGGGATCGGGCGGAGTGACGGTCCTCCCGTACAGACGCGTGGACGTGCATGTCGGTGGCTGAGCCTGCCGCGCCCAGCACATCCCCGAGGTGGGGGCCGGGGCGACACCGGACCGACGCCGCGGCCTGGGCGCAGGCCGCGGTCCAGGAGGTTACGAACCTTCCATGAACGCGGTGGCGTGATCAGCGGCCCACTGGTGAAACGTTCGCGGCGCCGTCCCGAGGATGTCCGCCACCTCGGTCGTGACGTACGCGGGCTGCCCGACCGCCGCGCTCCACGCGGCGAGCAGCATGTCGACGACCGAGTTGGGCGCCGCGCCCTCCGACAGGTTCCGGAACTCGTCCGGCGTCATCTCCTCGAATGCGATCCGGTGCCCGAGGGTGTCACCGATGACGCCCACCTGTGCGGCCTGGGTCAGCGACTCGGGGCCCGTAAGGACGTAGTCGCCTCCGACGTATCCGTTCTGATAGAGCGTCCGCGCCGCGACAGCTGCGACGTCGCGGTCGTCGACCGGCGCCGTCTCGGCAGTGCCGTGGGGCCACCGGACGACCTCGCCGGCCCGGATCGCGGGCGCCCACCAGGCCAACGAGTTCGACGCGAGCATCCCCGGCCGGATGATCGTCGACTCGACTCCGGTGGCCGCGATGAGCCGCTCGATGTCGGCGTGCAGTACCGCCATGGGATTGGGCTGCTGAAAGAGGGGGTGCGGCGTCTGGTGTGGGGATGAGAGGAAGACGACCCGCCGTGCGTGGGACGCCAGCCGCTCGACGACTGCCGCGGCGGTCCGAGGCGGGGCGGTCCAGACGAGGAAGACCGCACCGGCGCCCTTCAACGCCGGGTCGAGCGACTCGGGCACGGTGAGGTCGCCGGTGAAGACCTCGACCTTCGTCGGCATCGTCGTCGCAGCCTCGGATCTATGGGTGAGGGCGCGAACCGGCACGCCCGCGTCCAGGAGTTGGTCGATGACCACGCGGCCGACCCGGCCCGTCGCCCCGGTTACGAGCACAGGAGAGATATCTGTCTGCTTCACACCACTCATGGAAACGTTACTAGGTTAAAAAAGCAACTCGGTAACAAATGTTACGGTGGTCGGATGAACAAGCCGACGGGACTGCGGGCCCTCAAGAAGGAGCGGACGCGCGACGCCATCGGTGACGCGGCCGTCTCACTGTTCCTGGAACATGGCTTCGACCACGTCTCGGTCAACGACGTCGCCGCGGCGGCCGAGATCTCCAAGCCGACTCTCTTCCGCTACTTCCACACCAAGGAAGACCTGGTGTTGCACCGGTTTGCGGACCATCAGGGCGAGGCTGCTCGCGTCGTGCGCGACTGCGGGTCCGGTATCAAACCGGTGACGGCGCTGCACCGGCACTTCCGGGCCGGACTCGATCGACATGACCCCGTCACCGGCCTCAATGATCACCCTGAGGTGATGGCGTTCCATCGACTGGTGTTCACCACACCGAGCCTGGCGGGACGGCTCACGCAGTACCAGCTCAAGGACGAGGAGGCACTGGCGGACGCCTTCGGCGAAGGCATCCGGGCGCGCCTGCGAGCCGCCCAGGTACTCGCGGTCCAACGGGTGCTCGCCCGGACCAACTGGCAGAGGATCGCAGACGGTCGAACCGCCCACGACGTCCATCCCGAGGCCGTAGCCGATGCCGACCAGGCATTCGGCCAACTGCGGTGACAGGTGAGGCTCCCGGTTGCCTACGGCGATGAGGGCGCGGCCGGACGACTCCCCGTCAGGTGGCCGGTGGCGACGTCCGTGCCCGTCGGACGCCAGCCACAGCAGCACTCCGTCGCCGACGAGCGCGGACTTCCGCGGGCAGGAGGAGACCCGCCCCGGCGGCATACGAGGAGGCACCAGCACGGCATGCCGGCCGCGGGACCGGCCCTGCCCGAAGATCAGCCGAAGCCGCGGGCGTCCTGCTTGAGCGCGGTGTCCACGGTCAGGGCCGTCGCCACGACGAGGCTCAGCAGCGGTTCGGGCAGCTGGAAGTGGATCTGCAGCACGTAGTTGTCCGCAGTGGTGAACATGGTCTTGGCCAGGCCTTCCCAGGTCTTGGTGATCCTGGCGATCTCGGCGCCGCTGTGGTCGACGATGGCGAAGTTCCAGGCGCGCCAGTTCTCGGCCTTGATCGTTCCGACCTGCCGGCCGTCGACCGTCATCGCGAAGTTGATCTTACCGATGGCGTTCTGCTGGACGATCTCCCCGACGGGCTGTCCGTCCGGACGCTGCACCACGACCCGGGACTTGATGAACTTCGCCGGGCGGGTGAGGAGCAGCTGCGGCTGCCCGTAGGCGTCGCGGATCTCCAGGCGGTGGGTGAGGTACTGGTCGATACTGGAGACGAACCGGAGCACCTTGCGCAGGCCGCTCTGGCCGACCTGGGCGACCGAACCGACGGTGTTGCCCTGCTGGTCGAAGACGCTGTACTCGTTCGTGAGCTCGATCAGCTTGGCCTTCTGGTTCACGACCAGGACCTGTTGATTGAACAGCGAGCCGCCACCGGGGGCACCCTGCTGAGGGACGGCCTGCGCGGGGGCGGCCTGCTGCGGGGCGAACTGCTGTTGCGGCACTGCGGCGTGCGGCTGACCGGCGTACGGCTGAGCGGCCTGCGGCTGGGCGGTTGCCTGAGCCTGGGCGGGCGCCTGCCCCTGGGCCGGGTGCGTGTGCTCGGTCCACCGGGAACCGTCCCAGTAGCGCAGCAGCTGGGGTGCGCCATGAGGATCCGGATGCCAACCCGCAGGTACGTTCGATTGCGTCGTCACCGGGGCACAGTATCCTGCCGAGCTGCGGGGCCAAACTCATTGAACATTCACACACCATCTACGATGGCGGCGATGACCAGAGTGAGCGGGTGGACGGACGGGCGACGGGGCTGCACCGCCCTGCCCGTCACCCTGGGCTGGGCACTGATGCTCGTGGCGGTGATCCTCTGCTGCTCCCCGGCCACCACGGCCTCACCCGGGGCCGAGGCCTCCCCCGTGACCGGCGCCAGGGCCTTCACCCCGGTGGCGTCGGAGGCCGCGTCGGTCGTCGTGGCCAACGCTCCCGACGAACGCGGAATCGGCAGCTCCTGCCACGGCACGGCGGACCACTCGACGGCGGTCGTGCTGACCGGCCATCCCGCTCCCGCAGCCCTGCCCTGCCCCTCGGCGGCGCTCCGGACGGTCCCGCTCACCGGCGCCGCCGCCATCAGGGGCCCCTCGAACGACAGCGTGGGCGCTGTCGACCCACTCCGTCTGCAGGTCCAGCGGATCTAGGCCGCCCGGACCCGTCCTCCGCGCCGCCGGCGCGCCGGGGGCGGGACATCCGTGTGCCCTTGCCACCGCGTGGCGCGCCTTCCGCGCACGCGATCCGCTGAACCCGAGGACAGACATGGCTTCCGCCAAGAACCAGAACAGCTCCGCCGCGCGCCGCGCCAAGCTCGAGGAGGCCCGCCGCAAGGAACGGGCCCGCGAGCGGCGCAGCCGCATCATCACCATCACCGCGGCCGTCGTCGTGCTCACCGGCCTCGTGGCCGGAGGCGGCTATCTGGTGTCGGCCGCCGACGAGCAGGACAAGGCCGAGGAGCAGGCCAGGACTTCGCCCGTCACCGGCGAGAAGTCCTGGGGCGACCTCGACCAGGACCACGTCCAGACGCCCGTCGACTACCCGATGAACCCGCCCGTCGGCGGTGACCACAGCCCGGTGTGGATGAACTGCGACGCGGACGTCTACACCGCGGCGATACCGAACGAGAACGCCGTCCACTCCCTGGAGCACGGCGCCGTCTGGGTCACGTACAACGACAAGGCGAAGGACGCCGACGTCGAGGCGCTCTCCGAGCGTGTCGCCAAGACGCCCTACTCCCTGATGAGCCCCGTCGCCGGCCAGAAGGACCCGCTGATGCTCAGCGCCTGGGGCAAGCAGCTCACGGTGAAGAGCGCCACCGACGCCCGCGTCGCACAGTTCTTCACCAAGTACGTCCAGGGCGCGCAGACCCCGGAGCCGGGCGCCGCCTGCTCCGGCGGGGTCGCCAAGTGACCTCGCCCGCGCGCGTCCCCCGGTCGCTGGTGTGGGCGGGGGCCGTGGTGTTCGTCGTGGCCGTGGGGCTCGTGCTGCTCATGGTCGTGCGGCCCTCCTCGGCCTCCTCGCCCGGCTCCGGCGCGCCCGGTGCCGTGCCCGCGGAGAGCTCTGCCGATGTGGGCTTCGCCCGGGACATGTCGGTCCACCACCAGCAGGCCGTGGAGATGGCCTTCGTCGTCCGGGACCGCACGGACGACGAGGACGTGCGCCGGCTCGCGTACGACATCATCAACACCCAGGCCAACCAGCGCGGCATGATGCTGGGCTGGCTGGAGTCCTGGGACAGGCCCAAGAGCTCGGACCGGCCGCCGATGGAGTGGATGGGCCACCCGGTCACCCCGTCCGACGGCGCCCTCATGCCGGGCATGGCGACGGACGCCCAGCTGGACCGGTTGCGCGCGGCCGGGGGCAGGGAAGCCGAGGTCCTGTTCCTGGAACTGATGACCGTGCACCACCGCGCGGGTGCCGACATGGCGCAGGCGGCGGCCGGCGAGGCGGGCACGGACGAGATCAGGGGTCTGGCAGCGGGCATGGCCCGGGCCCAGGAGTCGGAGATCTCGCTCATGGCGGACATGCTGAAGGCCCGGGGCGCACAGCCCTGAGCCCCGCGGGCGGGGGACGGGCCGGGTCCGGTGGCGGACGTCGCCGGACCTGCCCTCCCCCGCGAATTCACCTGGCGCCCGCGTCCTGCTCACGGATGCGACACCGGGGCAGCGCCCCTTCGTCCGACACTTCCTGACGAGTCATGGACATGTCCCTCTCACGACAGGAAGCATCGTGCGCATGCACCGCTCCCCTCGCCTGGCGGCCACCGCTCTCCTCGGCACCGCACTGATCACTCTGGTCCCGCTGTCCCCCGCGCACGCACGGTCGCTGCCGTCCGTCGGCGCGAGGGCCGAGACGGCCGCGCTGTACGACGACGAGGCCGGCGGCAACGCCAACGCCGACGACCCCGCGATCTGGCGCAACGACGCCGACCCCGGTCGCAGCCTGGTCGTCGCCACCGCCAAGGAGGGCGGGCTGCGGGTCTACGGCCTCGACGCGTCCCTGGTCCAGACGATTCCGGCCCCGGCTCCGGCGACGGAGGACGACGCCCCGGGCAGGTTCAACAACGTCGACCTGCTGACCGGGCTCCGCACCCCGTCCGGCCGCGCCGATGTGGCCGTCGTGAGCGACCGGGGCAACGACCGCCTGCGTATCTACCGTGTGGACCCCTCCCGTCCCGGCGGCCCGCTGAAGGACGTCACCGATCCTGGCGCCGCCCCGGTCTTCTCGTCCGGCCAGTCCGAGATCAACGAGCAGCGGACCGCGTACGGTCTCGCCGCCTGGCAGGACCGGTCCACCGGGCGTTCGTACGCGCTCGTCAGCCGGCGCAACACCACGGACCTCGCGCTGCTGGAGCTGCGGCCGACCGCGGCGGGCACGGTGGGCTACCGCCTGGTGCGCACCCTCTCGCTGCCCTCGTCCTTCCGGCTTCCGGACGGCACCTCGTGGACGCCGTGCGGCGAGCCGGGTGAGCTGCCCCAGGTCGAGGGCATGGTCGTCGACCCGGACGACGGCACGCTCTACGCCGGGCAGGAGGACGTCGGCATCTGGCGGCTGCCGGCCGGGCTGACCGGGCGCCCGGTCCTGGTGGACAGGGTGAGGGAGTACGGCGTCCCCGGCACGTACGACCCGGAGACCGAGGAGTGCGCGCCCGGCAGCGACCCGGGCTTCGGCGGCAAGCGGCTGGCGGCCGATGTGGAGGGCCTGACCCTCTTCCGTGAGTCCGGCGGCGACGGCTACCTCATGGCGTCCGGCCAGGGCGACGACACCTTCGCCCTGTACGACCGCGAGGTCTCCGAGGGCAACGAGTACGAGGGCGGCTTCCGCGTCACCGCCGTGTCGGCCGACCTCGACGGCAGCGAGGAGTGCGACGGCGCCGCCGTGCTCAACGAGCCGCTGGGCGCCCGCTATCCGCACGGGCTGCTCGTGGTCCAGGACGGACACGAGACCTCGGCGTCGGGCAGCGAGGAGGGCCGTGAGGCGACCGGCTTCAAGTTCGTCGACCTGCGCGACGTGACGGACGCGGCGGACATCTAGCCCGGGGGCCGGGCCCGCACCGCGAGCCCTGTCGCTTACGGCATCGCATAGGCTCGTCGGCGATATGAAGAGC
Organism: Streptomyces mutomycini; assembly: GCF_001700505.1. Lineage (GTDB taxonomy): Bacteria > Actinomycetota > Actinomycetes > Streptomycetales > Streptomycetaceae > Streptomyces > Streptomyces mutomycini. Next base: position 7,326 of record NZ_MAPV01000233.1, read on the forward strand.
TACCTCGCGCCCCTGGGGTCCAAGGCCGACAAGGACACCGTGCGACGCCACAACCTGAGCCTCGTGCTGCGCGCCGTACGGGACGAGGGCGAGAGCGGTGAGGCGACCCGGGCCGGGGTGTCGGCCCGGGTCGGGCTCACCCGGGCCGCGGTGTCCTCCCTGGTCGAACAGCTGCTGGACAGCGGCTTCGTCACCGAGTCGGGCAAGACGTTCAGCGGTCAGGCGGGGCGCCCCGGTACGGCGCTGAAGGTGGCGCGCACGGGGCCCGCCGGGCTCGGCGTGGAGATCAACATCGACTACGTGTCGGTGTGCGTGGTCGATCTGGCGGGCACCGGACGGGTACGGCAGACCGAGCACCTGGACAACCGCGGCGCCCCGCCGGAGGAGGTCCTGGCACGGGCCGCGGGGATCGCCGCGCGCACCCTGGACTCGGCGCGGGAGCAGGATCTGTCCCCTGTGGGTACGGCGCTCGCGCTGCCCGGGCTCGTCTCGGGCGGCTCGGTGCGCCAGGCGCCGAACCTCGGCTGGAACCAGGTCGCGGCCGAGGAGATGTTCGCACGGGCGCTGGCCGGCCTGCGTCCCGGCACGGCAGCGCTGCCGGTGCGCTCGGAGAACGAGGCCAATCTCGCGGCGCTGGCCGAACTGTGGTTCGGCGGGCTCGACACGGTCCGCAGCTTCCTCTACCTGACGGGCGAGATCGGTGTCGGCGGCGCCCTGGTGCTCGACGGCGAACTGCTGCGCGGCGCACACGGTTTCGCCGGTGAGATCGGGCACGTGGTGGTGGACCCGGAGGGCCCGGAGTGCCGCTGCGGCTCCCGCGGCTGCCTGGAGCAGTACGCCGGACAGTCGGCCCTGCTGCGCGCGGCCGGCATCGACGAGGCCGCGGGCGGTGCCGCGGGAGTGATGGAGCTGGAGCGGCGGGCGCAGGCGGGTGACCCCGTGACGCTGGCCGCCGTGGCCGACGCCGGCCGGATGCTGGGACAGGTGCTGTCCGGGGCGGTGAACCTGTTCGATCCGGACGCGGTGGTGCTCGGCGGGATATACCGCGGCCTGATGCCATGGCTCTCGCCGCCCGCCGACGAGGAGCTGACGGGGCGCGTGGTGTCCGGGCTCTGGTCCCGGGGCGGCGGCAGGCTGCGTGCGTCATCCGTCGCGGGTGACGCGGCGCGGGGCGCGGCGGCGCTGGTGGTCCAGGACGTGCTGGCCGATCCGGTCGCGTACGCCGGGCCGGCAGCGGCGGACGTCTGACGGCAGGGGTCCCGGTGGTGGCTCACCGGGACCCCGGCCGGTGGGTGTGGTGGGTCAGCGGACGCCGAGGAGGTGTTCCATGGCGAGCTGGTCGAGGGCTTCGAAGGCCATGGAGCGTTCCGCTGCTGCGGTGGTGTCGAAGTCCTCGTAGGCGGAGGTGTCGGCGAGGAGTGCCTTGAGGCCGTCGTCGGCGGTGGGCCGGGCGAGTTCGTGGAGGCGGGAGGCGGTGAGTGCTTCCTGGACGGCGGGGTCGGCGCGGAAGGCGGCGGCGCGGTCCTTGAGGATGAG
>NZ_MAPV01000234.1 GCF_001700505.1 Streptomyces mutomycini
GTAAGCACCGGGCCCGCTCGATGGCTTCGTTGGGACCCCTCCGGGTTCGTGGTCGTCGGCGTCGGCGTCGGCGAGATCCGGTCAGAGAGAGTCAACAATGGAGCCATGGATCTGGAGCTCTGCGCGTGGGCACACGATTGGTCCGATCGCCTCGGATCGGCGCTCGAGCGGGCCCGGTGCTTACCCAACCAAATGAGAGGGTGACCGGATCGCCTCGACTGGTGGTACTACTAGGGCCGGCGCCGCGGCGGGCGCGCGCTGTTGCCGCATGGTGCGCCACCCGGCGAAGCGAGGCGATAGCTTGCCGCACTCCGGGGATGTCGCTGCGCACCGCATGCACGCGTCCTGGAGAGCTCCTCACGGCGTGCAGCGGGGCCCATCCTGAAATGCCGCCCGAAACCAAGTGGCTGGACGAGGCACCTCAGAGAGTGGGCGCCCCACCCATCGGAAGCCCCTGCACCGTCCGTCCTAGAGAGCTGAGGGGGGAAAGCGTCCGCAGCGTCCGGCCGAGCAAGTGCAACGCCCTTGACCTGGGGTGTTTCTGCGGATGCTAAACAAAGTGTTTAGCGTCCGCCAGCCTCCGCAAGGCACATGCGCGAGTTCGTGACGCAGCTCGCAGCGTCCGGCATGTCTGGCTCGTACGCCCGCGTCAACTATCCAACGTGCGGGCCATCCTGAGCGCAGCCGTCGAACACGGCTGTCTGCCCCGGAACCCCTGCAACTCGCGCACGGTGACGCTCCCGGAGATGGGCGCCCGACGGTTGGTCCCCTGGCTGCCGGAACGGGTCTTCGCCGTGCCCGCCACCCTGGTCGACCGATTTCGGCCCATGGTGGACGTCGGCGCCGGGTGCGGCCTGCGACAGGGCGAGATCCTCGGGCTGTCCGTCGATGAACTCGACTTCGACAACGACACGCTTCACGTCGTACAACAGCTCAAGCTGAGCCTGAGCGCGCCCGTGTCCACCGAAGGGCGGCAAGTTGCGCGAGGTGCCGCTGCCCGAGCCCGTGGCGGACGCACTCAAGGCGCACATGAAGCTCTTGCCGCCAATAGAGATCACGCTGCCGTGGATGCGCGCCGGCGGTCCGCCCGTGACTAAACACCTGATCTTCACTGGTCCCCTCGGTGGGCACGTCTGGCGCACGTCGCTGAACGAGGACCACTGGAAACCCGCACTCGCCAAGGTCGGCGTCTTTCCCGAGGCGAAGAGCCGCGAACACGCCGCTGCTCGGGAACACGGCATGCACGCTTTCAGGCACTTCTACGCGTCCGTTCTCCTGGATGCCGGAGAGCGCATCAAGGCCGTGAGCGAGTACCTCGGACACTCCGATCCGGGACTGACCTTGAAGGCGTACGTGCACCTCATGCCAAGCAGCCGTGACCGCGCCCGGAAGGCTCTCGGTCTGGCACTCCGACCGCAAGAGCCGGGGCACTGGGGGCCCAAAGTGGTACCAGGCCGTGAAAATGCCCCGATCCGCGCCGTAAGCGCAGCTCGGGGCGTGATCACAAAGGCTACTTCTTCTTGCCCTGGTTCTTCACGGCCTCGATCGCAGCCTTGGCCGCGTCCGGGTCGAGGTAGGTGCCGCCCGGCTTCAGGGGGCGGAAGTCGGCGTCCAGCTCGTAGGCGAGCGGGATGCCGGTCGGGATGTTGAGGCCCGAGATGGCGTCGTCGGAGATGCCGTCCAGGTGCTTCACCAGGCCGCGGAGGCTGTTGCCGTGGGCGGCGACCAGGACGGTCCTGCCGTCGAGGAGGTCCGGGACGATGCCGTCGTACCAGTACGGCAGCATACGCTCGACGACGTCCTTGAGGCACTCCGTGCGCGGACGCAGCTCCGTCGGGATGGAGGCGTAGCGCGGGTCGGCGCTCTGCGAGAACTCCGTGCCGTCCTTGAGTGCGGGCGGCGGGGTGTCGTAGGAGCGGCGCCAGAGCATGAACTGCTCCTCGCCGAACTCGGCGAGCGTCTGGGCCTTGTCCTTGCCCTGGAGGGCGCCGTAGTGGCGCTCGTTCAGCCGCCAGGAGCGGTGGACGGGGATCCAGTGGCGGTCGGCGGCTTCCAGACCGAGCTGGGCGGTGCGGATCGCGCGCTTCTGGAGGGAGGTGTGCACGACGTCGGGGAGCAGACCGGCGTCCTTGAGCAGCTCACCGCCGCGTACCGCCTCCTTCTCGCCCTTGTCGGTGAGGTCTACGTCCACCCAGCCGGTGAACAGGTTCTTCGCGTTCCATTCGCTCTCGCCGTGGCGGAGGAGGATCAGCTTGTACGGTGCGTCGGCCATGGGTCCGAGCGTAATCGAACCCGTGAGGCCTCCGCGCGCCCGGCCAAAGGGCGGACCGACGGCGGGTGGGGGACGCGACGATTGACGGGGTGCGTCAATTGAGTGGCAGCCGGGGATCGCGCCTTCGTAATGTTCGTACAGTCGTCGGGCCGCTTACACAGGCCGACGTCCATTCCGTACGCGTACGTCCTCGGGGGGAAGTCCTATGTCTGTCGCCGGTCTCAGGAAGGCGGCACACGAGACGGTCGCCGGTCTTCCCAGGGAGTTCTGGTGGCTGTGGACCAGCACGCTGGTCAACCGCCTCGGGGCGTTCATCGCCACGTTCATGGCGCTCTATCTGACCCTGGACCGGGGCTACTCGGCTTCGTACGCCGGTCTCGTCGCCTCCCTCCACGGGCTCGGCGGAGTGGTGTCGTCGCTGGGCGCCGGGGTGATGACGGACCGGCTGGGGCGCCGCCCGACGATGCTGATCGCGCAGCTCTCGACCGCCGCGTCCGTGGCCGTGCTCGGCTTCATGGTCCATCCGGTCGCGATCGCCGGCGTGGCCTTCGTCGTGGGCATGGCCAGCAATGCGTCCCGGCCGGCCGTGCAGGCGATGATGGCCGACATCGTCCCGCCCGAGGACCGGGTGCGGGCCTTCTCGCTCAACTACTGGGCGATCAACCTGGGTTTCGCCGTCTCGTCGGCCGGAGCGGGATTCATCGCCGAGTACAGCTATCTGGCCGGTTTCATGGGCGAGGCGGCGCTGACCCTGCTGTGTGCCGTCGTCGTCTTCCTCAAGGTGCCGGAGTCCCGGCCCGAGGCGGAGCCGCTGGTCGCCGGAACCTCCGCGCCTGACGAGGTGAGGCTGACCACGGTGCTGCGCGACGGGCGCTACATGGGCGTCGTCGGGCTGTCGTTCCTGGTCGCGCTGATCTTTCAGCAGGGGTACGTCGGACTACCGGTGGCCATGGGTGCGGACGGGCTGTCCAGCTCGGACTTCGGCACGGCCATCGCTGTCAACGGTGTGTTGATCGTGGCCCTCCAGATCCCCGTGACCCGGTTCATCCATCACCGCGATCCGCGCCTCCTGCTGATCCTGTCGTCACTGGTCGCGGGGTACGGATTCGGCCTGACCGCCTTCGCGGGATCGGTGGGGGTGTATGCGCTGACGGTGTGCGTCTGGACCCTGGCCGAGATCGTCAACGCGCCCACGCAGACGGGCATCGTCGTGCAGTTGTCCCCCGCCCACGGCCGCGGCCGCTACCAGGGCGTGTACACGATGTCCTGGTCGGTGGCGGCGCTCGTCGCCCCGCTGATGTCCGGCTTCGTGATCGACCACTACGGTGCCGCCTGGCTGTGGGGGACCTGCGCGGTGCTGGGCACGGTGGCCGCGTTCGGCTACTGGCTGCTGATGCGGAACCTGAGCCTTCCGGAACCGGCCGTCGTCACCACGACGGCACCCGTGGCGCCGGTTACGGTCGTCGCGCCCGCCGTGCCGGTCGCATCCACCGTGCCGGTCGCGCCCGCCGTGCCGGTCGCATCCACCGAGCGGGCCGGGGCCGAGCCCGCGGTCTGACGGGTATGCGGCCGAGGCGCCCCCGCGGCGGACCCACGTCCGCCGCGGGGGTGCCGGCCGGTGCGCGGTTTCGCGCGGGCCTGCGAGGCCCTACTCAGCCACCGCACTGGCACGGCGCGCCGGACTGGCAGCCGCACCCGCAGCCCGAGCCGCAGCCGCAGGCCCCCAGCACGGTCAGATGCACGACCTCGGTCGGCGTCTCGTGCTGGGGTTCGGTCACCGGGGAATCGGCCATGGTCCCTCCTCAGGGGTTCGGCAGGGGTACGACTCGACGGCGCACGCGCATGCGTACGACGGGTCTACGGCATGGCTCGCCGCCCCCGCACCCCTTGCATGCCCAGCACGAAGGGCGCATCAACGGCGCACGAGTGCAGGAACAGAGGTACGGCCGCCGTGGCGGTCCGCGCCCCCTACGCCCCCTCCACCGGCGCCGCTGCCTGGATCTCGTCCGCGTGCTCACCCGTGACCAGGTAGACGACGCGCTTGGCGACCGACACGGCGTGGTCGGCGAAGCGCTCGTAGTAGCGGCCGAGCAGGGTGACGTCGACGGCGGTCTCGATGCCGTGCTTCCAGCGGTCGTCCATCAGGTGCTGGAACAGCGTGCGGTGCAGCAGGTCCATCTCGTCGTCGTCCTGCTCCAGCTGGAGCGCCAGGTCGACGTCCTTCGTGATGATCACCTCGGCGGCCTTCGCCATCAGCCGCTGGGCGAGCTGTCCCATCTCCAGGATGGTCGCGTGCAGGTCGTGCGGCACCGCCGACGCCGGGAAGCGCAGCCGCGCCAGCTTGGCGACGTGCTGGGCGAGGTCGCCCGAACGCTCCAGGTCGGCGCTCATCCGCAGCGAGGTGACCACGATCCGCAGATCGGTGGCGACCGGCTGCTGGCGGGCCAGCAGCGCGATGGCGCGGGCCTCCAGGTCGTGCTGGAGGTCGTCGACCTTCTGGTCCGCGGCGATCACGCTTTCGGCGAGCTTGAGATCGGCGTCGAGCATGGACGTCGTGGCCCGTCCGATCGCCGAGCCGACGAGCCGGGCCATCTCGACCAGGCCCTCGCCGATCGAATCGAGTTCCTCGTGGTAAGCGTCGCGCATGGAAGTCCCTCTCCAGATCCTGAGGCCGGGGTCTTGGGGCCGACCCCCACGCTGCCACGTTGCGGGGCCAACGCGTCGGGTTCCGGCCGCCTAAGTGAACCGTCACTATCCCCTTGGTGAACTCTGGGCGACGAGTGTTCGAGATGGCACCCGGATGGCTGGGAGAGTGTCGGCGAGCCCGCATAACCTTGAGGCATGGACGTGAACGCGGCGGTCGCCGCAGCTGCAGCGATCGCCGGGCTGTGTACCGGTGTGATCGCCATGCTGGCGTTCCGCTGGAGCGAACGCGAGCAGAAGCGTCCCACGCGTACGTCCCTGCGGCCCGACAACAATGCCGCGCTTCCCCCGGGGGTCGACACGGTCCTCTCCGTGCTCAGCTCCTCCGCCGTCGTGCTCGACGAGAGCGACAGCGTCGTCAAGGCCAGCTCCGCCGCGTATGCGCTGGGCCTGGTCAGAGGCGGACGCCTGGCGGTCGAGCCGATGCTCCACATGGCCAGGGACACCCGGCGCGACGGTGAGATACGGCAGGTCGAGCTGGACCTTCCGCGTCGCGGCACGGGCCGTGGCGAGGCGCTCGCCGTCTCTGCCCGGGTCGCCCCGCTGGGCTCACGCCTGGTCCTGCTGCTGGTCGAGGACCTCACCGAGGCCCGCCGCATAGAAGCGGTGCGGCGCGACTTCGTGGCCAACGTCAGTCACGAGCTCAAGACCCCGGTCGGCGCGCTCTCGCTTCTCTCCGAAGCCGTCATGGACGCCTCCGACGACCCCGAGGCGGTGGAGAGGTTCGCCGGGCGCATGCAGATCGAGGCGACCCGGCTGACCAACCTCGTGCAGGAGCTCATCGACCTCTCCCGGGTGCAGAACGACGACCCGCTCGAGGACGCCGAACCCGTGCGGGTGGAGGAACTGGTCGCAGAGGCGGTCGACCGGTGCCGCCAGCAGGCCGGCTCGAAGCAGATCACCATGGCATCGGGCGGCACCGCGGACCTCTCCGTCTGGGGTAACCGGAGCCAGCTCGCGGCCGCACTCGGCAATCTCGTGGAGAATGCCGTCAACTACAGCCCCGCCCGCACACGCGTCGGCATCGCCGCCCGGAAGCTGGCCGTGCCCGGCGGGGATCTGATCGAGATAGCCGTGACCGACCAGGGCTTCGGCATCTCCGAGAAGGACCGCGAGCGCGTCTTCGAGCGGTTCTACCGCGTCGACCCGGCCCGCTCACGGGCCACCGGTGGCACCGGTCTCGGCCTCGCCATCGTCAAGCACGTGGCGGCCTCGCACGGCGGGGAAGTCACTGTATGGAGCTCCGAGGGACAGGGCTCCACCTTCACCCTGCGACTGCCCGAGTCGGGCGTCGTACGGGGTCGTACCACCGGCGGACCCCTAGTCGACAACGGTGCTGTTGACGACGACGGGCCCTACGAGACCGATTCCTACGAACCATTTCCTGCCCCGGAGGCCCGCCCGTGACCCGAGTGCTTGTCGTCGAGGATGAGGAATCCTTCAGCGACGCCCTGTCCTACATGCTGCGCAAGGAGGGTTTCGAGGTGGCCATCGCGGCCACCGGCCCGGACGGCCTCGACGAGTTCGAGCGCAACGGCGCCGACCTCGTGCTGCTCGACCTGATGCTGCCGGGCCTGCCCGGTACGGAGGTCTGCCGGCAGCTGCGTGTCAGGTCCAACGTCCCGGTGATCATGGTCACCGCCAAGGACAGCGAGATCGACAAGGTCGTGGGCCTGGAAATAGGAGCCGACGACTACGTGACCAAGCCCTTCTCCTCGCGGGAGCTGGTGGCCCGCATCCGTGCGGTGCTGCGCCGCCGCGGCGAGCCGGAGGAGGTCACCCCGGCGGCCCTCGAAGCCGGCCCGGTACGGATGGACGTGGACCGTCACGTCGTCACGGTCTCCGGCGGCAAGGTCGACCTCCCGCTGAAGGAGTTCGACCTGCTCGAGATGCTCCTGCGCAACGCGGGGCGTGTGCTGACGCGCATGCAGCTGATCGACCGCGTGTGGGGTGCGGACTACGTGGGCGACACGAAGACCCTGGACGTCCACGTCAAGCGGCTCCGCGCCAAGATCGAGCCCGATCCCGGGGCGCCGCGTTACCTGGTGACGGTGCGGGGCCTGGGTTACAAGTTCGAGCCGTAAACCGCGGGCTGCGGGCTGGGTGGGGGTGTCTCCGGGGGAGGCA
>NZ_MAPV01000235.1 GCF_001700505.1 Streptomyces mutomycini
CTCTGCTCCCGTCCGGCGTGGGGGTGTCGTCGGCGACGGCCACGCCGGACGGGAGCAGAGCCGCGCCGATGGCGGCGGTGATGAGGGCCGCGGTGCGCAGGGTCGGGCGAAGGGACATGGAGAACTCCGATTCCAGCTCGGCGTTGATGGTGCCCGCGCACGGATGCGCGTCGGGCGCCGGGCTTGCCCACATGCTGGAGTGAAGTTGTGAGGAAACTGTCAGACCGCTGTGTTCATCGGATCAGGGCCGGCAGACGGCAGCCGCAGGGTGAACACGGACCCCTGGCCCACGGTGCTGACGACGGACGTCGTCCCGCCGTGCGCCTCGACGAGCTTGCGGACGATCGCCAGCCCCAGGCCACTGCCCCCGGTGCGGCGGCTGCGTGACTTCTCCGCGCGCCAGAACCGGTCGAAGACGTACGGCAGGTCCTCGGGTGCCATGCCGCTGCCGGTGTCGGCGACCTCCACCGCCACCTCCTCGTCCACTCCCCCGGGCCCGGTCCCGTAGGCGCGCAGCGTCACCCGTCCTCCCGACGGTGTGTGGCGCACGGCGTTGGACACCAGGTTGCCGATCGCCTGGCGGAGCCGTACCGGGTCGGCGGTGAGCCCGGGGACGGACCCGTTCCCGTCCGGAACGGCAACGGTGAGGGCGACCCCTGCGGCATCGGCCTGGGCCTGATGGGCCGCCACGACATGGGCGAGCAGCTCCTCGATCCGTACGGGTTCGGGGTGCAGACGCAGGGCGCCCGCATCGGCCGCCGACAGGTCCTGGAGGTCGTCGATGATGTGCTGCAGCTGGAGCGCCTCCTCCAGGAGCGAGGCGACGAACGGGGCATCCGTATCGGCGATGCCGTCCTGGGCTCCCTCCAGCCACCCCCGGATGTTGCTCAAAGGGGTGCGCAGCTCGTGCGCCACATCGCTGACCATCACCTTTCGCTGCTCCTCCAGGCGGGCGCGATGGGCCGACATGTCGTTGAAGGCGGCGGCCAGCCGGCCGATCTCGTTGTCCGCGGCCACCACGACGTGCGAGGGATCCTCGCCGTCCCGCATGCGCTGGGCCGCTCCCGTGAGCGCGTGCAGCGGCCGTACGAGCCGGACCCCCGCGAGGATCGAGGCGCCGACGGTGAGTGCGAGGACGAGCGCCGCGACCCCGGTGATCCTCGCCGTGTTCGCGGGGGACAGCTCGAACCCGGGGACGGCACCGCCGCCCGGGTCGCTTATGAACAGCAACGCGGGTGAGGCGACGTACGAACTGAGCTGCTCCTGGCGGGCGATGCCGACGCACGAGGCGATGTCGCGGTCGACCTCGCTGTCCATGGGCGAGGGGGTGGGGAACGGCGTCGGCACAGCCTCCTCCGGGGCACTGATGCCGGGCACCGGCTGGGGTACGGCCGTCGCGGGTGAGGCATCCTGGTCCGTGTCCCACGAGAGGTCGAGGTCGAGCCGCACGGCTTCGCGCCCCTGCCGGTCCAGGCAGGCGTTGACCAGCCCGTTGAGCGCGGTCAACGCCTTCGTCTCTGTCCTGGTGGGACTGTCCAGGGCGTCCGTGGTGCACCTGGTGCCGCGCATGCGGTCGGGGTCGTTGCCCACGACCTGGATACGGGGCCGCCCGCTCGGCCCCTCGACGACGTCCGAGGCGATGCCGGACCGGCTGAGGCAGCGCACCGCCTCATCCGCGGTGCGTCGCAACGACGTACGTTCGGCCGCGGACAGCCTGAACGGTCCGACTGCTCTCGCGTCGACCCGGTCGTTGCCCGAGCGCTGCACTCCGTCCGTGCCGGGTGCCGCAACCGTCACGGACCCGGACCCGGATTCGGATCCGGAGGGCACAGCGGCCACCGACAGAGGATCCACGACCGCTGATGCCTGGGGTGGCAGAGCCGGTGGCGGCGGCGAGGAGCCTGCTGAGTCCGCGAGTATCTGACGGCTCTGCGTCGTCAGGGTGATCCGCCGGCCGGAAGTCTCGGCGAGGTCGTTCACCGTGGCGTCCACGCCGTCCCAGGTGGGGTGTCCGGCCGCGTAGGCGAGCAGGGCGTCGAGGACACGGGTGTCCGCGGCGAGGTTGCGGCCCTGCTCCTGCTCGATCGCACCGGACGTCGTCTGCACGGCCAGCCACGCGGTCGCGGCGACCGAACAGGCCGCGACGAGCGCCGACACCGCCAGCAGCCTGCCGAGCAGGCTCTTGCGCAGACGCAGGCGTTGGGCGCCTCGCTCAGCCGGAGGCACGCGAGGTCCCCTTCAGCGGGTCCATGAGTTTGTAGCCCACTCCGAAGACGGTGAGCAGCCGGGCCGGTCGCCGGGGCGCGCGCTCGATCTTCTTGCGGAGGTTCATGATGTGCACGTCGACCGTGCGACTGCTGATGTACCGGTCGAACCCGTGGAGTTCGGCGAGGAGCTGCTCACGTGTGAATACCCGTTCGGGCTCGGCGGCCATCGCCGAGAGGAGCCGGAACTCCCCGGGCGTGCAGTCGACCTCGACTCCGTCGACAGCCACCTCGTGACGCGCGGGATCGACGGCGAGCGTTCCCACACGCAGCACATGGCCGTCTTCGCGTCCCCCGTCCCGCCGGGTGCGCCGCAGGAGTGTGCGCACTCGCGCCATGAGCTCCCGTGGACTGTAGGGCTTGGTCATGTAGTCGTCCGCGCCCAGGTCCAGTCCGAGCAGCAGGTCGTCCTCCGTCGCCCGCGCGGTCAGCATGAGGACCGCCAACTCCCTTTCCTCCGCGCGGAGGATGCGGACCACGTCGAGTCCGTCCGCCCTGGGCATCATCACGTCGAGCACGAGCAGGTCCGGCGCCCCCTGACGCGCCCGCTCCAGGGCGGACAGGCCGTCCGCCACCACCGTGACGGTATGGCCTTCGCGTTCGAGGTAGCGGCGGACCAACTCGGCTTGTTTAGCGTCGTCTTCAGCGACTATGACGTTTGCGCACACGCGGTGATCGTAGAGGAGGTCCTGGGCGCGGGCCCTTGCGGCCGGACCGGCTACCCGGTCCGGCCGGGCAGCCGGTCCGCGGCGATCAGCAGACGCCGTCGCCGGGCTTGGGGTTGCCGAGGCCGAACAGCGGACGCAGCCTGAGTCCGATCCAGGTCCCGGCCAGTGCGACCGCGCCCCACAGCCAGCCGCTCAGGCTGCCCGAGGCGACGCCCGCCAGGTAGGCACCGATGTTGCAGCCTCCGGCCAGCCGTGCGCCGATGCCCATCAGTACGCCGCCGAGCACCGACGCGACGGCCGTGCGCCACGGAATGCCGCGGTGCAGGGCCCAGGTACCTCCGAGCGCCGCGGCGACCGCCGCTCCGATCATGATGCCGATGTCGGTGAGGCTGGTCTTGTCGGCGAGTACCGGGCCCGCCAGCATCTCGGCGTTCCCCGCCTGTCGCCACCAGGTCCAGTTCTCCGGGTGGCCGCCGAGCGCGCCCACCAGTTCCGATCCCCACAGGCTGAAAGCACTCGTGACCCCCCAGGCACCGCCGGACACCATCAGTACGCCCGCGCCGAGCACGGCCAGCACAAGAGCGCCGGCGGCCAGCGGCCAGGATCCGCGGAGAGCCCGTAGTGCCGCGGTGCGTGCCGAGGGCACCACGCCGAGGGGTGGCGGGTTGCGACGGGCCTGGACGCGTCGCGTGATCAGGACCACCAGCAGCAGCGCGGCGATCGTCACAGCCCACGAGCCGAACCAGCCGATGTGGTCGGACAGGACGACCGGCTCCCAGGCGGGCAGGTCCTTCCACAGGTCGAACTGCCAGGCGGCGAGCGTTGCACCGGCGATGAAGCCGCCCAGGGTCAGAAGCACCGAGGTCTGACCCGAACCGACGGCGAAGAGGGTGCCGGACGCACAGGCGCCGCCGAGCTGCATCCCGATGGCGAAGATCAGTGAACCGACGACCAGGCCGACTTCGAGCGACCCGCCGGAGGGCGCCGGCTGCGAGCCGAACAGGCCGGTGCTCGTACCGATGACCAGTGCGAACAGTGTGGCCGTGGTGCCGAGCAGCAGCGCGTGCGCCCGCAGACCGGTGCCGTTGCCTACAGCGATCAGCTGCCGCCAGGCCGATGTGAAGCCCAACCGGGAGTGGAACAGGGCGACGCCCAGACCGAGCCCCAGGACGAGCAGTACGCCGGGTTTGGCGCCATGGGTGAACCACACGTACGCGGTCAGTGCAGCGGCCAGCAGCCCGGACACGACGAGTGGGGCCCTGCGCACCGGGGGCAGGGGCGGCGCCTCGGGCCGCGGAACCGACGTGGGCGAAGGAACGAGGAGGGCGGGCAGAGCGCGCGGCGGCGCGGCCGGCCCGGCAGGTGGCGCGGTGGTCACGAAAGATCTCCGGATGGTGCTCGACGGACGGCGGCAGCGGTGCCGGCGGCGCTGCGCGCGCCGCCGACTCGGGTTCAGCCGCGACAGAGCCCGTCGTCGACGCACCACGCCGAGTGCGCGAACAGCGCGAGGCGCAGCGAAAGGGCCGGTACAGACATGCGTACGAATATACGGACGGGCCCACTCCGGATGCCTGACCGTCTCGCCATATGGAAGCCCGCTTGGGACGACACCCCGGGGCGCCCCGCGCCGCAGTGCCGCGGTGCGCCCCGGACCGCGCGTAAGGGACCCTGTCAGGGGGCGATCCCCACATCGGTGATCCGGCTCCACCTCGTCTCCTGGGCAGCGGTCATGGCGGGCCAGGAGAGACCGCCCGGCCTCGGCCGGATCCTCGATGCGTACGACGGCGGGAGGAAATCGGGACGGTAGAAGCAACCGCCCTCATGGATACGGTCGAAGGCGCCGCACGAGGCCGCGATCGAGCCCGGGGTCGGCTTGCGGCCGGAGCGCACCCAGGCGTCCAGGGCGGAGACGGAGTTGGCGTACTCGGAGTCGCTCAAGGCGCTGTGTTCCGTCTCCGTCGTGTACGTCTGCACAAGACGCCCGTCCGTGCCGGCTCCCTCGAGGGTGGCCCGGTAGGCCGCTTCGTGCTCGACGAAGGCGGTCGGGTCGTCGATTGCGTGCAGGGTGAGGACAGGGACGGAGACCTTGCCCGTGAGGTCGCTGTCGTAGGAGAGGTCGCGGCGTGCGGTGGGGTCGGCCGAGAAGCGTTCGACACCCTCGTTGAGTGCCTTGTCGTCGTGTGAACCGGAGTACCTCACCCCTTGGTTGCCGAACGGGTTGCGGCCACCCAGCCTGCCCGACACGATGTCACGGAAGGTGAAGGTCGCGAACCGCAGGTGCGACTCGAGTGCGCGCTCAGGGATGCGGGTGACGGCAAGGATGTCGTTGAGGTTGCGTTGCTGCGGCCCGGTCCGGTCCGCGGGCTCGGAGGCGTAGCCGGTGCATTCCTCGAGACGGGCCCGGAGTCCGGCGCTCGTCATGAGGGAGCCCATACGCAGTCCCTGCCACAGCGGGTACTGGGGTTCAGTGGGGCGAGGGTGGTTCCGGCAGTAGTACTGGTAGACCGCCCGCAGATCCACGCGGTAGTCGTAGCCGCGCGAACCGCCCCCGAGTACACCGCTGGTCAGCAGGACGCCGTCGTAGGCACCGGAGCGGGCTCCGTACGTCTCGGCGACCTTGGCGGCGACGTTGCCACCCCATGACTGGCCGTGGACATAGGTCAGTTCCGGCGCGCCGAACCGGGCGACGAACAACCGCCGTACGTTCTCCGTGTCGGCGGCGGCCATGCGCGTCCCGTAACCACCGCGGCGGTAGGAGGAGCCGGCCCAGGCGTATCCCTCGTCGACCATCACCGCCCAGCGCTCCAGGTCGTCGGCACTGCGGGACGGGTCCGAGGTGTCGCCCAGGTCGGGCCCGCCGTGGGCGTGCACGACGAGGGAACCGTTCCAGCGCGTGGGCACCGCCATCGTGTAGTACGCCCCGTTGCCGTGCTGGCCGGTGTAGCACGTGGCCTTCCCTGCCAGATCGGCCGGACACGCGGCGACGGAAGGGGCCTCGGTGCTCGCCCGGGCAGTGGAGGCATCACCGAGTGTGCCGAGGAACAGGGCCGCGAGCGCGGCGGCCACTACCGCCGTGCGGCGTCGCGGAGCATGCGTGGGCGGGTCGAATACGTTCAAGGGTGAGCTCCTTCAGGTGCTCCGCGCAGAGTTGCGCTGCGAGCCGGGATGTTAGGAAGGGCCCACCGGATGGGGCCAGCCCTGCGGCCGTTGCGTTCATAGTGTTCGCCCGCCTGCGGTCTCGGCGGCGCCGGCTCAGCCGTCCGCCCGCATCCGGACAGGACCATTGACAGGGCGCCGGCCCGGGCGACAAACTCGCGGAACACGGTGAAGAAAAGTTCACTGTGCGAACTCGGTGCGCCGGTACGCGAATGCCCCGCGCGCGAACGGCCTCAGGAATGCGACCGCTCCCGTGAAGGAGTACGAACGGTGCACACGACCGTGGGAATCATCGGGGGCGGCCCCGCCGGGCTGTTGCTGTCCCGCCTGCTCCACCGTGCCGGCGTCGGCTGCGTCGTCCTGGAGAGCCGCGATCGCGCCTACGTCGAGCAGCGTCAGCGGGCGGGAATCCTCGAACAGTCCACCGTCGACGCCCTGCGCGAGGCCGGGGCGGCAGCGCGGCTGGACGCCGAAGGACTGGTCCACGACGGCGTGGAGCTGCGCTGGGAGGGCCGTTCGCACCGTATCGACTTCCCGTCACTGACGGACGGCCGCCGCGTGTGGGTGTACGCGCAGACCGAAGTGGTCAAGGACCTCGTAGCCCTGCAGCTGGCCGACGGCGCAGCCCTCCACTTCGGGGCCGAGGTCCACTCGGTCGAGGGCGCGGACACCGGCCGGCCGACGATCCGCTACTCGCACGACGGCCAGGACAGCTCCCTGACGTGCGACTACGTGGTCGGCTGCGACGGCTTCCACGGGGTGACCCGGGCCGCCGTACCCGAAGGGGTCCGGCGCACCTACGAACGGGCGTACCCCTACTCGTGGCTCGGCATCCTGGCCGATGTGGCGCCGTCCTGCGCCGAGTTGGTCTACGCCCACTCCCCCCGTGGCTTCGCCCTGCACAGCATGCGGTCGCCCGAGGTCAGCCGGATGTATCTGCAGGTGCCCAACGGCACGGACCCGGCAGCATGGCCGGACGAACGGATCTGGGACGAGCTGGACGCCCGGTTCGCACTCGACGGCTGGAAGCTGAACCGTGGCCCGATCACCTCCAGGAGCGTTCTGCCGATGCGGAGTTCGGTCACCGAGCCGATGCGGTACGGCAGCGTCTTCCTGGCAGGCGACGCCGCACACATCGTGCCGCCCACGGGCGCGAAAGGGCTCAACCTCGCCGCGGCCGACGTCGTGGTGCTGAGCCGCGCCCTGATACGGCAGCACAGGACCGGTGCGACCGACCTGCTGGACGCCTATTCCGACACCTGCCTGCGCCGCGTGTGGCGCGCCGAGCACTTCTCGTACTTCTTGACCACGACGCTGCACACCGGACCGGACCAGAGCCCCTTCGACACGCGGCTCCAGATCGCCCAGCTCGACCGCATCGCCACGTCACCCCACGCGGCGGCCGAACTCGCCATGAACTACGCGGGGTTGCCGTTGCCGTAACCGGCCCGACGCTCCACCGCGGCCCCCATTGACACGGGCAGGAACCAAGGGAAAGCTCGCACCGGCCCCAGAGTGGAATTTACTTCACCTTGCGAACACTCCCTCTGCGGTGGACCCGCTCTCCGGCAATGGGACAGCCCACCCGCCACAACGCAGTGGCAGAAAGCGAGTGCCCCGTGGCTGTATCGACCACCTCCCCGCCCGACCGCTCCTTCAGGGTCGTCGCTCCGGTCATCGCCCTGTGCTGGCTCGCCGTGTTCTTCGACGGCATGGACGTCAACATCTACGGCGCGACCATGCCGCATCTCCTGGCGGACGACAGCCTCGGCTTCACCCCCGCCCTGGCCGGGACCATCGGCAGCTGGACCACGTTCGGCATGCTGATCGGCGCGCTGGCCGCCGGCACACTCACCGACTGGCTCGGCCGAAAGCCGCTGGTCATCGCCAGCGTCGTACTGTTCTCGTCCGGATCCGCACTGTGCGCCCTCGCGTCCGGCGCCGCGATGTTCGGCACCGGGCGCTTCCTCTCCGGGCTCGGCCTGGGCGGGCTGATGCCGATCGGCCTCGCGATCGTCGCCGAGTTCGCACCCCCGCGCCGGGTCGCCCTCACCACGGGCCTGATGATGACCTCGTACCACGCAGGCGGCATGGCGGCCACGGGCATCGGTCTCGCCGTCGCCCCCGGACACGGCTGGCGCTGGGTGTTCTGGGCGGGCGTGCTGCCGGCCCTGATCGCGGTGCCGCTGGTGCTGAAGTGGCTTCCGGAGTCCCCTGGTGTGCTCTTCGCCCGGGGCAGGACCCAGCGGGCGTACGCCGTCGCCGACCGCTACCGGCTGGAGCGCCCGGGCGCGCAGCAGGCCCCCCAAGCCGGTCCGAAGGGCCGCATGGCGGCGATCACCGCACTGTTCGCGCCCGGCACCCGTTGGGCGACCCCACTGCTGTGGATCGCGTCCTTCGCGGGACTCCTCCTCGTCTACGGCGTCTCCACCTGGCTGCCCGAACTGATGCGCGCCACCGGCTACTCCCTCTCCTCCTCGGTCACCTTCCTGATGGTGATCAACGCGGGTGGAATCGTCGGCATGCTGATAGCGGGCCGTACGGCGGACAGGTTCGGCCCGGTGAAGGTCTCCGCTCTGTGGTTCCTGCTGACCGCTGTCGGCACGTTCCTGCTGAGGGCGCAGCTGCCGCTGGGCGCCGCGTATGTCGTCGTGTTCATCACCGGCGTCTGGCTGTTCAGCGCCCAGGTGATGGTGTACGCGGCCACCTCCCGCGTCTACGCGCCCCGGGAACGCGCCACGGGCCTTGGCTGGGTCACGGGCATAGGCCGTACGGGCGCGGTGGTGGGCCCGGCCCTCGGCGGTGCGGTCCTCGCGGGCGGCGACGCGAGCCTCGGCTTCACGACCTTCGCGGTGACGGCCGTGCTCGGCGCGGTTGCGGTCTCCCTGGTCCCATTGTTCGTGCACGACCGCCGAGGACTCGGCACGCACGCGGCGCCGGCTCTCTCCCCGGATGCGGCCCCGGGCGGCGCAGAGCGCGCTTGACGGCCCGAAGCGACCAGTCATGAGGGGTGCGCCGCCGTGCCGACCCTGGCCGGGGGCACCGGCGCCGGCCCCGCCGACGCCCTTTCGGCAGGGCCGGTCAAGTGGTATCCGGTGTCAGGACGCGTGCATGCTCCGGCCCCGGTGGCAGATGAAGAGAGCTGGACCGTCCCTTCGTCCCAGGAGCATCATGTCGCCCCAGAGTTCCACCCCGCGCTACACCGTGCCAGGCCTGAGCACCAAGGAGGGCGGGCGTCTGATCGACTTGCTGATGATGCGTCTGCACTCGCTCAACGACTTGGCCCTCACCCTGAAACACATCCACTGGAATGTGACCGGCCCGCACTTCATCGCCGTGCACGAGATGCTCGACCCGCAGACCCTGGCGGTCCGGGGCATGGCGGACGCCGCCGCCGAACGCATCTCGGCCCTGGGCGGTGTGCCGCACGGCACCGCGGGCGTGCTGGTCGCCGAGCGGACGTGGCATGACTACAGCGTGGGCCGGGCCGACGCTATCGCCCACCTCGGCGCGCTCGACCTCGTCTACGCGGGAATCATCGAGGACCACCGGAAAGCCGCCGCGAAGGCCGCCTCCGTCGACCCGGTCACGGAGGACCTGCTCATCGAGCACCTCCGTTCGCTGGAGCAGTTCCAGTGGTTCGTCCGCGCCCATCTGGAGAACAGTGCCGGGGATCTCTCCACGGCGGACGCGGGCAGCGAGACGCAGGCCGCGGCGAAGGCGGGTCCGTCGCGCGCGATCCCTGCGAAGAAGACGGCCAACTCCGGACGCACGGCGAAGAAGGCGGCCACCGGCAAGCGCGCTCGCTGAGGCTGGGCCCGTGCGGGCCCGAGCCGGCACGGGCGTCGGGTCCGGCACCGATGGAGCAGACGACGAGCTGTGTGGCATGTGGGATGCCGCAGAGCTCGTCGTCCTCACTCCCGGGGCCGCAGGTGCCCGCCTGGGACACCCGTTCAGTTCTGGTCCGCCCGGATCATGTCCGCGCACTTCTCGCCGATCATCATCGTGGTGATGCAGGGGTTGACGGCGGGCAGGAACGGCATGACGGACGCGTCGGCCACCCGCAGGCCCCGCACCCCCTTCACCCGCAGCCGCGGGTCCAGGACGGCCTCCGGATCGTCGGCAGCACCCATCCTGACGGTGCCCGCCGGGTGGTAGACGGTGTTGTGTGTCTGCCGGATGTAGTCGAGCAGTTCGGCGTCGGTCCCCGCATGGGGACCGGGCGCCAGTTCCCGGCCGGCCCAGTGCGTCATGGGCGCCCGCGAGACGATGTCCCGCGCGAGCCGCAGCCCGTGCGTCATCACCCGCACGTCGTGCTCGTCCGTGAAGTAGCGCGGGTCGACCCGTGGCTTGTCACGGAAGTCACGGGTGCGCAGCCGCACCGTGCCCATGGAGCGGGCGCGGGTGACGTTGGGCGTGAGGCAGAAGGCGTTCTCCGAGGTCGGGTAGCCGCGCCGGTAGGTGTTCATGTCGAAGGGAACGGATCCGTAGTGGAACATCAGGTCGGGCCGGTCCAGGCCGGGTTCCGTGTCGGCGAAGATGCCGATCTCCCACCACTGCGTGGACGTGGTCACCATGGGCTGTCGTGCCTCCCACATGATCACGCCCTCGGGGTGGTCCTGGAGGTGGGCGCCGACAGCCGGTGAGTCGACCCGGACGTCCACGCCGGTCTCACGCAGATGCTCCGCCGGGCCGATACCCGAGAGCATGAGCAGTTTCGGCGCGTCGATGGAACCGCAGGACACGATGACCTCGCGTCGCGCGCCGACGGTACGTGTGTGGATGAGGTCGGGCGTCAGGTAGTCGACACCGGTGCACCGCTGTGCGGAGTCGAGGACCAGTCGCTTTGCCTGCAGCCCCGTGCGCACCTCGAGGTTGGGCCGCTGTCCGAGGATCGGGTGCAGGTAGGAGACGGAGGCCGATGAACGCGTCCCGTCGGGCCGGGCGTTGATCTGGAACCAGTGCGCCCCACGGGTGACCGTCGTGCCGGTGTTGAACGGCGTGGTGGGGATTCCCGCTTCGGCACAGGCCTCCAGCAGCGCCGCTCCGCACGGGTCGTTCGGTGGGATCGTGCGGATGGTGACCGGGCCGCCGCGCCCATGGTGGTCGCCGGGCGCGTCGTTGGTCTCCAGCCGCCGGTAGAGCGGGAAGCAGTCAGCGGCGCTCCAGCCCTCGCACCCCCGGGCACCCCATTCGTCGAGGTCTTCGGCCGGTGCCCAGAAGGCGATGCAGGAGTTGTGGGACGAGCAGCCGCCGAGGACCTTGGCGCGGGCATGCCTCATGAAGCTGTTGCCGTTGTCCTGGGGCTCCACCGGGTAGTCCCAGTCGTAGCCGGACTCCAGGAGCCCCATCCACCGGTCGAGCCGCAGGATGTTGTCGTCACCGACGTCGGAGGGGCCGGCCTCCAGTACGCAGACGGTGACGGACGGGTCCTCCGACAGCCGGGCGGCGACGACCGCGCCGGCCGTCCCCCCGCCCACCACCACGTAGTCGAAGTCGTCCTGCGGTTCACTCACTGCGGGCATCCGTGTCTCCGGAATCCAGGGCCGGCGGCAACGCGCGCGGCAGTGCGGGCGATGGTCAGTCGGACGGTGCAGCGGTGCTGACCTCGGTGCGGTGACTCTCGAGAACGCCGGTCCTGTGCCGCTGCACGAACCAGTAGTAGGCGAAGCCGCCGAGCCCGACGATGCCGATGAAGACGAATGCGCCCCATTGCAGGTACCAGTGACGCGGGCCGGTCGCGTTGTAGACCTCGGCGCGCGGCCAGGCGAGGTTGAGCGCCATGCCCGCTCCCCACAGCACCGCGAGGATGTTGACGGGCAGTCCGAACCGGCCCAGCGAGAAGCTGCCTTCGGCCGGGTGCCATGAGCCTCGCAGCCGGCGGATCAGCATCGGGGCCGTGACCATCAGATAGGCCAGGTAGATCATGATCACGGCGATGCTGGTGATCACCGAGAAGATCTGTGGCTGGTTGATGTTGATCACCAGGATGACGACGCCCACCACACCGATCACGACGGCGGGCACCACGGGGGTCTGGAAGCGTGGGCTGACCCGGGCCAGCACGGACCCCGCGGGAAGGTTGTTGTCCCGTGCCATGGCGAACATCAGCCGGATGCCGGCGGCCTGCACAGCGAGCACGCAGACCGTGATCGCGACGACCACGCACCACAGGAAGATCTCGCCGATGGTCGATCCGAGCGTCTCCAGCACCACGTACTGCAGGCCGCCCGTCGACAGTTCCCCGGCCGCCAGGTCCGGGACGGCCAGCAGCGCGAAGAGCAGGATGAGGCCGCCGATGAGGAACGACGCGATGAGCGCCCTCAGGATCGCGCGGGGTGCGTTGCGGCCCGGATTGTGTGACTCCTCGCCGAGCGACGACGCGGTGTCGAAGCCGTACATCACATACGCGGACGCCAGTGAGGCGGTGAGGAACGCGCCGAAGTAGCCCAGGGTGCGGCCGTCCCCGAGTCCGTACGTGTCCGTCAGGGCGCTGCTGGGGCCGCGGGTGACGTGCGCGGCCAGGAAGACGATCAGCGCGACGGCGGCGATGAGTTCGATGAACACGCCGGCGGAGTTGATCCGGGCCATGAGCTGGACGCCGAAGGCGTTGACCAGGGTGGAGAAGAAAATCAGTACCGTGCCGAGGAGAACGGCGTTGGTCGCCGCGTCGTTCTTGCCGGTGCCGTCGCCGACGAACTGGAACCAGCTGTCGATCTGCGGCAGCGTGACCTGGTAGGCCAGTGCCACGGCGGAGAGCGAGACCATGGTGGCGGTCATCATCATCCAGCCGCCGAGCCAGCCGATGTGCGGGCCGCCCATGCTCTTGGCCCAGTTGTAGACCGAGCCTGCCACCGGGTAGCGGGCGGCGAGCTCGCAGAAGCACAGGGCGACCATCAGCTGACCGGCGAAGACCATCGGCCAGGACCACCAGTAGGCCGGGCCCCCGAAGCTCACACCGAAGTAGAACAGCTGGAAGGTGCCGGTCAGGATCGAGATATAGCTGATGCCCGCTGCGAAGGTGTGGAAATTGCCCAGGGTGCGCTTGAGTTCGGGCTTGTAGCCGAGCTCGGCGAGTGAGTCGTCGTCATGGCTGCCGTCGGCACGTGTGCCTGGAGGCGGGGTGCCCGTCGGGCCGGGGCCGCTCATTCGAACCACCTCTGCGGCCGGGCCGCGGTGTTGCGCCAGATGTGCTTGGCCTCCTGGTACTCCGCGAGACCCGCCGGTCCCAGCTCGCGGCCGACACCGGACTGCTTCATCCCGCCCCACTCGGCCTGGGGGACGTACGGGTGGAAGTCGTTGATCCACACGGTCCCGGCGCGCAGCCCGGCGGCCACCCGGTGGGCGCGCTCGGCGTCCTGCGTCCAGACCGCCCCGGCAAGCCCGTAGACGGTGTCGTTCGCCAGAGCGACGGCCTCGGACTCGTCCCGGAATCTCTCGACGGTCAGTACCGGGCCGAAGGACTCTTCCCGTACGACCGTCATGTCCGGGGTGCACTCGTCGAGAACGGTCGGCAGGTAGTAGAAACCGCTCCGCAACGCCGGATCGTCCGGTCGGGCGCCGCCGCAGCGCAGCACGGCCCCCTCGGCCAGGCCGGCGGCCACGTACGCCTCGACCTTGTCGCGGTGCGCGGCTGAGATGAGCGGACCGCTGCGGGTGTCCTCGTCGAACGGTCCGCCGAGCCGGATGTCCCGGGCGCGTCGTACGAGCTCGTCGACGAAGGCGTCGTGCAGCTCGTCCTGCACGAGCAGCCGCGCGCCGGCCGAGCAGACCTGCCCGGCGTGCAGGAACACCGCCATCAGCGCGTAGTCGACCGCGGTGTCGAACTCCGTGTCGGCGAAGACGATGTTGGGGTTCTTGCCGCCGAGTTCGAGCGCGATCCTCTTCACGGTGGGTGCGGCCGCCGCCATGATGAGCCGCCCGGTGACCAGCCCGCCGGTGAAGGAGACCATGTCCACACGCGGGTCCGAACTCAGCGGCGCGCCGGCGGTCGCCCCGGCCCCCAGCACCAGGTTCGCCACACCCGGCGGCAGTCCGGCCTCGGTGAGCGCCTGCATGAGGAGGATCGATGTGTGCGGCGTCAGCTCACTGGGTTTGAGGACGAAGGTGTTGCCCGCGGCGACGGCGGGGGCCACCTTCCAGGCCGTCTGCAGCAGCGGGTAGTTCCACGGAGTGATCAGTGAGCAGACACCCACCGGTTCGTGCACCACTCTGCTGTCGATGCCCGGGTCTCCCGTGTCGACGACACGGTCGGTGCCACCGGAGGCGGCCAGGTTCCCGAAGTAGCGGAAGCAGTTCGCGATGTCGTCCAGGTCGTACTCGCTCTCCACGAGCCGCTTCCCGGTGTCCAGGGTCTCGGCTCTGGCGAACGCGTCCTTGTCCCGTTCGAGGAGGCCGGCCACGCGCAACAGCAGCCGGCCACGCTCCGCGGCCGGCGTGCGCGGCCACGGCCCCCTGTCGAACGCCTCGCGCGCCGAGGCCACCGCCGCGGCCGCGTCCGCCGGTCCCGCCTCGTCGACGACGGCGACGAGCTCGCCGTTCGCAGGGCAGCGGATCTCACGCCTACCGCCCTCGACGGCAGCACTCCACCGGCCACCGATGAACAGCTCAGGCATGGTGTCCCTCCGGCTCGCACGAGGAAGGGGGAGGCGATGAAGCCGACCGTGCCGAGCTCGTCACCAAATTAGGCCGCCGGGAACACCCCCGCGCGGCGTGCGGGTACAGCACGCGCGAACCTCACTCGCATGCCGAGCCTGCTCCGGGGACGCTGGAAGGGGTTTCGTATGCCGGGCAGCGGCTTCCCGCACGGCCCCGGCCTCCTACGCCCCCGTCGCGACGTGCACGGCGAGGGCGTGGAGGCCGGGGCTTCGGTCCGCGTCCCCGTCAGACGGTCCTTGCGGCCTTCAACGCGTCCACCGCGGGCTGCCGGACGGAGGGACTGCGGGCTCCGCAGTCATCGGGTCACGGTCCACTTCTGGTTGGCGGCGCCGGTGCAGGTCCATATCTGCAGCCGGGTGCTGTTGGCGCTGCTCCCGCCGCTCACGTCCAGACACTTGTCGGCCTGCGGGTTCACGATGTCCCGGGCAGCCGGCGTCGCCCACTGCTGCGCCGCCGAACCGTTGCAGTCCCACAACTGCACCGCCGTGCCGTCCGCCGTACCACCCGACGCCACATCCAGGCACTTGCCCAGTGCACGGATCGTCCCGTCACCACCCACCGTCCACCGCTGCGCCGCCGTACCGTTGCAGTCGTACAACTGCACCGCCGTGCCGTTCGCCACCGCACCGCCCGCGACGTCCACGCACTTGCCCGCCAGACCTGTGATGGGTCCGCCGCCACCCGGCTGGCCGCTGTCGGAGCTGACGCGTACGTAGTCGACGAGGAGCCGCTGCGGGAAGACCGTGCTTCCGTCGGGGTCGCCCGGCCAGTAGCCGCCGACCGCCAGGTTCAGGATGATGAAGAACGGCTTGTCGAAGACCCACTGCTTCCCGCCGAGGTCGGCCGGGGTCCGCCGCTGGTAGACGGTGCCGTCGACGGACCAGGTGACGGCGTTCGGACTCCAGTCGACGGCGAAGGTGTGGAACGCGTCGGCGAACGCCTGCCCGCCGGGCAGGGTGTAGCCAGCGCCAATGCCTCCGCTGCCCGAGTAGCCGGGGCCGTGCAGGGTGCCGTGCACGGTGGACGGTTCGAAGCCGACGTTCTCCATGATGTCGATCTCGCCGGAGGCGGGCCAGCCGACCTGACCTATGTCATTTCCCAGCATCCAGAAGGCCGGCCAGATGCCTTGTCCCCGCGGGATCTTCATCCTGGCTTCGACCCGGCCGTACGTGGTGGTGAACTTGCCGGAGGTGTTCAGCCGGGCCGATGTGTACTCGCACCGCCCGTACCAGCACTGGTAGTTGTTGGGGTTCTCCTTGCGCGCGGTGATGACGAGGTTGCCCTGGCCGTCGAGAGCGGCGTTGCTGGTGCCCGCCGTGTAGAACTGCCGTTCGTGGTTGTTGACGTTGTCGCCGGTCTCGGTCTGCCACTTCCCGCCGTCGACGGCGGCGCCCGCGGGACCGTTGAAGTCGTCGGAGAAAGTGACGGCGGCCGGGGCGGCCGCGGCGGTGGTGGCCGGTGTGGGCGCGCTCTGCGCCAGCCCGGTGGACAGTGAGGCGAGGCCGAGCGCCATGACGATGGACAGAACCAGACGCCGAGGCAAGCGCGGAGAACTCATGCCTTCTCCCTTCGGGGAGCATGGTGGATTGACGTGCACATGTCATATCCAGGTGAATCGGGCAGGGACCGCATCGAACACTCCCCGCACTCCCCCCACATCGGGCCGACTGGGGGAACGATGAGGCGGAAGCACTTACTTCACTCCGTGATTTAAGGAATGAACGCCGAGCATGTCAAGGGTTTGGTATAGACCGGGGCTGCGTACAATTCTTGACGCAGCGGGCCGCGTCCGGGGAACACTTCCGCACCGGCGGCAGGTACCGCGTCCACGTTCGGGGCAAGCCGGCGATCGGCGCGGCACGCGTGCGCAGCACCGCCCGTACACCGACCACTCGAACTAGGGTGAGACACCAGACCGAGGCCGACGAGGGGGACACGATCAACACCGCCGAAACGGGCCGGAACCTGCTGGACCC
The DNA here is from genome assembly GCF_001700505.1 of Streptomyces mutomycini. Lineage (GTDB taxonomy): Bacteria > Actinomycetota > Actinomycetes > Streptomycetales > Streptomycetaceae > Streptomyces > Streptomyces mutomycini. The sequence goes on from NZ_MAPV01000235.1 coordinate 16,723, forward strand.
CGCCAGCGTGATGAACGCGAAGGAGACCCTCCTCGAGCTCCTGGGCCGTGCGGGGGTGTTCCGGGGCGAGGCCGAAGAACTGATCGCGCTCGTGGAGGCCGGCGCGATCGCGGACGCGCTCGGGGAGATCGGGAAGGCGGAGAGGGGCCCGGCCGGCAACGGGGAACCGTACGCCGTCGGCTGGCACGACGGCGCCCGAGCCGTCGGCGACGAACTCGCCGGCGTCGCCGGGCAGGCCCTCGAGCGCGCCATCGGACCTGCCGTGCCCGGTCCGGCGGAGGGCGGCGGGCCGCGAGGCCATCACCCCGTCGGAAGGGTGGACGTGGAGCGTGCCAAGGTCGCCGTGACGCCGCTCTATCTCGCGTTCACGGACACCTCGGACCTCGACCCCGAGGTGTCCGACGAGGTCCTCACCGCGGTCCTCGGCACGATGAGCGTCGTGGGGGAGTGGAGGAGGGAGTAGCGGCCGTGGACCGCGATGCTGCTGCGTGGCCCGTACCGCGCGTACAGCTGGGTCAGCCGTTGCCGATGGGACTGCGTGAACTGCTCCAGCTGCCCGGCGTAGCCGACCCGCCCCACGACGCTCATCGTGCC
>NZ_MAPV01000236.1 GCF_001700505.1 Streptomyces mutomycini
GGCGGGAGCCTGCGTGGGCACCGCCGGTGCCGCCACGACGGCGCCGGCAGGCAGCTGGGGCTCCAGCCACGCCGCGAGCTCCGCGATCGTCCGATGCTCGAACATCACCGTCGGCGACAGCTCCACCGACAGCCGCTCCCCCAGCTCCCCCACCAAAGCCAGCAGATCAGCCGACCCCAAGCCCAAATCGTAATAGCCCAGACCCTCATCCACCGCGTCCGCGGACATACCCAGCCGAGAACCCACCAGCTCCCGCAGCACAGCGGAGACGACCGGGGAATCCACCACCGGCGCCGCAGCGGAAGCCGGGACCGGGGACGACGCGGCGGGCACGGGCACCGCCGGTGCCGCCGCGACGGCGCCGGCAGGCAGCTGGGGCTCCAGCCACGCCGCGAGCTCCGCGATCGTCCGATGCTCGAACATCACCGTCGGCGACAGCTCCACCGACAGCCGCCCCTCCAACTTCCCTACCAGGTCCAGCAGATCAGCCGACCCCAAGCCCAAATCGTAATAGCCCAGACCCTCATCCACCGCGTCCGCGGACATACCCAGCCGAGAACCCACCAGCTCCCGCAGCACAGCGGAGACGACCGGGGAATCCACCACCGGCGCCGCAGCGGAAGCCGGGACCGGGGACGACGCGGCGGGAGTGCCGCCTCGGACGTCGAGCGCACCGACCGCCCGTATGCGCTTGGCGACGAACTGCCCGACCTCGGCGACCTTCTGGCCGGCCTCGTCGTAGAACTCCACGACCAGACGAATGAGTTCGTCGTCGCGGCGAACGGAGTCTGCGGGCACGCGCACGTAGCAGCGACCGCCGAGCGGCCCGGCCGCGCGGAACCGGTCGAACATCAGCGGGAGGTAGAGGCCCGGGCCGTCGTTGTCCCCGTGCAGCATGCCCAGGGCGACACCGCCGCCCAGGAGCCCGGCTTCGAAGAGAGCGGGGTGGAAGAGGAACGCGCCGGTGGACGACTGGTGTTCAGGGGCGAGTTCCAGCTCGGCGATCCAGTCACCGGGACGGTGGTGGACCGCGCCGCCGAGCTTCATCAGACCCGAATGGAAGAGCTCGTACTCCCGGCACCAGGTGTAGATCTCGTCCATGGTGGTGCGCCGGGTCACCCCTTGGAGGGGTAGCGGTAGCCGCTCCGTGAAGGCGACGGGGCCGCGGTGGTGCGCGGTGACGACGGCGTGGAGGACGTCGTCGGTGTCCTGAGGGCGACGGCTGCGCACCTCGATGCGCCATCCCCCGCCGGTCGCGGGACGCCCCTCGACGGTGGTCAGGACGGCCTCACCGGGGCCGGCGACGAGCGGCGCGAGGATGGTGAGGTTGCGCAGCTCCACCTCGGGCATCGGGTGTCCGTGCCTGGCGAGCACCTGGAGCACCAGGTCCACGTAGCCGACACCGGGCAGCAGGCTGCGGCCGTACACGACGTGACCGTGCAACAGGGGGTTGTCCGCGGTGACGGTGAAAGTTTCGGTGAACGTGGGCGAGGCGGTCATCGGTTTTCCGTCCCAAGAAAGGCGCGCGAGGGTGCCCGGGTGTGCGATGCGCGATCCGGCGATTCATTCACGGGCAGGGGTAGAGCGACTGCTGTCGGATCGGACCCGTCGCGGTGCGTCCGGCGCCCCGTGAGCCGGGGTATCGAATTCCCGGCAGGAAGCGGGGCACTTTCCTCGGCGTCGATGCCCACGGAATGCAGCCGGCGGGCCCGCGCCACCACGGCCGCACGGTATCCGCAGGAGTGCGTCGTACTGCCGACCACTTCAGCCGGCCGACGCGGAGCCATGTGCCGCCCGGGGGGCAGGGGTAACGGAGAAACACCCAGTTCACAGAGCGCGCCACGACCACACCGGCGCACCGTCGGGATTCCTCGTCGGCGCCCTGGTACGGCATCGGCGACGGCCGTGCGTTCCTCGACGAAGAGACAAATGTCCACTTCGCCGTCGAATGCCTCCGCGGACATCACGTCAGCGGGAAGCGAATCCTCGATCACTGTTTCCCCCGTGCCCCGTTCTCCAGCCGTTCACCGAATGGTCAGCGAGAAGCGCTCGCCGAACTCAGCGAAATTGACGGTCCAGTTCACGGTCGAGCTCAATACGGCCGAGCAAGTGCGAGCGCACGCGTCTTCCCCCCGTTGGTCGCTTGCGTCTTCTGTTGCCAAAATGGGCTCACACAGGTGGCACCATGGCGAGGCGGAGGCTGTACGGCCGCGCATCGGTCCGGTTCCCCGCAATAAGGGAGGTGGGACACGCCCGCGTCCAGGATGGGCACGCCGGATTGACGATGCCCGGAGTCAGTGACCGCAGAATGAACCAGAGAAAGACAATCACCGAGATGCTGCCCCCCAGTCCATGCGGCATGAGGTTTCCTCATCCGCCCCCCGTTCGAATCGACAGCTTAGGTTGACTGAATAGGGCCGTCAACCGCCTCCTGAGGATCACTCAACTCGACACTTATGTCCGGTACCGCGCATCAGCCGGCCTCAACACGGGGAGGGAGGGAAGCGGAATTCACCCATTCCGCTATCAGGCCAGGCGAGGCAGCACTCTTGCCGGTAAACGGACTCAGGGGTGCGCGGCGGTGGTTCACGCATCGGCGACCGGACCGGCAGGCGTGCGGCCGGCCCGGCCACCACGCGGCGGGCGGAGAGTCCACGACGTCTTCACTGACCCGATCTGTTCGCATGAAGACCCTCCGGAGTCCGCACCCCCGCCGACCCTCGTCGGCCCCTGCAACGGCCCGAACCCGCCCACCTGGCTCGCGGCCCGGGTCAGCGGGGCCGGCCTCGACCGCAGCTGCTGCGTGGAAGCGCCGCAGGAGCCGGAGACCGTCGGCCCGGCGCGAGCGCGATCCGTGCACCGGGTCCACCACTTCGCGCTGGAACTTGAGCGTGCACCCCACCAGTCCGTGCGCGGGGCGTCTGGTCTCTGAGCCGGGGCCGGGACCGGACGCCGAGGTGGGGAGAGGGCGATGAGGAAGAACACGCCGGAGTACGAGCAGGCTCTGGACGCCGTGGTCGACATCCTGCGGGAACGTGCACGCGCGGGTGCGGCACCGCTGTCGTACGGCGATCTCAGCGCCGAGTTGGCCGGGCGCCGTCATCAAGTCCCCGCTCACGAGGGGCCCATGCCCTACCTTCTCGAGGACGCCTCCGTCCGGGAGAGCCCGGACGGAGGCGTCCTCGA
>NZ_MAPV01000237.1 GCF_001700505.1 Streptomyces mutomycini
GACCGTCTCGTTGACCGCGGCCTCCTCCGGGGTCGCCGCCGCGGTCAACGAGACGGTCGTCCCGCGTGGCCGGTGGTCCGCCACCGCGCTCGCCGGCGGCGACCGCGTCGAGGTCCTCACCGCGGTCCAGGGAGGCTGACCGTGTCCGACGATCTCCTCACGCTCGGTTCCACCGCCTTCTCGTCCCGGCTGATCATGGGAACGGGCGGGGCGCCCAGCCTCGACGTGCTGGAACGTTCCCTGATCGCCTCGGGCACCGAGCTGACGACCGTGGCGATGCGCCGGCTCGACCCGACCGTGCGGGGTTCGGTGCTCTCCGTCCTGGAGCGCCTCTCCATCCGGGTCCTGCCGAACACCGCGGGCTGTTTCACCGCCGGTGAGGCCGTGCTGACGGCCCGGCTGGCCAGGGAGGCGCTGGGCACCGACTGGATCAAGCTGGAGGTCGTGGCCGACGAGCGGACCCTGCTGCCCGACCCGATCGAGCTGCTCGACGCCGCCGAGATCCTGGTCGACGACGGTTTCACCGTCCTGCCGTACACCAATGACGACCCGGTCCTGGCCCGCAAGCTCCAGGACGTGGGGTGCGCGGCGGTCATGCCGCTGGGCTCCCCCATCGGCTCCGGGCTCGGTATCCGCAACCCCCACAACTTCCAGCTGATCGTCGAGCAGGCGGGGGTCCCGGTGATCCTCGACGCCGGAGCGGGGACCGCGTCGGACGCGGCGCTGGCGATGGAGCTGGGCTGTGCCGCTGTGATGCTCGCCTCGGCGGTGACCCGGGCGCAGGAGCCGGAGCTGATGGCGGCGGCGATGCGTCACGCGGTGGACGGCGGGCGGCTGGCCTACCGGGCGGGACGCATCCCCCGCCGCCATTTCGCCGAGGCGTCCTCGCCGGCGGAGGGCCGCGCGGTGCTGGATCCGGAGCGCCCCGCCTTCTGAGATCCCCGACGGGCGGCGGCTCTCCTGGTCACAGCACGTGCATGCCCTTGTCACGGCTCGGCACCGGAACGGCTCCCGGGACACCCTGGCCCGTCCGCGCTGTCCGTGTCAGCTCGTAGACTCGCTCCGTGGACACGACCCTCCAGGACCCCCTTGTCGGGCAGCTGCTCGACGGCCGCTATCGCATCGATGCGCGCATCGCCGTCGGCGGTATGGCCACGGTCTACCGGGCCGTGGACACCCGCCTCGACCGGGTGCTCGCCCTCAAGGTGATGCACCCTGCGCTGGCGACCGACGCCGCGTTCGTCGAGCGCTTCATCCGCGAGGCCAAGTCCGTCGCACGGCTCGCCCACCCCAACGTGGTGGGCGTCTTCGACCAGGGCGCCCAGGGCGCGTATGTCTACCTGGCGATGGAGTACGTCGCCGGGTGCACCCTGCGCGACGTCCTGCGTGAGCGCGGGGCGCTGCAGCCCCGGGCCGCCCTGGACATCCTGGAGCCGGTGCTGGCCGCCCTGGGCGCCGCGCACCGCGCGGGCTTCGTCCACCGCGACATGAAGCCGGAGAACGTCCTGATAGGGGACGACGGCCGGGTCAAGGTCGCCGACTTCGGGCTCGTGCGCGCGGTGGGAACCGCCACGGACACCACGGGCTCGCTCCTGGGCACGGTCTCGTACCTCGCCCCCGAGCAGATCGAGCAGGGCACGGCCGACACCCGGTCCGACGTGTACGCCTGCGGTGTCGTGCTGTACGAGATGCTGACCGGCGGGAAGCCCCACAGCGGGGACACCGCCGCCCAGGTGATCTACCAGCATCTGAACGAGGACGTCCCGGCGCCGTCCGGTTCCGTGCCCGGCCTGGCCGCCGGGCTGGACGAGCTGGTGGCCGCCGCCACCGCGCGGAACCCCGATGTCCGGCCGCCCGACGCGGTGGCCCTGCTCGCCGTGTCCCGTGAGATCCGTGCGGACCTCACCGGGGAGCAGCTCGACGCGGTGCCCCCGCAGGCCATCGCGGAGGCGCACGACGCCGCCGAGGACCGTACGAGCGTGATCCCCCGGGTGATACCTGCAGGCCAGGGCACGGCGCATCACACCAGCCGGCTGGAGATGCCGCCGCCGTCGCCCCGGGAGCCGGGGAACGGCCGGAGCGGCCCCTTCACCGGCCGTGGCCGGCGCGGGGTGTTCGCCGTGCTCGTCGCCGTCCTTCTGGCGCTGGGGGCCGGGGCGGGCGTCTGGTACATCAACTCGGGTCAGTTCACCCGGGTCCCCTCGCTCCTCGGCCAGACCCAGAGCGCCGCCGAGAAGCGGCTCGCGGACGAGGGGCTCGATCTGAAGGGCGTCGAGCGCGCCTACAGCGACACGGTGAAGCGCGGCACGGTGATCAGCAGCGACCCGGGCTCCGGGGAGCGGATCCGGGGCAACGACGCGGTGGAGCTGGTGGTCTCGCGCGGCCCGGAGACCGTGAAGGTTCCGGATACCGAGGGGCTCCCCCTTGCCGATGCCCGGCGTGAGCTGAAGAAGTGGGGGCTCGCGCCCGGGATGGTCACCCGGGAGTTCAGCGAGGAGATCGACCGGGGCAAGGTGATCCGTACGGATCCCCGCACCGGCACCGAGCGGCACACGGACTCGGCGGTCGCCCTGGTCGTCAGCAAGGGCGGCCCCGTCGGCGTGCCCGACGTCACCGGCCTCTCCGTCGAGGACGCCACGGCCGCGCTGGACGAAGCCGGGCTCAGGACGAAGGTGCTGACCGAACGGGTCAACTCCCCCGAGGAGCAGGGCGGGATCGCCCGGCAGTCGCCGGACAGCGGTGCGGAGGCCGCCGAGGGCGACACCGTGGAGCTGACGGTCTCCAAGGGCCCGCGCATGCTCCAGGTACCCGACGTCACGGGGAAGAAGGTCGACGAGGCCCGGAGCACACTGGAGGAGGCGGGCTTCGAGGTCAAGGTCGACCGGCCGTTCCTCTCCTTCGGCGACACGGTCGGCCGCCAGTCGGTCGAGGCCGGGGAGAAGGCCGCCGAAGGCTCCACCATCACCATCAGGACCAAGGGCCTGTAGACCTATCGAGGACTGGCAGCACATGCGCAACCCCATCGGCGGTCACGTTCCCGTGGCGGGCGGACTCGCGAAGGTCGGTCTCGGCTACGCGCGGGAGCTGGCGGCGGAGACCGTGCAGGTCTTCGTCGCCAATCCGCGCGGCTGGGCGACACCGCCCGGTAACCCCGCGCAGGACGAGCTGTTCCGCTCGGAGTGCGCGGCGCAGTCGGTTCCCGCGTACGTCCATGCCCCGTATCTGATCAACTTCGGCTCGCACACGGAGGCGACGGTCGAGCGGTCGGTCCTGTCGCTGCGCCACTCGCTGCGCAGGGCGAGGGAGATAGGCGCCCTCGGTGTGGTGGTGCACACCGGCTCGGCGACCGGCGGACGCCCCCGCGCGGAGGCGCTCGCCCAGGTGCGTACGCACATGCTCCCGCTTCTGGACGAGCTGACCCATGACGACGATCCGTTCCTGCTGCTGGAGTCGACGGCCGGGCAGGGCTCCTCGCTCTGCTCGCGGACCTGGGACTTCGGCCCGTACTTCGAGGCCCTGGACTTCCACCCCCGGCTGGGGGTCTGCCTGGACACCTGCCACATCTACGCGGCGGGCCACGACCTGACGGGGCCCGCGGGCATGCGGGACACCCTGGACCTGCTGGTGGACACCGTCGGCGAGGGCCGGCTGAAGCTGATCCACGCCAACGACTCCAAGGACGTGGTGGGCGCCCACAAGGACCGGCACGAGAACATCGGCGCGGGCCACATCGGGGCCGAGCCGTTCCGTGAGCTGTTCTCGCACCCGGCGGCCGAGGGGGTGCCGCTGATCATCGAGACGCCGGGCGGCAAGGACGGGCATGCGGCGGACGTGGCCCGGCTGAAGGAACTCCGGGGCTCCGCCTCCGGATGAGGGCTGCTGCCCTACGGGCTCTCCCGACGGCTCAGAGCTCGGGGCCGTCCCCGGGCCCCTCCTGGTAGGAGTAGCGCTGTTCGCTCCACGGGTCGCCGATGTTGTGGTAGCCGCGCTCCTCCCAGAACCCACGGCGGTCGGCCGTCATGTACTCGATGCCCCGGACCCACTTGGGCCCCTTCCAGGCATACAGGTGCGGCACGACCAGGCGCAGCGGGAATCCGTGTTCGGCGGTGAGCAGTTCGCCGTCCTTGTGGGTGGCGAACAGCGTCCGGTCCGAGGTGAAGTCGGCGAGCCGGAGATTCGAGCTGAAGCCGTATTCGGCCCAGACCATCACATGGGTGACGTGGGGCGCGGGCGGCGCCAGCTCCACGACCTCGCGGGCCGGAATTCCACCCCACTCGGCTTCGAGCATGCTGAATTTCGTCACGCAGTGGAGGTCCGCGACGACCGAGGAGAAGGGGAGCGCCGTGAATTCCTGGTGATTCCAGCAGTGTTTGTCACCGTCGGCCGTCGCTCCGAAGACCCTGAACTCCCAGCGGTCCGGCTTGAACTTGGGGACAGGTCCGTAATGGGTGACCGGCCAGCCCCGCTGCAGCCGCTGCCCCGGTGGAAGCCCGGACTGCTCTGCTGTGCCGCGTTCCCGGCTTTCCGGCTGACCCATGCCTCCATGGTGACAGACAGGCAGGGGTGGTCATGACCAGGGGAGAGGCGATTCGGGCAACTCATACTAAGCATGCACTTACTGGACGGTCACGAGGTGCGGTGCGAGGATGCGCCCAGACATGCCCAGTTCACCGGTTGGAAGGAGCCTCTGCGATGCAGGGCGACCCCGAGGTCCTCGAGTTCCTCAACGAACAGCTGACCGCCGAATTGACTGCCATCAACCAGTACTTCCTGCACGCGAAGATGCAGGAGAACTTCGGCTGGACGAAGCTCGCGAAGTACACGCGGGCCGAATCGTTCGACGAGATGAAGCACGCGGAGATCCTCACCGACCGGATCCTGTTCCTGGACGGCCTGCCCAACTACCAGCGGCTCTTCCACGTGCGGGTGGGCCAGACGGTCACCGAGATGTTCCAGGCCGACCGCCAGGTCGAGGTGGAGGCGATCGACCGCCTCCGGCGGGGCATCGAGGTGATGCGCGGCAAGGGCGACATCACTTCGGCGAACATCTTCGAGTCCATCCTCGAGGACGAGGAGCATCACATCGACTATCTCGACACCCAGCTGGAGCTGGTCGAGAAACTCGGTGAGCCGCTCTACATCGCCCAGCTGATCGAACAGCCGGAGAGCTGATCCGCCGAAGCCCCTGACGGTTCCCGGGCGGCCCTTCAGGCGGCGTCGGAGAGCCGGACGTCCGGTGCGGTGCCGAGGGCCACGGGCGCGGCGGCCGACGGCGCGGTACGCCCTTCGAGGAGTTCACCGCGCGCACAGTCGCCGCGGCCGAGCAGGGCCTGGATCCTGCGGACACAGCCGCCGCAGTCGGTGCCGGCCTTGCAGGCGGAAGCGATCTGGCGGGGAGTGCACGCGCCGCCGTCCGCATGCTGCTTGACCTGGTCCTCCGTGATGCCGAAGCAGGAGCAGACGTACACGCGGTTCACCTCCCGACGGGTCGATCGCTTCGCCGTCCCGAGTTCTCGGTGAGGCTAACCTAACCTTACCCGCGAGGCCCCCGCGCACAAAAGCCCCGGTACGCCTGTGGGGCACGGATCACATCGATCCGTGCCCCACAGGCGTCGTCAGGGGTGATTCCTACTGGTCGCGGTACATCTCGGCGACCAGGAAGGCCAGGTCCAGGGACTGGCTGCGGTTGAGGCGCGGGTCGCAGGCGGTCTCGTAGCGCTGGTGCAGGTCGTCCACGAAGATCTCGTGGCCGCCGCCGACGCACTCGGTGACGTCGTCACCGGTCAGCTCGACGTGGATGCCGCCCGGGTGCGTGCCGAGGCCCTTGTGCACCTCGAAGAAGCCCTTGACCTCGTCCAGGACGTCGTCGAAGCGGCGCGTCTTGTGACCGGAGGCGGCCTCGAAGGTGTTTCCGTGCATCGGGTCGGTCACCCAGACCACCGCGGCACCGGAAGCGGTGACCTTCTCGACCAGCTCGGGGAGCTTGTCGCGGACCTTGTCGGCGCCCATGCGGACGATGAAGGTCAGCCGGCCCGGCTCGCGCTCGGGGTCGAGGCGGTCGATGTAGCCGAGCGCCTCGTCGACGGTGGTCGTCGGGCCGAGCTTGATCCCGATGGGGTTGCGGACCTTCGAGGCGAACTCGATGTGCGCACCGTCCATCTGCCGGGTGCGCTCACCGATCCAGACCATGTGGCCCGAGGTGTCGTACAGCTGGCCGGTGCGCGAGTCGGTGCGGGTCAGCGCCGACTCGTAGTCCAGCAGCAGCGCCTCGTGCGAGGCGTAGAACTCGACGGCCTTGAACTCGGCCGGGTCCGTGCCGCACGCCTTCATGAAGTTCAGCGCGTTGTCGATCTCGCGGGCCAGGGCCTCGTAACGCTGCCCGGACGGCGAGGACTTCACGAAGTCCTGGTTCCAGGCGTGCACCTGGCGCAGGTCGGCGTAACCGCCGGTGGTGAAGGCCCGCACCAGGTTCAGCGTGGAAGCGGATGCGTGGTACATCTGCTTCAGCCGCTGGGGGTCCGGGATGCGGGCGGCCTCGGTGAATTCGAAGCCGTTGACGGAGTCGCCCCGGTAGGTCGGCAGAGTAACGCCGTCGCGGGTCTCGGTCGGCTTGGACCGCGGCTTGGAGTACTGCCCCGCGATCCGGCCGATCTTGACGACCGGCACGGAGGCCGCGTACGTGAGGACGGCGCTCATCTGGAGCAGCGTCTTCAGCTTGGCGCGGATGTCCTCGGCGGACACGCCGTCGAAGGCTTCGGCGCAGTCACCGCCCTGCAGCAGGAACGCCTCGCCCTTGGCGACGGCTCCCAGGCGGGCGCGCAGCTGGTCGCACTCGCCGGCGAAGACGAGCGGAGGATACGACTCGAGGTCCGCGAGTACGTCGCGCAGAGCCTCGGCATCGGGGTACTCGGGCTGCTGCGCCGCGGGAAGGTCTCGCCAGGTGTGGCCACCGGCGACGGAGGTATTGGCGTTCACGGTCACGTTCACAACATTACGGGGTCGGCAGTGCGTCCCCGTCGCCCGCTCAGCAAATGAGACGCGCGCTCGTTCGTGCACCGCTGTCCACCGCGTCCGCTAGGGTTCTCGCATGTTCGCGCAGACGACGAGGAACTGGTGGTGGACCGCTCATCCGGCGGCCCGCTGATTCATCGCGCGTACAGACTTCGCGAAGGCCGCCCGAGGGGCGGCCTTCTCTGCGTTCAGGAGCCGGGAGCCGTTCCTCCATCAAGAAGGAACGCCCATGACCGAGCCCATCTCCACGCCCGACCATGCCGGCCGTGCCGTCGATGTGCTGTCCGCCCTGCTCCGTGACGACTCCCCGCCCTTCGCGCTGCTGCGCAGGCGCACGCCCGGCCGCGACCACGACACCGTCGAGGTCCTGACCGGCGAGGTACGGGAGGTGGCCCGGCTCGCCGACATCCCGGTGGGCGGGCTGCCCGCGCTGGCCCTGGTGCCCTTCCGGCAGATCGCCGAGCGTGGTTTCGACGTACGCGACGACGGCACCCCGCTCGCGGTGCTGGTCGCCGACGAGGTGCACGAACTGCCGCTGGACGAGGTGCTCGCGCGCCTGCCCGGCCACGACGTGAGGGTCGAGGACGGCGCCTTCGACGTCCCGGACGAGGAGTACGCGGACATCGTCCGGCGGGTCGTGGAGGACGAGATCGGGCAGGGCGAGGGCGCGAACTTCGTGATCCGGCGGACCTTCGGCGGCGAGATCCCCGGCTTCGGCCGGTCCGACGCGCTGGCGCTGTTCCGCCGGCTCCTGACCGCCGAGCGCGGGGCGTACTGGACGTTCGTCGTGCACACGGGCGGCGGCGGCTCCCCGTCGGAGCGTGCGACGGGCGGACGGACCCTGGTCGGCGCGAGTCCGGAGGTCCATGTGCGGATGTCCGGCGGGACCGTCGTGATGAACCCGATCAGCGGGACCTACCGCTACCCGGCCGGGGGGCCGACCGCCGAGGGCCTGCTGGCCTTCCTCGGCGACCGCAAGGAGACCGAGGAGCTCTCCATGGTGGTCGACGAGGAGCTGAAGATGATGTGCACCGTGGGCGACATGGGCGGTGTGGTCGTCGGGCCCCGGCTGAAGGAGATGGCGCATCTCGCCCACACGGAGTACGAGTTGCGCGGGCGCTCCTCGCTGGACGTGCGGGAGGTCCTGAAGGAGACCATGTTCGCGGCGACGGTCACCGGCTCCCCCGTGCAGAACGCCTGCCGGGTGATCGAGCGGTACGAGCCGGGGGGCCGCGGTTACTACGCCGGCGCCCTGGCACTGGTGAGCCGGGAGCCCGGCGGCGCGCAGACCCTGGACTCGCCGATCCTGATCCGTACCGCCGACATCTCGGCGGGCGGCCGGCTGCGGGTGCCGGTCGGGGCGACGCTCGTGCGCCACTCCGATCCGGCGGGGGAGGTCGCCGAGACCCATGCGAAGGCGGCCGGGGTGCTCGCGGCGCTGGGCGTCCGGCCGGGCCGGCCGGAGTCGGAGGCCGGCCGGCCGCGGCTGGCCGCCGATCCGCGGGTCCAGGCGGCCCTGGACGACCGGCGCGGCGGGCTGGCCCCTTTCTGGCTGCGGATGCAGGAGCGCACCCGGGACCTGTCCGGCCATGCGCTGGTGGTCGACGGCGAGGACACCTTCACGGCGATGCTGGCGCATCTGCTGCGCTCCTCGGGCCTCACGGTGTCGGTGCGCCGGTTCGACGAGCCCGGGCTGCGGGGGACGGTGCGGGCGCACACGGGGCCGGTGGTGCTGGGGCCCGGCCCCGGCGACCCCTCGGACACGGCCGATCCGAAGATGCGGCTGCTGCGCGGGCTGGCCGCCGAGCTCGTGCGCGAACACCGGCACGGGCTGCTCGGTGTCTGCCTCGGCCATGAGCTGATCGCGGCGGAGCTGGGCCTGGAGATCGCCCGGAAGGCCGTGCCGTACCAGGGGGCGCAGACCAGGATCGACCTGTTCGGCAGGCCCGAGACCGTCGGTTTCTACAACAGCTTCACCGCGCTCTGTGACGACGCGGCGGCCACGGAGCTGGGCGCGCACGGGATCGAGACGAGCAGGGACACCGCCTCCGGCGAGCTGCACGCGCTGCGCGGCCGGGGCTTCGCGTCGGTCCAGTTCCACCCGGAGTCGGTGCTGACGCTGCGCGGCGCCGCGATCGTGACCGGACTGCTGGACGCGCTGCCGGTACTCGGCTGAGGGAGGGGCAGAGGCGGGGCCGGCCGGCTAACGCGCGGGAAGCGCCGGGACCAGGAAGTTGTCGCTGCGGCGGCCCGCCAGGTAGTCGGTGACGTTCTGCACGGTGGCGTCGATGATCTGTCCCACGGCGTCACGCGTGTAGTACGCCTGGTGCGAGGTCACGATGACGTTGGGGAAGGTGACGAGGCGGGCGAGGGTGTCGTCGTCGATGCCCTCGACCGACTTGTCGACGTGGAAGAGCCCCGCCTCCGCCTCGTAGACGTCGAGCCCGACACCGGTGAACCGGCCGCCCCTCAGCTCGGTGACCAGAGCGCGGCTGTCGATGAGTCCGCCCCGGCTGGAGTTGACCAGGATCGCGTCGTCCTTCATCGCGGACAGGGCTTGCCGGCCGATGATGTGCTGGGTGGCCGGCAGCAGCGGCACATGGAGGCTGATCAGGTCGGCCTCGGCGAGGAGCTGTTCCTTGTCCACGTACCTCATGCCGAGTGCGGTGCAGGCGGGGTTCTCGACGACGTCCCAGCCGAGCAGATCCATGCCGAATCCGTGGGCGATGCGGGTGAACGCCTCACCGATCTTCCCGGTGCCGACCACACCTGCCGTCCGGCCGTGCAGGTCCCTGCCGAGGAGCCCGTCGAGCCGGAAGTCGAAGTCCCTGGTGCGGCTCACCGCGCGGACGATACGGCGGTTGACGGCCATGGCCAGGGTCCAGGCGAACTCGGCGACCGAGTACGGCGAGTAGTACGAGACCCGGGCGACCCGCAGGGCCAGTCGCTCGGCGACGTCGAGGTCGATGTTGTTGAAGCCGGTGGAGCGCTGGGCGATCATCTGCGTGCCGCCCGCCGCGAGGGTCTGCAGCACCTTGCCGCCGAGATCGGCGTTGACGCTGGTGGAGATGATCTCGTAGCCCGCGGCGATCGGGGCGGTGTCCTCGGTGAGGAAGACGTCCAGGCAGCGGACGTCGTGCAGGCCGGCGAAGGCCTTCTCGATCAGCGGCTTCTCGTCGGACTGCACGCCGAACACCAGGATTTCCACGACGTCTCCCGGGTGAGGGGGCGGGGGCCGTTCCTCCGTGAATATACGGCCCGCGCCCCGGGGGCGCCGCCGGGACGGCGCGGAACCGGCCCCGTCAGACGTCGTCGAGGCCGGCCTCGATGGCGTAGCGCACCAGCTCCACCCGGTTGTGCAGCTGGAGCTTGCCCAGGGTGTTCTGGACGTGGTTCTGCACGGTGCGGTGGGAGATGACCAGCCGCTCGGCGATCTGCTTGTACGAGAGTCCCTTGGCCACCAGCCGCAGGACCTCCGTCTCGCGGTCGGTGAGCTGCGGGACCTTCGGCCGGTCGGGGGCGGCTGGGGCGGGATCGGAGGCGAGCCGGCGGTATTCGCCGAGGACCAGTCCGGCGAGGCCCGGCGTGAAGACGGGGTCGCCGGCCGCGGTGGCGCGCACGGCGTCGGTCAGCTCCTGGGTGCTGGCCGACTTGAGCAGATAGCCGGTGGCGCCCGACTTCACGGCCTCCAGGACATCGGCGTGCTCACCGCTGGCGGAGAGCACCAGGACGCGCAGCCCTGGGTGGGAGCCGACGAGCTCCTTGCAGACCTGGGCTCCGGGCATCCCCGGAAGATTCAGGTCGAGCACCAGGACGTCGGGCCCGGCGGCTTTGGCGCGGCGCACGGCCCCGGGGCCGTCGCCGGCGGTCGCGACCACGTCGAATCCAACCTCGGCCAGATCTCGGGCCACGGCGTCGCGCCACATCGGGTGGTCGTCGACGACCATCACCTTGATGGCCCGTTCCTCCGCCGCCTGCGTGTTCGGTGTACTCATCGGACCGGTCCTGCCTTCCCCCGTGAAACCTTCGGAACCTTCAACTCGACCTCGGTGCCCTGGCCGGGCACCGAGATCAGCTCTGCCGTACCGCCCAGATCGCGCAGCCGCCCGCGGATCGACAGGGCGACGCCGAGGCGGCCCTCCCCTTCCGCCTGGTCGAGTCTGCCCTCCGGGATGCCAGGGCCGTCGTCCCGGACCGTGACGATCACCGCGTCCGGCTCGTCCTCGACCAGGATCCACGCCTGGGCGTCCGGCCCCGCGTGGACGCGGACGTTGTCCAGCGCGGCGCTGACGGCGGCGGCGAGTTCACGCGCCGCCCCGGCCGCGAGCGGCACCGGGGCGCCGGGCTCCGAGAAGGTGACCCGGGATCCGGCGTGCGG
>NZ_MAPV01000238.1 GCF_001700505.1 Streptomyces mutomycini
TCGCAGGTGGACTGGTCGGCGGGTGCGGTGGAGCTGCTGACGGAGTCGGTGGCGTGGCCGGAGACGGGCGAGGCGCGGCGGGCGGGTGTGTCGTCGTTCGGGATCAGCGGCACGAACGCGCACGTGATCGTCGAGCAGGCTCCGATAGCCGGGAAGCCGGCTTCCCTTACGGCGCGCTCGTTGCCGGTGGTGCCATGGGTGGTGTCTGCGAAGTCCGAGGCAGGCCTATCGGCGCAGGTCGAGCGGCTCTCGGCGTTCGCCGGGAAGTACGCGCCGGTGGATGTCGGGTTCTCGCTGGTCACGACGCGTGGAGTGATGAATCACCGTGCGGTGGTCATCGGTGACCGGACGATCGAAGGGGCGGTGACCTCGGGTCGTACCGGGGTGCTGTTCTCGGGTCAGGGTGCGCAGCGGTCGGGTATGGGCCGTGAGCTGTACCGGTCCTACCCGGTGTTCGCGGACGCGTTCGACGCGGTGTGTGCGGAGCTGGGCCGGCACTTGGACCGGCCGATCCGTGACGTGGTCTTCGACGGTGGTGAGCTGCTTGATCAGACGCAGTTCACGCAAGCGGGGCTGTTCGCGCTCGAAGTGGCGTTGTTCCGCCTGGTGTCGGCCTGGGGCGTCAAGCCCGATTACCTGCTGGGGCACTCGATCGGCGAGCTGTCGGCCGCGCATGTGGCCGGGGTGCTCTCGCTGGAGGACGCTGCCAGGCTGGTGGCGGCTCGTGGTCGTCTGATGCAGGCGTTGCCGGCGGGCGGGGCGATGGTCTCGCTCCAGGCAGCCGAGGACGAGGTCCTGCCGCTCCTGGCCGACGGTGTCTCGATCGCCGCGCTCAACGGGCCCTCCTCGACGGTGATTTCCGGCGACGAGGACGCCGTTCTGGCAATCGCCGCGCACTTCGAGGCGGAGGGCCGTAAGACCAAGCGGCTTCGTGTCAGTCACGCGTTCCACTCGCCCCGCATGGACGCCATGCTCGACGACTTCCGTACGGTCGCGGAGGGTCTCACCTTCAACCCGCCCGCAATCGGGATTGTCTCGAACGTGTCCGGTCGGGTCGTGTCGGACGAGGAGATCTGCTCGGCGGACTACTGGGTGCGTCATGTCCGTGAGGCGGTGCGATTCCTCGACGGTATGCACGCCTTGCAGGACCAGGGCGTGACCACGCTCCTGGAGCTGGGTCCCGACGGGGTTCTGTCCGCGATGGGACAGGACTGCGTCGAGGACTCGGTCTTCGTACCGGTTCTGCGCAAGGACCGCGACGAGGCACAGACCGTGGTCACCGCCCTTGCCGAACTTCACGTACGCGGATCGGTGGTCGACTGGGCGGCGTACTTCGCCGGGACCGGCGCGCGACGCATCGACCTGCCGACGTACGCCTTCCAGCACGAGCACTACTGGCTCGCCGACAGCATCGTGCAGCCCACCGATGCGAGCGCCCTGGGACAGAGTTCGGTTGCCCACCCTCTCCTCGGCGCCGCGGTTCCACTTGCTGGAGGTGAGAGCACGGTGTTCACCGGTTTGCTGTCGCCCGGCCGGCACCCGTGGCTCGCCGACCATGCGGTCATGGGCTCGGTTCTGCTGCCTGCCACTGCGTTCGTGGACCTTGCGCTGCATGCAGCCGCGCATGTGGAGTGCGACATCGTCGAGGAACTGACACTCGAGGCGCCCTTGGTCCTGTCCGAGCAAGTCGATACGCAGCTGCAGCTGGTCGTCGGGGCCGCAGACGGCGAAGGGCGTCGTGCGGTCACCGTGCACGCTCGCTCTGCGGCGAGCTCGGACGTGGAGGGGGAGTGGACCCGGCACGCGGTAGGCACGTTGGCCATGGGCACCTTGCCGGGTGAGTCGTTGCGGGAGTGGCCGCCGCGGGACGCCGTCGGGCTGGATGTGGCGGGGTTCTACGAGGAGCTGCTCGGGCTGGGGCTTGGGTATGGTCCGGTGTTCCAGGGGCTGCGTGCTGCGTGGCGGCGTGGGGACGATCTTTTTGCGGAGGTCGCCCTTCGTGAGGGTGTGGATGTCCAGGGGTTCGGGATTCATCCGGCTTTGCTGGACGCGGCTCTGCATGGTTTGGGGCTGGTGGGTGGGCAGGGTGATGTGCCTCGGCTGCCGTTCGCGTGGTCGGGGGTTTCTCTTCACGCTGTGGGTGCGTCGGTTCTGAGGGTGCGGATCGCGCCGGCTGGTTCCGGGGTGTCGTTGGTGCTGGCTGATGTGGCGGGTGAGCCGGTGGCGTCGGTGGATTCGTTGGTGCTGCGGCCGGTGTCCGTGGAGCAGGTGCGGGCGGCGGGTACCGCATCGGACGCTTTGTTCCGTGTGGACTGGTCGAAGCTGCGGTTGGACGTCAGCGGGACTGACGGCGCATTGAAGGTGGGATCAGTCACGGACTGGAGCGCCCTTGGCGTTCTCGACGCGGTCTCATTCGCGGACTCCGCTTCCGAGCCCGGGGACGTGGTGTCTCGCACGCATGAAGTCACGCGCCAGGCTCTGCGGTTGGTGCAGGAGTGGGTGGCGGACGAGCGGTTCGCTGATGAGCGTTTGGTGTTGGTGACCTCGGGCGCGGTGTTCTGCAAGTCGCCCGATCCTGTGCAGGCTGCTGTGTGGGGTCTGGTGCGGGCGGCTGAGACGGAGAATCCGGGCCGGTTCGTGCTGGTGGATGTCGAGGGGGCTGATGAGTCGGTTCTGTCGGCTGTGGTGGCTTCGGGTGAGCCGCAGGTGGCGGTGCGTGGGGGTGAGGTGTTCGTGCCGAGGCTGGCGCGGGTGTCTGCAGGTGCCGGTGGGAGTGTTCCCGAGGTGGGTGTGGGCACGGTGTTGGTGACGGGTGCCAGTGGTGTGCTGGGTGGGCTGGTGGCGCGGCATCTGGTGGAGCGTGGTGTTCGTCATCTGCTGCTGGTGAGCCGTCGGGGCGGTGATGCTCCGGGGGCTGCCGATCTGGTCGCGGAGTTGGAGGACCTGGGCGCGCAGGCGTCCTTCGTCGCGTGTGATGTGGCGGATCGTGCCGCGCTGGCCGAGGTGCTGGGCGGTATTGCTTCGGAGCATCCGTTGACGGGTGTGGTGCATACGGCGGGTGTGCTGGATGACGGTGTGGTGTCGTCGCTTACGCCGGAGCGGTTGGCTGCGGTGTTGCGGCCGAAGGTCGATGCGGCGTGGCATCTGCATGAGCTGACGTCTGGCATGGATCTGTCGATGTTCACGCTGTTCTCGTCGGCGGCTGGTGTGTTCGGTGGTGCGGGTCAGGCGAACTACGCCGCTGCGAACGCGTTCCTGGATGCTCTGGCCGAGGTGCGGCGTGCGGAAGGGCTTGCGGGGCAGTCGCTGGCCTGGGGTTTGTGGGCTCAGGCGAGTGAGATGACGGGTCAGCTCGGTGCGGATGATCTGCGGCGGATGGCCCGGGGTGGGCTGCTGCCGTTGTCCTCGGCACACGGGCTCGAACTCTTCGACTCAGCAACGACATTGACCGACGAGCCGGTGCTGGTCCCCGTCCCTCTCGACTTCGCCGTACTGCGCAGGAATGCTCTGACGGACGATGTGCCGACGGTGCTTCGGGCGCTCGTACGAAAGCCGGCCAGGCGCCTCGGCGAGGAGACGCGTACCGCTGCGTCCGGCGGGCCCCACCTCTACGCCGAGCGGATGCGTGCGGTACCCGCTGCGGAGCGTGAGCGGCTGGTACTCCAGCTGGTGTGCGACCAGGTCGCCGACGTCCTCGGCCATGCCTCCGGGGCGTCCATCAAGCCTCATGACGCCTTCACAGAGCTGGGCTTCGATTCACTGACCGCTGTCGACCTCCGGAACCGGCTGAATGCGGCGACAGGACTCCGGCTGCCCGCGACTCTGGTCTTCGACCACCCCACCCCCGGCGCGCTGTCCGAGCACGTCCTGACCGAGATCGCCCCCGGCAAGGCGGCGATGGTCTCGGTGCTCGAGGCCCTCGACCGGCTGGAGTCGGAGTTCGACGCGCTCACGCCCGACGGCGAGGGCTCCGTCGCCACTGTCACCGCCCGGCTGCACGCGTTGATGACCAGGTGGAAAGAGGAGTGCGAGCCGGCCGGTGCCCATGACGGCCCGGGCAACGATGCCGGTGACGAGACCAGCGTCAGTCAGACACTCGGTACAGCCTCAGACGACGAGCTGTTCGACTTTATCGACAACAAGTTCGGCAGGTGACTCGCTGATGGCGAACGAAGACAAGCTCCGCGAATATCTCCGGCGGGTCACCGCCGAACTGCACGAGACCGGCGAGCGGCTGCGCTCCGTCGAGGAGAGGGACAGCGAGCCGATCGCGATCGTGGCGATGAGCTGCCGGTACCCCGGCGACGTACGGTCCCCCGACGAGCTGTGGGAACTGGCGGCGTCGGGCGGGGACGGCATCACCGGCTTCCCCACCGACCGTGGCTGGGACATCGAGGCGCTGTACGACCCCGAGATGAAGCGGCCCGGTACCAGCTACACCCGCGAGGGCGGGTTCCTGCACGACGCCGGTGACTTCGACCCCGAACCGTTCAAGATCTCGCCGCACGAGGCGCTGGCGATGGACCCGCAGCAGCGATTGCTGCTGGAGGCGTCCTGGGAGGCGTTCGAGAGCGCCGGGATCGATCCGCTGTCGCTGCGGGGCAGCCGCACGGGAGTGTTCGCCGGGGTGATGTACCACAATCACGCGGCGAGCGTGGGTGCCGTGCCCGAAGGGGTCGACGGATACCTCGGGACGGGCACCGCGAGCAGTGTCGTCACCGGCAGGGTCTCGTACACCTTGGGCCTGGAAGGACCCGCGGTCACCGTCGACACGGCGTGCTCCTCCTCGTTGGTGGCGTTGCACCTGGCGGTGCAGTCGCTGCGCTCGGGTGAGTGCACGATGGCGATCGCCGGCGGGGTCACGGTGATGACCACCCCGGCCACGTTCATCGACTTCAGCAGGCAGCGTGGCCTGGCCGCGGACGGCCGGTGCAAGGCCTTCTCCGCCGCCGCCGACGGCACCGGCTGGGGCGAAGGCGTAGGCGTACTGCTGGTGGAACGACTGTCGGACGCGCGCCGCAACGGGCACGAGGTCCTTGCCGTGGTGCGCGGTTCCGCCGTCAACCAGGACGGTGCGTCCAACGGTCTGACCGCGCCCAACGGCCCGTCGCAGCAGCGTGTGATCCGGCAGGCCCTGGCAGGGGCCGGGCTCACGGCCGCGCAGGTCGACGCGGTGGAGGCGCACGGCACCGGCACCACACTCGGCGACCCGATCGAGGCGCAGGCGCTCATCGCCACGTACGGACAGGAGAGGACTGATGACCGCCCGCTGTGGCTGGGGTCGCTGAAGTCGAACATCGGCCATACGCAGGCTGCTGCGGGTGTGGCCGGTGTGATCAAGATGGTGATGGCCATGCGGCACGGTGTGCTGCCGCGGACCCTGCACGTCGACGAGCCGTCAAGGCACGTCGACTGGTCGGCCGGTCGCGTCGAGCTGCTGGCCGAGCAGGTGGCCTGGCCCGAGACGGGCGAGCCACGCCGGGCGGGGGTGTCGTCGTTCGGGATCAGTGGCACCAACGCGCACGTGATCCTCGAACACGTCGCCCTCGACAGCCGCCCGGACCCCGGTCCGGCGGATGCGCCCCGAGCCGACGCACGGACCCTGCTCACCACCGGCACCGCACCGTGGGTGCTGTCCGGGAAGTCGCCGGAGGCGGTCGCGGCCCAGGCCGCCCGTCTGCTGGCCCACCTGGAGACACGCAACGGCGGCGGCCCGGCCCCGGCGGACGTCGGGTGGTCGCTCGCCACCACCAGGGCCTCGCTCGAGCACCGTGTCGCCCTGGTGGCGGAAGACCACGACGGCTTCCTGACCGCGCTCCGGTCCCTGGCGCACGTCGGCTCGGCCGCCGGTGCCGTACGGGGGACCGCGTCCCGCAGGGTCAAGCCCGTCTTCGTGTTCCCGGGGCAGGGTGCGCAGTGGACCGGGATGGCGGCGGGCCTGGTGGAGTCGTCCCCCGTCTTCGCGGAACGGCTCGCGGAATGCGGTGAGGCGCTGGCGCCCTACACGGACTGGTCCCTCCTCGATGTGGTGCGACGTGTGGAGGGCGCTCCCTCGTCGGACCGGGCTGACGTCATGCAGCTGGTGCTGTGGGCGGTCATGGTCTCCCTGGCCGAGCTGTGGCGCTCGTGCGGAGTCGAGCCGGCCGCTGTGATCGGCCACTCCCAGGGCGAGATCACCGCAGCCACCGTCGCCGGAGCCCTCTCCCTTCCGGACGCGGCACGCCTCGTGGCGCGACGGCGTGAAGTCACGATGCCCCTCTCCGGCAAGGGCGGGATGGTGTCGGTCCCGCGCCCAGTGGAGTGGGTGCGCGAGCAGGTGCGGCAGTTCGGCACCCGGCTGTCGGTGGCCGCGGTGAACGGACCCACCTCCGTCGTCGTGTCGGGTGACCTGGACGCACTGGACGCCTTCGTGTCCGCATGCGCGGCAGAGGAAGTGCGGACCCGGCGCATCGCGATGGACTACGCGTCCCACTCGGCGCAGATCGAAAGCATCCGTGCGGAGCTGGCGGATGCGCTGCGCGGGCTCGCGCCACGCTCCGCGGCGGTTCCGTTCTACTCCACGCTGACGGGCGGTCTCATCGACACCGCCGGCCTGGACGCGGACTACTGGTACCGCAACCTGCGCTCCATGGTGGAGTTCGAGGCGGCGACCGCCGCCGCTCTGGCCGACGGCCACACAGTGTTCATCGAGGTCAGCCCACACTCCGTGCTCACGGCGGGACTCCAGGAGATCTTCGACGCGGCGGACGGCGACGCGGTCGCGCTCGGCACCCTGCGGCGGGGCGAGGACGAACCCCGCCGGTTCATGACCTCGCTCGCCACCGCCTACGCGAACGGTGTGGAACCGGACTGGCGGGCTGTGTTCGCCGGCACCGGCGCCCGGCGTGTGGACCTGCCCACGTACGCGTTCCAGCACCGGCGCTACTGGCTTGAGCTGCCCGGCACGCCGGACACGGACCGGCCCGGGACCGCCCCGGAAGACGACGCCTTCTGGGCCGCCGTCGACGGCGCGGACCTGGCGGCACTCACACGGACCCTCGCGGTCGACACGGAGCAGTCGTTCGCAGCGGCACTGCCCGCACTGTCCGCGTGGCGACGGCAGCGCACCGCTCTGTCCACCGTCGACTCCTGGCGCTACCGCGTGGTGTGGCAGCGGATCGCGGAAAGGCCCACTGCCCATCGGCCGACGGGCACGTTCCTGGTGGCGCTGCCCGCGACCACCGCTGCCGACCCGACCGCAGCCGACCCCTATCTCGAAGAGTGCCTCGACGCGCTCGCCCCCGCCGACGTCGTCGCGGTCCGTGTGGCACCCGGCAGCGATCGCGAAGCGCTGGCCGCCCTCATACGCACAGCGCTCGACGACGGACCGGACACCGCCGTCGCCGGAGTCCTGTCGCTCCTCGCCCTGGACGCACGCACCCACCCCCAGGCGGAAGCCGTGCCGGCCGGGCTCGCGCACACGGTGGCCTTCGTACAGGCCCTCTCGGACACCGCCGTGCAGGCTCCGCTGTGGATCGCGACCCGTGGCGCGGTCTCCGTGGNNCCAAGCCCTGCTCTGGGGACTGGGCGGCGTCATCGGTGCCGAACGCCCGGAGAGCTGGGGCGGCCTGCTCGACCTCCCGGCGAACCTGGACCGGCGTGCGGCGCACCGACTCCGCACCACTCTCGCGGCGCGTGACCTGGAGGAGAACCAGCTGGCGATCCGTGCAACAGGTGTGCACGGACGCCGGCTCGTCCCCGCACCCCGGCCGCCCCGTACC
>NZ_MAPV01000239.1 GCF_001700505.1 Streptomyces mutomycini
CGTGACCACATACCTGGAGCTCGGTCCTGACGGCGTGCTCTCCGCGATGGGACAGGACTGCGTCGAGGACTCGACCCTCGTACCGGTTCTGCGCAAGGACCGCGACGAGGCACAGACCGTGGTCACCGCCCTTGCCGAACTTCACGTACGCGGATCGGTGGTCGACTGGGCGGCGTACTTCGCCGGGACCGGCGCGCGCCGCGTGGACCTGCCGACCTACGCCTTCCAGCACGAACACTTCTGGCTCGCTTCGTCCTTCAGCGGCGCTGCGGATGCACGAGCCCTCGGCCAGAACGCGGGTGAGCACCCGCTGCTGGGAGCCAAGGTCGTCGTTGCTCAGGCCGATGAGTACCTGTTCACCGGCCGGCTTTCGGTCGAGTCGCATCCGTGGCTCGGCGACCACATGGTCATGGGCTCGGTCCTGCTTCCGGGCACGGCCTTCGTCGACCTGGCGCTGCACGTCGGTGAGCAGGTCGGCTGCGGTCTCCTGAGCGACCTCACGCTTGAGGCGCCCTTGGTTCTCCCCGAGCACGGGGCGGTGGCCGTCCAGCTGACCCTGGGCGCTGCCGAGGACGACGGCAGCCGGGCGATCGCCGTTCACGGGCGCCCTGCTGAGGACGCGGACGCGAAGTGGACACGGCACGCGGCCGGCACGTTGTCCGCGGTCGGCGTACCGGCAGGCGAGCCGCTGGAGGAGTGGCCGCCGCGAGCTGCCGTTGCCCTCGACGCCACGGGTCTGTACGAGAACCTGGCGGAGGTGGGGTTCGGCTACGGTCCGACGTTCCAGGGGCTGCGGGCTGCCTGGCGGCGTGGCGACGAGCTGTTCGCCGAGGTCGCACTGCCTGAGGGAACGGATGCCGCGGGGTTCGGCGTCCACCCCGCCCTGCTGGACTCCGCGCTGCACACGATGGGTCTTGCGGCCGGCGAGGGCGAGGGCACGGCCGGAGAAGCACGCCTGCCGTTCGCATGGAGCGGGGTGTCGGTGTCCGCCGTGGGGGCGACCCTCCTGCGGGTACGGATCACATCCGTCGGTTCGGGTGTCTCCCTGGTGCTCGCCGACAGCACGGGCGCGCCGGTTGCCTCTGTCGAGTCGCTCGCCCTTCGCGCGATCTCGCCGGACCAGCTCACGGCTGCCGCCGACACCGGAACGCGCGACGCGCTGTTCCAGGTGGACTGGATCAGCCACGAGGTGGCGGAGGAGCGGGTCGAGGCCCGCTGGGCCGCGTTGGGCGACTCGATCGGCGTACCCAGACTGCGCTACGCCGACCTGGCTGCGTTCACCGCTGCGGCGGACTCCGGTGAGTCGGTGCCGGGCGTGGTGGCGGTCTCGTTCGCTGAGCCCGGTTCGGCGCCAGGCGATGTGGTGTCCAGTACGCATGAAGTCGCGGCCCGGGCACTGGGACTGGTGCAGGGGTGGTTGGCGGACGAGCGGTTCGCCGATGCGCGGTTGGTGGTGGTGACTTCGGGTGCGGTGGCTTGCGACGGCCAGGAAGCCCCGGATCCTGTGCAGGCTGCTGTGTGGGGTCTGGTGCGGACGGCGCAGTCCGAGAATCCCGGCCGGTTGGTGCTGGCGGACGTCGATGGGGCCGAGGCGTCGTGGGCGGTCCTGTCGGCCGCCGTGGCTTCGGATGAGCCGCAGGTGGCGGTACGCGGCGGCGCCGTGTTCGTGCCGAGGCTCGTGCGTACGGCGGTCGGGTCGGGCGAGGTGATCGAGCCCGATGGTGTGGGCACGGTGCTGGTGACCGGTGCCAGTGGTGCGCTGGGTGGGCTGGTGGCGCGGCATCTGGTGGTGGAGCGTGGTGTTCGTCATCTGCTGCTGGTGAGCCGGCGGGGTGCGGATGCTCCGGGGGCTGCCGACCTGGTCGCGGAGTTGGAGGAACTCGGCGCACAGGCAAGCTTCGTCGCGTGTGATGTGGCGGATCGCACGTCATTGGGTGAGGTGCTGGACGGCATCGCTCCGGAGCATCCGTTGACGGGTGTGGTGCATACGGCGGGTGTGCTGGACGACGGTGTGGTGTCGTCGCTTACGCCGGAGCGGTTGGCTGCGGTGATGCGGCCGAAGGTCGATGCGGCGTGGAACCTGCATGAGCTGACGCTTGGCATGGATCTGTCGATGTTCACGCTGTTCTCGTCGGCCGCCGGTGTGTTCGGTGGTGCGGGTCAGGCGAACTACGCCGCTGCGAACGCGTTCCTCGACGCTCTGGCCGAGGTGCGTCGTGCGGAAGGACTCGCGGGGCAGTCACTGGCCTGGGGACCCTGGGCGGAGAGCGGGATGCTCGGCCGCCTCGACGACACCGACACGCAGCGCATGGCACGGTCCGGTGTGCCGCCCCTGTCGGTGGACGAGGGCCTGGCGCTCTTCGACGCCGCTGCGGGTCTCGACCGCGCGGCAGTGGTGCCGGTACGGCTCGACCTCGCGGTGTGGCGCAAGCGCGCTGTGGCCGAGGGGGTGCCGCAGCTCTTCCGTGCACTCGTACGTGTCCCCGGCCGCCGTACCGCGAAGTCCGGCGAGTCCGAGTCGGGCTTCGCCGCACGGCTGAAGGCACTTGGACAGGACGAGCGGATTCGCTTCGTCGACGGCTTGGTGCGCACCCAGGTCGCGGCGGTCCTCGGGTACGCGTCGAGTGAAGCCATCAAGTCCAGGCACGCGTTCAAGGAGCTGGGCTTCGATTCCCTGACTGCCGTCGAGCTGCGTAACCGGCTCAACGCGGCGACCGGGCTGCGGCTGCCCGCGACCTTGGTCTTCGACTACCCGACCCCTGCCGTGCTCGCCGACTTCCTGCTGGACGAGGCGCGGGGCGTTGAGCCCGAGGGGGCAGTGGTAGCGGGAGCGGCGGCCTTCGCGGACGACGAGCCCATCGCGATCGTCGGCATGAGCTGCCGCTATCCGGGTGGCGTCACCGCTCCCGAGGACCTGTGGCGCCTCGTCTCCATGGCGGGGGAGGGGATCTCCGGATTCCCGACCGACCGTGGCTGGAGCCTTGACGGCATGTACGAATCCGACGCCGGCAGGGAAGGCAAGTCCAGGACCATCGAGGGCGGCTTCCTGTACGACGCGGGTCAGTTCGACCCCGGCTTCTTCGGGATCTCGCCGCGAGAGGCACTGGCGATGGACCCGCAGCAGCGGCTGCTGCTCGAGACCTCGTGGGAGGCCGTCGAGCGGGCGGGCATCGACCCGGACTCGCTGCGCGGCAGCCGCACGGGAGTTTTCGCGGGACTGATGTATCACGACTACGCTGCCCGCCTGGGCTCCGTACCCCAGGACGTCGGCGCTTTCCTGGGAACAGGTAACTCGGGCAGTGTGGCG
>NZ_MAPV01000024.1 GCF_001700505.1 Streptomyces mutomycini
TCTCGATGAACGCGGCGGCCGGCATCGGCGGCGCTGTCGCCGGGGTGATCGTCTCCCGGCTGGGCTACGGCTGGCTCAACGCGGTCGTCGCCTGCCTCCTCCTGCCGATGCCGGCCGCCGCGTTCATCGAGAGGTCGGAGAGCCCCTGCACGGCTGCCCGCGCTTCCTGCGGTACGGAGTCGGTCAGCAGTGCCGAGCCGGCGACCAGACCCGCCGACCAGCCGAGACCGAGGACGAACAGGCCCGTGGCCGTCCGGGCGTGCCCGTCACCCGAGGTGCCGGCCAGCAGTGCCGCGCAGCACAGCAGTCCGGCGGCCAGCCCGATGACGGAGAGCCGGCCGACCCGGTCGGAGAGCCAGCCCATGACGGGGGAGAAGGCGTACATCCCCGCGATGTGTCCGCTGATGACCAGGCCGATCAGCTGGATGTCCGCACCGTGGTGCCCCAGGTGGACGGGGGTCATGACCATGATGGAGACCATCGCGGTGTGGGACACGCTGACGGTCACGAGCGCCACCCGGGCCATCGGTGACGCCCGCACCGCCGCGAGCCCGGCCCGCAGCGAGCGGCTCGCGGCGGTCGTCGTGGCCGGGGACGCGAGCGCCCGCGCCGTCAGCAGCGGATCGGGACGCAGAAGCACGGCGACCAGGGCTCCGGCGAGCAGGAAGATGACGAGGGCCCAGGCGAACGGGCCGGCCGTCTCCGGCACGAACGTGCTCTGGAACACACGGCTTGCGGGCGCCGCGATGTTGGGGCCCAGCACCGAACCGATCGTGGTGGCCCAGATGACGGTGGAGATCGCCCTGCCACGCCGCTCGGGCTCCGCGAGGTCCGCCGCCGCGAACCGCGCCTGCAGATTGGCCGACGATCCCGCGCCGAAGCCGGCCATCCCGAGCAGCAGCAGCGGAAAACTGCCCACGACTGCGGCGGTCACGACGAGGAACGCTCCGAGCGCCCCGATCAGATACGCCAGGACGAGTCCGGCGCGCCTGCCCCGCGAGGTCATCAGGGCGGCCAGCGGCAGCGACAGCAGTGCCGTGCCCGTCACGGAGGCGGTCGGCGCGAGCCCCGAAAGGGCTTCTGTTCCGCTCACCTGGGCCGCCAGGACCGGGGCGAGCGCGATACCGACGGCCACGCCGAGACCGCCGAGTATCTGACTGCCGATGAGCACGGCGGATATCCGGCGCCGAAGGGCCGGCAGCTCGGCGGCCGTGATCCGGGATGCGGGGAGACCTGTCGTCACCGCCGCAGTGTGCCAGCTCGCGCCTCCGTGCGACATCGAACGGGCGGATCCCGCCGCGGAGGGGGAGCCACTGGGAGACGGGAAGGCCTCAGAACCCGGAAGGCCCCTGCATCGGAAACATCAGAAGAGGGGCTGCGGAAGTATCCCCTCGAGTGCCAGCAGCTGCCGTTTCGTCTCAGTCCCGCCGCCGAACCCGCCCAGCCCTCCGTCGCTCTCCACCACCCGGTGGCACGGAACCACCACCGGCAGCGGGTTGGAGCCCATGGCGGCCCCCACTGCCTGGGCGGCGCCCGGTTGCCCGACCCGGCTCGCCAGTGCGCCGTAGCCCACGACCGTCCCGTAGGGCACGCCGGACGCCAGCTCGCGGAGCACCTCGCGCTGGAAGCCGGAGCTCAGCGACCAGTCAAGAGCCAGCGAGAACTCCCTGAGTCCTCCGGCGAAGTAGGCCGCGAACTGGCGCACCGGCTCGGCCAGCAGCGCGGAGTCCGGGGCCTCCACCGGCTCCGCGCCCAGCCGTGTCCGCAGCTGTCCGAGTGCCTTGTCCCGGACCACGGGGCGCGCGTGGAAGGCCACGGTCACCAGGCCCGCACGGGTCGCGGCGAGCAGGAGCGGGCCGATGTCGCTCGGCACGACGGACCACTCCACGACCTGCTCGTTGCTCTCCATGCGCACCACGGTACGACCGGGCACTGACACCGACGCCCCGTGAGGCCGCTCAGCGGGTGGCGTCCCGGACGGTGTCGGGGTTGTTGGTGATGATGCCGTCCACGCCGAAGCCGGCCACCTCCGCCGCCTTCGCCGCGTCGTTCACCGTCCAGGTGTTCACCCGGAGCGGCTTGCCGTGCGCGCCCTTCAGCTTCTGCACAGCGGCGACGTAGTCGGCGCCGATGGTCGTGTACGACGGATTGATCTGGTCGGTGAACGCCGCGTACGACGGCAGATCGGCCACCGCGGGGGTCCCCAGGAAGCCCGTGACGACGTCCGGACGCTGGGCGTGGACAGTTTTCACACTCTCTGCACCGAAGCTCTGGATGATCAGCCTGTGCCGCACGTGACCCCGGTCGAGCCACCCCTCCTCGCCGAGGACGCGCAGGGTCTCCCGCTCGATCCCCGGGTAGGTCTGCGGGCTCTTGATCTCCAGGAGCAGCTTCTGGCGGTTGCGCTCCAGCCGGTGCAGGAACTGCGTGAGCGTGGGCACCCGGGCTCCCGCGAAGCCGGCGCCGAACCAGCTGCCCGCGTCCAGCTTCGCGATCTCCGCCGCGGTGAAGTCCTTGACCGCCCAGGGCGCACGGCCGGGGAAGACCTCCTCGGCGTCGGTGGTCCTGCTCAGAGTGGTGTCGTGCACGACGACCAGCACGCCGTCCTTGGTGAGCTGCACATCGTTCTCCACCCAGGCGATGCCCAGATCGTCGGCCGCGTCGACGGCCGCCAGGGTGTTCTCCGGGGCGTAGGCGGAAGCACCCCGGTGGGCGTAGACGACCGGACCGTCCTGCGCGCCCGCGGCCTGCGACTGGCTGGCGGGCAGCAGGACGCAGGCGCCGAGCAGGGCGGCTACGGCACCGGAGGCGGTTGCTGTGCGTGCGGACACGTGTACTCCTCGCGTCGGGAAGCGGACAGGCAGCAGCCTCGCATCCGGTCCCCAACGGAGAGGAGGGTGATGATGGCCATGTTGTGAACGGAATGTCGGCCGCCGGATCCTCGAAGGGCCCAGAGACGGATAAAATGCCGCTCTTATGTTTGCTTGCCGGGCCTTGCCCCTTAGGGTCACCCCCGAACCCGGGCACAGCGCGAAGGGCGTACCAGCATGCAGGGCACAGTCGACGGATTCACCTACGGCCTCGTGACGCCGGTCACGGCGTTCCTCCTGGCATGCCTCGGTGCTGCTCTCGGTCTTCGCTGCACCACGCGGTCGCTGCGCACGCGAGGCGCGTACAGAGCCGGCTGGCTGGCCCTTGCGGCGACCTCCATCGGGTCCGGCATCTGGACGATGCACTTCATCGCGATGCTGGGCTTCTCCGTCCGGGAGGCGCCGGTGAGCTACGACCGGCCCCTCACCTACGCGAGCCTCGCCGTGGCGGTCGTGATGGTCGGGGTCGGTATCTTCCTCGTCGGCTACCGGGGAGCCACCCGCATGGCACTGGTCACGGGCGGGACGATCACCGGTCTCGGGGTCGCCTCCATGCACTACCTCGGCATGGCCGGAATGAACTTCGACGGTGTGTTCGAGTACGACACGCTCACCGTCGGGCTCTCCGTCGTGATCGCCGTGGTGGCCGCGACCGCCTCGCTGTGGGCGGCGGTCTCCATCCACGGCTTCCTCCCCAGCCTCGGCGCCAGCGTGGTCATGGGCGTGGCCGTGAGCGGGATGCACTACACGGGCATGGCGGCGCTCCAGGTGCACCTGCACCCCGCCTCGGCCCCGTCACCGCCCGGCGAGGCACCCGCCTCGCTGCTCCTGCCGATGATGATCGGGCCGGGCTGCTTCCTGCTGCTCGCGGCGGTGGTCGTGATGGTCGACCCGCTGGTGGTGACCGGCGGCGTGCCGGAAAGGGCGGGCCGGCAGTGCGGACACGTTCCCCGGCGCGGCGGGCCGTTGGGCTCGATCCCCGGCCAGCGCCGCCCCGCGCCGCCCCGCGAGTCCGCCTCGCGCAGGACGTACCGGGAGTCGCGGAACCGCTGATCCCCGGCCGTTGTCAGTGCGGGGTCGTACGGTGGTTGCATGCGGCCAGTCTCGAAGATCGAACGTTCGACGGCGCCTTTCGAGGTCGTCAGTCCCTACCGGCCCAGCGGTGACCAGCCCGCGGCCATCACCGAACTGGAGCGGCGCGTCCGCGCCGGGGAGAAGGACGTCGTCCTGCTCGGCGCGACCGGCACGGGCAAGTCGGCGACGACCGCCTGGATGATCGAGAAGCTGCAGCGCCCCACCCTGGTGATGGCGCCGAACAAGACGCTGGCCGCCCAGCTGGCCAACGAGTTCCGCGAGCTCCTCCCGAACAACGCCGTGGAGTACTTCGTCTCGTACTACGACTACTACCAGCCCGAGGCGTACGTCCCGCAGTCGGACACCTACATCGAGAAGGACTCCTCGATCAACGAGGAGGTGGAGCGCCTGCGGCACTCCGCCACCAATTCGCTGCTCACCCGCCGCGACGTCGTCGTGGTCGCCTCGGTCTCCTGCATCTACGGCCTGGGCACCCCGCAGGAGTACGTGGACCGGATGGTCCAGCTCAAGGTCGGCGACGAGGTCGACCGCGACCAGCTGCTGCGCCGCTTCGTCGAGATCCAGTACACCCGCAACGACCTCGCGTTCACCCGCGGCACCTTCCGGGTGCGCGGCGACACGATCGAGATCTTCCCGGTGTACGAGGAGCTCGCCGTCCGCATCGAGATGTTCGGCGACGAGATCGAGGCGCTCTCGACCCTCCACCCGCTCACCGGTGAGGTCATCAGCGAGGACACCGCACTCCACGTCTTCCCCGCCAGCCACTACGTGGCGGGCCCCGAGCGCATGGAGAAGGCGGTCGGCGGCATCGAGCAGGAGCTGGAGCAGCGCCTCGCCGAGCTGGAGAAGCAGGGCAAGATGCTGGAGGCCCAGCGGCTGCGCATGCGCACCACCTACGACATCGAGATGCTCCGCCAGATCGGCAGCTGCTCCGGCGTGGAGAACTACTCGATGCACTTCGACGGCCGTCTCCCCGGCACCGCCCCCAACACCCTCCTCGACTACTTCCCCGAGGACTTCCTCCTCGTCCTGGACGAGTCGCACGTCACCGTGCCGCAGATCGGCGCGATGTACGAGGGCGACGCCTCCCGCAAGCGGACCCTCGTCGACCACGGCTTCCGGCTGCCGTCCGCCCTGGACAACCGTCCGCTGAAGTGGGAGGAGTTCCTGGGCCGGATCGGTCAGACGGTCTACCTCTCGGCGACACCCGGGAAGTACGAGCTGTCCCGCGGCGACGGTTTCGTCGAGCAGATCATCCGGCCCACCGGGCTCGTCGACCCGGAGGTCGTCGTCAAGCCCACCGAGGGCCAGATCGACGACCTGGTGCACGAGATCCGCAAGCGGACCGAGAAGGACGAGCGCGTCCTGGTCACCACCCTCACCAAGAAGATGTCCGAGGACCTCACGGACTACTTCCTGGAGCTGGGCATCCAGGTCCGCTACCTCCACAGCGACGTCGACACGCTGCGCCGCATCGAACTGCTGCGTGAGCTGCGCTCCGGTGAGTACGACGTCCTGGTCGGGATCAACCTCCTGCGTGAGGGCCTCGACCTGCCCGAGGTGTCGCTGGTCGCCATCCTCGACGCCGACAAGCAGGGCTTCCTGCGGTCCGGCACGTCGCTGATCCAGACCATCGGACGCGCCGCCCGTAACGTCTCGGGGCAGGTCCATATGTACGCCGACAAGATCACTCCCGCGATGGCGCAGGCCATCGACGAGACCAACCGCCGCCGCGAGAAGCAGATCGCCTACAACACCGAGCGCGGGGTCGACCCGCAGCCGCTCCGCAAGAAGATCAACGACATCGTCGCGTCCATCGCCCGCGAGGAGGTCGATACCGAGCAGCTCCTCGGCACCGGCTACCGGCAGGCCAAGGACACCAAGGCCCCGGTCCCCTCACTGGGGGGCAGGGCCGCTGCGGGGGGCAAGGCGAAGAAGGACGGCGCGGTGGTCACCGACCGGCCGGCCGCGGAGCTCGCGGGAATCATCGAGGAGATGACGGACCGCATGCGGGCGGCCGCAGCCGACCTGCAGTTCGA
>NZ_MAPV01000240.1 GCF_001700505.1 Streptomyces mutomycini
GACGGCGCTGTCCTTCCTCCTAGGTCCTGTCGTCAAAATGTGATCAGCTTTCGGCCCCGCTCTGACAGGCCACGATCATCATGGGTTGATGAGTAGATACGCAGAGGTCATCGTCCTGGCACGAAGGGCTGAAGAGGTCATGGAACCTCTGACTCGCCCCGACGAGGGCCGGGCCTGGCATCAGTGCTTCACACGTGTGGACGACGGAATGTTCGACGGGTCACGTATGTCGTCCGAAGAGTGTTACGTGTGGGTCATCCAGTTCATCCGCCACAATTGGGGTGGGTTGCTGAGCCGACTGGAGTCTCTGGCATGGCCGGATCCGTACTCCGTTCAAGTCCTCGTTCGCGACGAGGACGACGACTGCTTCGGCCTGTGGATGATCTATGACGGCAAACTGGTCGAGGTACCGCTGCCGCGCACCGAACGAGAACCTTTCTCAGCATCCGTGACCGGAGTCCTTTCTCGAACGGACCGTTGCACCGGAGAGCTGTCACGCCCACATCAGAAGTGACGCGAGGGTGACGGCTGCTCGGTAGGACTCAGCGGTCTTGTCATAGCGGGTGGCGATCCCTCGCCACTGCTTCAAGCGATTGAAGCACCGCTCCACCACATTGCGCCGCTTGTAGAGCTGCTTGTCGAACGCCGGCGGCCGTCCACCGCGGCTGCCGCGCCGTAACCGGTTGCGCACCTGGTCGGCCCGCTCCGGGATGGTGTGGCAGACGCCCCGCAGCCTGAGCCAGGTCCGGATGGCCTTCGAGCTGTAG
>NZ_MAPV01000241.1 GCF_001700505.1 Streptomyces mutomycini
TGACCCGCGCGCGGGTCAGTGAGCACTGCCCTCCCCCCGCCTGACGACGACAGGCGCAGCGACCTGACCGGGGCTCATACGTAATCGATTACGTCATCTCCTCCAGCCGGGCCAGCGACGAAGCTATCAACACTGTATGCGCAGGTCAACGGCTCTTCGAGGCTGAACTTTCCTTACAGCTGCGCATCACGAAACGGCCGCAGTGCGTCATGAAGTTCACCAGAACTGTTGACTTTTGTTTACCAATGTTGTGAAGGTAGCCGCCGTCGCCTCACCCAGGCATGACGCCCCCCGGCTCGAAGGAGAGCAACCTCATGGCAGTTCGCAAGCGGGATTCGGTCACCCGGCGCCGTTCCGTCGTCCGGCGTGGCCTGGCCGGGAGCGTCGTTCTCACCCTCACGGCGCTGACCGCGTGCGGCGGCGGCCCGGACGACGAGGCCGGCACGGAGGCGAGTTCCGCCTGTGAGCCCGCATCCGGCAAGGTCACCCTCGACTACTGGTCGTGGGTGCCCGGTATGCAGAAGGCCGTCGACCTCTGGAACAGCGAGAACCCCGACGTCCAGGTCAAGCTCAGGACGACGCCGTCCGGAAACGCCGGCACGTACCAGAACCTGTCCAACGCGCTGAAGGCCGGCAAGGCCCCCGACCTCGGGCAGATCGAGTACGACTCGCTCGCCAGCTTCCGCCTCAAGGGCGGGCTCACCGACATCGCGAAGTGCGACGGGGTCGAGGAGGCCGGCTCGAAGTTCGTCGACTGGACCTGGTCGCAGGTGGACTTCGGCGCCGGGGGCGAGGACGGCGTGTGGGCGGTGCCCCAGGACACCGGCCCGATGGCGCTGTTCTACCGCAAGGACGTCTTCGACAAGCTCGGCCTGGCCGCGCCGACGACCTGGGAGGAGTACGAGTCCGCCGCCCGGAAGATCAAGGCGGCGAAGAAGGGGCAGTACATCACCCACTTCTCGCAGACCGACCCGAACTGGTTCACGGGGCTGCTGTGGCAGAACAAGGCCCCCATGTTCGACCGCGACGGCGACAAGTGGAAGGTCACCGTCGACCGGCCCGAGAGCCGCAAGGTGGCCGACTACTGGCAGAAGCTCATCGACGACAAGCTCGTCGCCACCGATCTCCAGGGCTTCTCCCCCGCCCTGTACAAGTCGTGGAACGACGGCGAGGTCGTCACCTGGATCAGCGCGGCCTGGGGTTACAGCACCATCCGCGACAACGCCAAGGCCACCGACGGCAAGTGGGCCGTCGCCCCCATGCCGCAGTGGGAGAAGGGCCAGAAGCAGGCGGGCAACTGGGGCGGTTCGACCACCGCCGTCCTCAAGGGCAGCAAGCACCCGGCCGAGGCGGCGAAGTTCGCGCTGTGGCTGAACACCGACGCCAAGGCGCTGGGAATCCTCAACAAGGAGGGCGGCCTCTACCCCGCGGCCAAGGCAGGTCTCGAACTGCCCGCCCTGAAGCAGCCGGTCGACTTCTACGGCAAGCAGCCGGTCTTCGACGTGTTCGCGGAGGCGTCGGCGAACGTCGACACCGACTTCACGTGGGGTCCGACCATGACCGACACCTACCGCTTCCTCAGCGACGGCACCGCCAAGGCCACCGGCGGCGGCAGCACGCTGGGCGATGTGCTGAAGGACACCGACTCGCAGAGCGCCGAGTCGCTGCGCAAGCAGTCGCTGGACGTGACGGACTGACCCCTGCCGCCGGTCTTCTCCCGCCCTGCCCCGCCGGCAGGACCCGACCCGAAAGTCATCCGTGACGACCACCCGCACCCCGGCGGCAGCGGCCTCCCGCAGCCGCCGCACCCTCGCACCGTTCGCGTTCCTCGCACCCTTCCTGATCCCCTTCGTCCTGTTCACCCTGGTGCCGGTCGGCTACGCGTTCTGGCAGAGCCTGCACAAGACGGAGCGAACAGGCGGCACCTTCGGCCGCACGGAGACGGTCTTCGCCGGTTTCCAGCAGTACGCCGACGTCATGTCCGAGCCGTTCTTCGCGGACAGCCTGCTGCGCGTGGCGCTCTTCGCCCTGGTGCAGATACCCGTGATGCTGGCCCTCGCGCTGGCCCTCGCACTGCTGCTCGACTCCGCGGTGGCGCGCCTCAAGCGGTTCTTCCGCCTCGTCTACTTCGTGCCGTACGGCATCCCCGGCGTCGTGGCCGCCCTGATGTGGGCGTTCCTGTACGACCCCCGGCTGTCCCCCGTCGTCGAGCTGCTCCGCTCGGTGAACATCGACGTCGATCTCCTCGGCCCGGACGCCATCCTGTGGTCGATCGGCAACGTCGTCACCTGGACCTACACCGGCTACAACATGCTCATCATGTACGCGGCGCTGCAGGCCGTACCCGCGGACCTCAGTGAGGCGGCGCGGGTCGACGGGGCGGGAGCATGGACGATCGCCCTGCGCATCAAGGTGCCCGTGATCCGGCCGGCCCTCGTGCTGACCGGTGTCTTCTCCCTCATCGGCACCTTCCAGCTGTTCACCGAGCCGCAGGTGTTCCGTGCCATCTCCACCAGCGTGACGAGCACGTACACCCCCAACCTCGCCGCCTACTCACTCGCCGCGGGTGATCACTACAGTGAGGCGGCCGCCCTGTCGGTACTCCTCGCAGTGGCCACCTTCCTGCTGTCCTTCCTGTTCCTCCGCTTCACTGCCAGGAGGCAGGGATGACCCTCCTCACCCGCACCGAGGGCGCACACGCGCCCGCGCGCCCGCGCCGCGGCCCCGCGCTGTCGAGCGTGCCGGTACTCGTGTTCATGACGCTGGTCGCCGCCTACATGCTGCTGCCCGTGTACTGGCTGCTGGTCTCCGCGACCAAGAGCCAGGGCGACCTGGTCACCACGCCCGGTCTGCTCCCCGCCGACTGGCACCTGGGCGAGAACCTCACCGCGCTCCTCACCCAGCAGGACGGTGTCTACCTGCGCTGGCTCGGCAACAGCCTCGCCTACGCCGGGGCCGGTGCGGCGGTCGGCACGCTGCTCGCCGCAATGGCCGGATACGCCCTGGCCGTCTACCGGTTCAAGGGCAGGGAGGCGGTCTTCTCGGTGATTCTCGGCGGCGTCCTGGTGCCCGCCACCGCCCTCGCGCTGCCCCTCTTCCTGCTCTTCGCCGAGGTGGACGCCACCAACACCTTCTGGTCGGTCTTCCTGCCCAGCGTCGTCAGCCCGTTCGGCGTCTACCTGTCCCGGATCTTCGCCACCGCGTCCATCCCCGGCGAGGTCATCGAGGCGGCCCGCATCGACGGGGCCGGCGAGTGGACCATCTTCCGCAGCATCGCCCTGCGCATGATGTCCCCGGCCCTGGTGACCGTCTTCCTCTTCCAGTTCGTCGTCATCTGGAACAACTTCCTGCTCCCTCTGATCATGCTTCAGGACGAGCGGCTCTACCCGGTCACCCTGGGCCTGTTCACCTGGCAGTCCCAGACCAGCAGGGCGCCGGAGCTCCAGACGCTGACCCTGGTCGGCGCGCTCGTCTCGGTCGTTCCCATCGTGATCACCTTCCTGCTCCTGCAGCGCTACTGGCGCGCGGGCCTGGCCGCCGGGGCGGTGAAGTCGTGAACGACCCGATGCTCGCCCTCACGGACCGGATCGGCGCAATCGCCTACGGGGGCGACTACAACCCGGAGCAGTGGCCCGAGGACGTCTGGCACGAGGACGTACGCCT